>NZ_JBNAFK010000010.1:0-167389 GCF_049716185.1 Kocuria sp. CH-021 | reverse complement strand
GCCCTGCTGCTGGGCTTCATCGGGCTCTACGTGGCGGCGGCACCGCACACCTTCGACATCCCCGAGCTCGTCGCGGCCGCACCTCTGGCGGGCGATCCGCTCACCGGGGGGTTGGTGCTCGCGGCGATCCTGGTGGGCCTGGCCGTGAAGACCCCCACCGTGCCGTTCCACACCTGGCTCCCGCCGGCGCACACCGACGCCCCGGCCACCGGCTCGGCCGTGCTGGCGGGGGTGCTGCTGAAGATGGGCACCTACGGGTTCGTGCGCATCGCCATGCCGATCCTGCCGGAGGCGTGGCGGGCGTGGGCCTGGGTGATCGTGGCCGTCGGCGTCGTCTCGGTGCTCTACGGGGCGTTCGTGGCCCTGGCCCAGACGGATCTCAAGCGGATGATCGCCTACACCTCGGTCAATCACATGGGCTACATCGTCCTGGCCCTGGGCGCGGTCGGGGTCCTCGCCGAGGGCGCCGCTCAGGCCCGTTCCGTGGCGGTCACCGGCGCGGTGGTGCAGATGGTCAGCCACGGGCTGATCACCGCCGCCCTGTTCCTGCTCGCCGGGGTGATGCAGGACCGGGCCGGCTCCTACGACATGGGTTCCTACGGCGGGCTGGCCGCTCCCGCCCCGCGCTACGCGGCGCTGTTCGCGGTCGGGGCCTTCGCCTCCCTGGGCCTGCCCGGGTTCTCCGGGTTCATCGCCGAGTTCCAGATCTTCGCCGGCAGCGTGGCGGTCGCCCCGGTCACCGCGGTGGCCCTGCTGGGCATCCTGGTCACCGCCGCACTGTTCCTGCGGGCCCTGCAGCGGGTCTTCACCGGCCCCACGGCCGGGCACACCCCCGGGTTCGCCGACCTCCGGGCGCCGGAGCTGTGGTCCGCCGGTCCCCTGCTGGGCCTGTCCCTGCTCATCGGTGTGCTGCCCCGGGTGCTGCTCGAGGTGATCGAGCCGGCCTCGGCCGCCCTCGTGGGCCTGGTGGGACGGTAGCCGGTGGAGGCCTCGATGCAGATGCGCCCCGAGCTGCTGGTGCCCGAGATTCTCGTCTTCCTCGGCGCGCTGGTGGTGCTGCTGGGCGGATCCTTCCTGCCCCGCGACCGGCAGTGGATCGCCCGCGCCGCGGCGGCCCTGGCCCTGCTGGGTGCCGCGACCGCCGCGGCCCTCGCCATGGCCGGGCCCGCGCAGAGCGCCTTCAGCGGCACCTTCGCCGTGGACACCGCCACCGGCGCCGCCCGGGTGATCGCCACCCTGACCACCCTGCTGGTCCTGGGCGTGGCCTCCGGGGAGATCGCCGGGTCCCCACGGGAGTCGGACACGTGTGCGCTGCTGCTCCTCGCCACCACCGGGGTGATGGTCCTGGCCGGGGCCACCGACCTGCTCGTGCTGGTCGTGGGGTTCCTGCTGGCCAGCATCCCCCTGTACGGGATCGTCGGCCTCACGGGCGGGCGCGCCGGGGCGGAGGCCGCCATGAAGACCTACCTCATGGGGGCGCTGTCCGGGATCCTGCTCATGCTCGGGGTCACCGTGCTCTACGCCCTGGCCGGCGGCACCGACTACGCCCTGCTCCAGGAGGAGCTGCCCGCCGCCCCGGCAGCGGCCGTGGGCGCGGGCGTGCTGGGCGTGCTCGCCGGGCTGCTCTTCAAGGCCGGCGGGGTGCCCTTCCACTTCTGGGTGCCCGACGCCGCCCAGGGCACCGGGGCCACCGCCGCCACCTTCCTCACCACCGTGCCCAAGGTGGGCGCGCTGGTGGCCGTGTACCGGCTCGTGGCCGCGGTCTCCGCCGGGGACGGCTCCTGGCTGCTCGTCGCGGCGCTGCTCGCCACGGCCTCGATGTTCCTGGGCAACCTCGCGGCCTACTGGCAGACCGACCCCCGCCGGCTGCTGGGCTGGTCCACGGTGGCCCAGGTCGGGTTCCTGCTCGTGCCCGTGGCCGCGGCCGGGCGCAGCGACCTGGCCCTGCCCTCGCTGCTGTTCTACCTCGCCGCCTACGCCGTCACCAACGTCGCCGCGTTCGCCGTGACCGCCGCGCTGCCCGAGCACCGGGAGCTGGCCGCCTACCGGGGCCTGGTCCGCTCCCGCCCGGGCCTGGGACTGGCGCTGCTCGTGGCCCTGCTGGGACTGGTGGGGACCCCGCCGCTGGCCGTGTTCGTCGGCAAGCTCACCACCGCCACCGCGGCCTGGGACGGCGGGCACGGCTGGTTGGCCCTGGTGGTGGTGCTCAACAGCGTGCTCAGCCTGTTCTACTACCTGCGCTGGTTCGCCCCCGTCTTCGCCCGCCCGGACCGGGACGCCGCGGGGTTCCCCGGCCGCGGCGGGGCGGCCGCCTGGCCGGCCGTCACCGCCGGGGCCGCCGCGATCGCGAGCCTGGTGCTGGGCGTCCTGGCCGGTGTGCTGTGGGCGGCCCTCGACGGCCCCCTGCTCATGTAGGTGCGGCGCCGCCCGGGACGGCGCCCAACGGCCCGTCCCGCGCCCGCCGGCCCGGGACAGGAGCCGTCAGTGCTGCTCCGGCTCGTCCTGCTCGCTGTGCTGGGCCTCCTCGTCGGAACGGTGCCGCACGGTGAACCACTGCGCCACGACGATGACCAGGGCCACCACGGCGGTGACCACCAGGGTGAACGGGTCCGACTGCGCCTTCAGCAGCACGAACGGCACGAGCACCGCCACGTCGAGCAGGATCGCGACCCACGGGATCCAGGGTCTGGCCCCGACGTCGTCCCGGAGGTGGCGGAGGATGCCGAGGTGGATGGCGATGTCCATGGCCAGGTACAGGATGGCGCCGAGGGAGGCGATCTGGCCCAGGTCGAAGAAGGCGGCCATCAGGATCGCCAGCCCGGCGGTGATGAACAGCGACTGGTGGCCCTCCTTCCCCGGCAGGCCGGGGGCCTGGCCCATGTCGCGGAGCATGTCGTAGAGCTTCGAGACCGAGAACAGGCTCGCGACCAGCCCCGACAGCGTCGCGACCACGGCGATCAGCACGGTCAGCCGCACGCCCCAGGCGCCGAACATCGGCTCGGCCGCCTCGGCCAGGGCGTAGTCCCGGGCCTCGACGATCTGCGGCACGGTCAGGCTGCCGGTGACCGCCACGGTGATCAGCAGGTAGAGCACCGTGCACAGGGCGATGGAGATCATGATGGAGCGGCCGATGTTGCGCTCGGGCCGTTCGAGGTCCGCGCCCTGGTTGGTGATCGTGGTGAAGCCCTTGTACGCCAGGATGCACAGGGTGGTCCCGGCCAGGAAGCCCAGCCAGCCCGCCTCCGGCGGGGTGCGGTCGGCCGCGGTGAACAGCCGGCCCAGGGAGGACACCCCCGCGGCGAGGATGCCTGCGACCGCCAGCACGGCGATCCCCACGATCTTGATCGCCGCGGTCACCGTGGCGGAGCGCTCCACCCACCGGTTGCCCACCAGGTTCACCAGGGCGGCGGCCGCGATGGCGACCACCGCCAGCACCGCCACCCACACGGCGGAGCCCTGCAGGCCGAAGGGGCGCAGCAGGTAGGTGCCGAAGGTGCGGCCCAGCAGGGACTCGGCCAGGATCATCGACACGTACATGAACAGGGAGAACGAGCCGGCGACCACCCCGGGGCCGTAGGCGGCCTTGAGCAGCATCGCGATCCCGCCGGCGGACGGGTTGGTGGCCGAGTAGCGGATGTAGGAGTAGGAGCTGAACGCCACGACCACGGCGCCGGCGAGGAACGCCCAGGGCACCCAGCCGCCGGCCAGCTCGGCGACCTGCCCCACGAGGGCGAAGATGCCCGCGCCGATCATCACCCCCGTTCCCAGGGCGACGGAACCGGTCAGGGAGAGTTTCTGCTGCGTCTGCGTGCTCTGGTCCATGAGGAGGTGCACGTCCTTCCTGCCGGGCGGCGAGCGCCTCCCGGCGGTGGGGTGGATCGAACAGGGTCGGTGGGGTGGTCCGGACAGGGTCGGTGGGCCGGGCCCACGGTGTTCAGCGGGCCTCGACGGTGCCCATCATGCCGAGGTCCTCGTGGTCGAGGATGTGGCAGTGGTAGACGGTGCGGCCGCCGAAGTCGTCGAAGGCCACCCGGACCGTCACCTCCCCGAAGGCCGGGACGTTGACCACGTCCTGCCACGTCGGGGCGGAGACGTCACGGCCCGCCTCGGACACGACCTGCATGGGCCACACGTGCAGGTGCATCGGGTGGTCCATGGGACTGGAGTTGGTCAGGGTCCACTCCTCCACGGTGCCCACCCGGACCCGCTGGTCGGTGCGCTCGGCGTCGAACTGCTGCCCGTCGATCGTGAAGGACATCATCTGCCCGGGCCCGCGCATGCCGCCCATCATCCCGCCCATGCCTCCCATGCCCATGGCGAAGTCCAGGGTCCGCCGGGCCTCGACCGGCTCCTCGCGCAGGTCCCGCAGCGCCGGACCCGGGGGCACGGGGCCGGCCTCCGCGGCCCGGTCCCCGGTGACCGCCAGGGTGAGCAGCTCGATCGGCTCGTCGTTGCCGGGGCCGTCCCCCGGCATGGCCCCGCCCATCATGCCGCCCATGCTGCCGCGGTCCACGGGGGCGGCGGTCAGCGCGGAGGTGCCCTCGCGGGTGTCCACGAGCAGCTCCACCCGGTTGCCGGGGGCCAGGGTCACCTCGGTGAGCTCGACCGGCTCGGGCAGGCGGCCGACGTCGCGGCCGAGCAGCCGCACGGTCTGGCCGTCGAGGGTCAGGCGCAGGTACCGGGACGGGCAGGCGTTGACGACCCGCCACAGCTCCCGCTCCCCGGGGGCGGCGGTGGCCTCGGGACGGACCTGGCCGTTGACCAGCACCGTCTCGCCCTCCCGGCCCATCATCTGCTCGGGCGGGGAGACCTCGGCCAGGTTGCCGGAGCCGTCCAGGGTGATGTCGGAGACCACCAGCACGCGCTCGCGGGCCACCGGGACGGGGTCGGGGTCCTCGACGACGATGGCCCCGTAGAGGCCCGCCGCCAGCTGGTCGGCCACGTGCCCGTGCCGGTGCGGGTGGTACCAGTAGGTGCCCGGCGGATGGTCCTCCGGCAGGACGAACTCGTAGTCGAAGGACTCCCCCGGTCCGATGCTCACGAACGGGTTGTCCCCGTTGTCCTCCGGGGACACGTGCAGCCCGTGCACGTGCAGGTTCGTCGGGGCATCGAGGCCGTTGGTCATCGCCACCCGGACCGTGTCCCCGGGCCGGACCCGCAGGGTGGGCCCGGGCAGCGAGCCGTTGAACGCCTGCACGTGCGCCTCCCGCGCCCCGATCCGCACCCGGGCGGGGGCGGCCTCCAGGGCGAGGTCCAGGACGCCGTCCCGGCCGGCCAGCACCTCGGGCTGCACCAGTTCCCGGCCGCCGCCGAGGGCCTCGCCGCCGCCGCTGGTCCACCACAGCCCGGCCCCGCCCACGGCCGCGGCGCCGGCCCCGGCCGCGCCGAGGGCCAGCAGCTGCCGGCGCGTCAGCGGACTCACCGGTCGCCCTCCTCCAGGGTCCGCAGCCGCTCCCGGTACTCCTCGGTGCTGATCTCCCCGCGGGCGTAGCGCTCCTCGAGGATCTCCCGGGACCGGCGCGGTCCCGCGCCCGTCGGCGGCGGGGCGGAACCGCCCTGCCGCGTCCCGCCGCCCGAGCCGCCGGTGAGCGCCTTGACGAGCACGACCACCAGCACCACCGTGCCCAGGATCAGCAGGAGCCAGAACAGCCACATCCAGCCCATGCCCCCTCCCATTCCGTCGCCCCACATCATCACGGTCCTCCTTCGTCGATCGGTTCTGTGCTTCCCACCGGCCGCCGCACGAGTGCGACGACGCCGGGCGCCGGGGTGGTCAGGAACCCTCCGGCAGCTCCTGGAGCATCCGCTCCATCTCGGCGATCTCCGTCTCCTGCGCCCGGACGATCTCCTGCGCCAGCTCCACGGCCTGCGGGTTCGATCCGTCCTGGACCTGGTCCCGGGCCATCTCGATCGCCCCTTCGTGGTGCTGGGTCATCTGCTCCAGGTACAGCCGGGCGGCCGCGGGACCCTCCTCGGCCTCCCGGAGCCAGTTCATGCCCTGGTCGTCGACCATGCCGGAGCCGTGACCGCCGTGCGCGGTGGCCGGGTCCTCCGGGGTGGTGGGGGCGTCCCAGGCGGCGAGCATGGCGCGCATCTGCTCCATCTCGGGCGCCTGGGTGTCCCTGACCCGCTCGGCGAGGTCGCGGACGTCCTCGGGCACCAGGTCCTTGCCGAGCAGGATCTCGCTCATCTGCACCGCCTGCTCGTGGTGCGGGAGCATCATCTGGGCGAACATCACGTCCGCGTCGTTGTGCTCGGCCGCGATCCCGGCGGCAGAGCCGGACGGGGAGTCCGAGGCGGAGGCCGAGGGGGTGCTCGCGGTCCCCGTCGCGGCGGAGGCGGTCGCCTCGGCGCTCGTCCCGGAGTCCGCCGCGGGGTCCTCCTCGCCGGCGGAGCCGCAGCCGGCCAGGGCGAGGGCCGAGGCCAGGGCGAGGGTGCTGAGAGTGGTGGAGCGCTTCACAGGATGTCCTTCTTCTTCTCGAGGGGTGGGAACAGGTGGATCAGGGGGCGGGGACGGCGGCCGGCCGCCCGGTGCTGCGGTGGTCCTCGGCGCTGACGGCGGCCAGCCGGGCCGGATCGAGGTCGAGGCGGCGCAGCAGCTGGGCGTTGAGGGCCACCACGATGGTGGAGACCGACATCAGCACCGCTCCGACGGCCGGGGACAGCACGATCCCGATCGGTGCCAGGACCCCGGCGGCCAGGGGCACGGCGACGACGTTGTAGCCGGTGGCCCAGACCAGGTTCTGGACCATCTTCCGGTAGCTGGCCCGGGACAGGTCGATCATCGACAGCACGGCGCGGGGGTCGTTGCCGGCCAGGACCACCCCGGCCGACTCCATGGCCACGTCGGTGCCGGCGCCGATGGCGATGCCGACCTCGGCGCGGGCCAGGGCGGGGGCGTCGTTGACGCCGTCGCCGACCATGGCCACCGTCATCCCGCGGGACTGGAGCTCGGTGACCTTGCTGTCCTTGTCCTGGGGCAGGACCTCGGCGAAGACCTCGTCGATGCCCAGATCGGCGCCCACGGCCTCGGCGACCTGACGGGCGTCGCCGGTGATGAGGGCGACCTTCACCCCGCGCTCCTGGAGGGCGGCCACGGCGGCGCGGGACTCGGGGCGGACCCGGTCCTCGAGGGCCAGGGCGCCGATGACCTGCCCCTCGCGCAGCACGTGGAGCACCCCGGCGCCGCGCTCGACCCACTCGAGGGTGGTCGCGTCGATCGCCGCCGGCGTGGACAGCCCGCGCTCGCGGAGCATGTTGGGGCCGCCCACGACGACCTCGGTGCCTTCGACGACGGCCGTCACCCCGCGGCCGGTCGCGGCCGTGAACCCGGTGCCGCGCAGCCCCAGCCGGGACGCCTCGGGGTGCGCGCCGGCGGCGGTGACGATGGCGCGCGCCACGGGGTGCTCGCTGTCGGACTCGGCGGCCGCCGCCCAGGCGAGCAGTTCGCCCTCGGAGGTCCCGGGGACGGGGGCCGTCCCGGTGACGGCGTGCGCGCCCTCGGTGAGGGTGCCGGTCTTGTCGAAGAGCACCACGTCGATGGTGCGCATCCGCTCCAGGGCCATCCGGTTCTTGATCAGGACGCCGGAGCGGGCGGCGCGCTCGGTGGAGATCGCGATGACCAGCGGGATGGCCAGGCCTAGGGCGTGCGGGCAGGCGATGACCAGCACGGTGACGGTGCGGACGACGGCGTCGTCCGGGCTGCCGAGCAGCGCCCAGGCGACGGCGGTGAGGACGCCGGCGGTCAGGGCGAACCAGAACAGCCACGCGGCGGCGCGGTCGGCCAGGGCCTGGGCGCGGGAGGAGGACTCCTGGGCGGCGGCGACCATCCGCTGGATACCGGCCAGGGCGGTGTCGGCCCCGACGGCCTCGACCCGGACCCTGACGGTGTTGTCGGTGGCCACGGTGCCGGCCACCACGGTGTCGCCGGGGCCCCGGGGGACCGCCTGGGACTCACCGGTGATCATCGACTCGTCGAACTCGGCGGTCCCGCCGGTGATCGTCCCGTCCGCCGGGACGCGGGCCCCGGAGCGCACGAGCACGACGTCGCTCACCGCCAGCTCGGCCACGGGCACCGTGACGGTGTCCCCGTCGACGACCTTCTCGGCCTCGTCGGGCAGCAGCTCCGCCAGGGCGTCCAGGGCGGAGGAGGCCGCGCCCAGGGCGCGCATCTCCATCCAGTGGCCCAGCAGCATGATCACCACCAGCAGGGCCAGCTCCCACCAGAAGTCGAGGTCGAACCCGCCGATGCCCAGCGTGGTGACCCAGGAGGCGACGAACGCGACCGTGATGGCCATGGCGATCAGCAGCATCATCCCCGGCTGCCGGGACCTCAGCTCGGTCACGCCGCCCTTGAGGAAGGGCATGCCCCCGTAGACGAAGATGACGGTGCCCAGCACGGGAGGGATCCAGGTGGAGCCCGGGAACTCGGGGATGCGGTAGCCCAGCAGGTGTCCGACCATCGGGCTGAAGAACACCACCGGCAGCGAGAGCACGAGCGAGAGCCAGAACTTGTTCTTGAACATCGCCGTGGAGTGCCCCGCGTGCTCCCCGTGCTGGTGGACCTGGTGGTCCTCGTCGACCGCCGAGTGGGCGTGCTCGTGCGGCATGGCCTGCCCGTGGGTGTCGGCGTCGGCGTGCTGTTCGTGGCCGTCGGAGTCCGCGGGCCGGCCCGTGCCGAGCCCGGCGTGCGGTTGTTCCGGGGCGGTGGGGTGGCCGCGGCCGTGGTGCGGGGAGCGCATGATCGTCCTTCTGCGAGGGCTGGTGGCTGGTCGGTGCGGTGGTGCCGTTCGTCAGGCCGTGACCACGGTGTAGCCGGCCTCCTCGACGGCGGTCCGCACGGCCTCGGGGGCGACCGTGCCGCGCACGGTCACGGTGGAGACGCCGCCGGCCGCCAGGTCGACGTGCACCTCGGTCACGCCCTCGAGGGCGGTGATCTCCTCGGTGACGCTCCGGGCGCAGTGGCCGCAGGTCATGCCCTCCACCGGGTAGCTCGCGGTCGCGCCGGCCGCGGGGGACGCCGCGTCGGCCGCGGGAACGGCCTGCTCGGACGCCGGGGCCGGGGCGCAGCAGGCGCAGCCGGTGGAGACCATCGGCAGTGGCGTACGGGTCTCGGGGGTCATCTGGAACTCCTTCGGTCGGATCGTGCGGTGCGACGGGGACGGACATGGCCCCGACCTCTCCCAGGTATATACCCCTAGGGGGTATAGATCAAGGGGGTCATCGGGCGGCCTCCACCGGCGACGGACGCACGCGCTGACGGGTGGGCAGCTCCACGGTGAAGACCGCCCCGGCGCCGGGCCCGGGGGACGTGACGGTCAGCGTCCCGCCGTGGGCCTCGACCAGGGCCCGGGCGATGGTCAGGCCGATCCCGGAGCCGCCGCTGTCGCGGTCCCGGGCGCTGTCGCCGCGCCAGAAGCGCTCGAACACCCGGGACAGGTTCTCGGCGGCGATGCCGTCGCCGGTGTCGGCGACGCGGACGGCCACCCGCCCCGGACCCCGCCGGGAGACGCCGAGGACCACCTGCCCGCCGGGCGGGGTGTGGCGCAGGGCGTTGGTGAGCAGGTTGCCCAGCACCTGGCCCATCCGCTGGCGGTCCACCTCCACCACCCCGGCGTCGTCGTCGAGGTCCAGGACGAGCCGCACGCCCTTGGCGGCGTAGGCCTCGCGCTGGGCCTCCGCGGCGGAGCGGGCCAGCTCGCCGGCCGGCAGCTCGGTGCGGTCCAGGTCGATCCGGCCCTCCTCGGCCCGGGACACGTCGTGGATGTCCTCGACCAGGCGCGTGAGGCGCCCGAGCTGGTCGGCGACGAGCTCACCGGTGCTCTCGTCCCAGTGCGCCACCCCGTCCTGGAGCGCCTCGCAGTAGACGGTGAGCACCGAGATCGGGGTGCGCATCTCGTGGGCCAGGTCCGAGAGCATCCGCCGCCGCAGCTCCTCGGTGCGCTCCAGGCGCTCGGCCATGGCGTTGAACGAGGCCGCCACCGCGTCCACCTCGGCGCCGGCGGCGAGGGCCGGGACCCGGCTGTCGTAGCGGCCGCGGGCCACCCCCCGGGCCGCCTCGGTGAGGGCGGAGAGGGGCCGCCGGAGCCGGCGGGTGAAGAGCCAGGTCACCGCCGCGGCGCAGACCAGGGCGGTGCCCAGGGCCACGCCCAGGGTGATGACGCTGGCGTCGCGGTAGGCCCGTTCCACGTGCAGCAGCTCCGGGGAGTCCGCGGCGTGCCCGGCGATGACCAGGTGCTCGTGGAAGATCGGCGGGCCGGCCAGGGACGCGACCACCACGGCGGCGAGGATGCTCGCGGCCACCACGATGGCCTGGGCCAGGAAGAACCGGGAGGCCAGGCCGCGGGGGCGTCGCCGCCGGGTCATCGGGCCACCATCCGGTAGCCGACCCCGCGCACGGTGTCCACGAAGGCGGCCTGGTCCTCCCCGAGCTTCCGGCGCAGGTGCCCGATGTGCACGTCCACGATCCGCTCGTCGCCCACCCAGGCGGGGCCCCACACGACGTCGATGAGCCGGCGGCGGCTCAGCGCCTCGTGCGGCCGGTCCGTCAGGGCGGCCAGCAGCTCGAACTCGGTGCGGGTCAGCGCCACCGGTTCCCCGCCCACCCGCGCCTCGTGGGCCGCGAGGTCGACGGTCAGCTCCCCGAACACCCGGGCCGGCTCGACCGGGGCCACGGTGGTGCGGGGACGGCGCAGCACCGCGGCCACCCGCGCGACGAGCTCGCGCACGCTGAAGGGCTTGGTGATGTAGTCGTCGGCGCCGGCCGCCAGCCCGGCCAGCTTGTCCTCCTCGTCCCCGCGCGCGGTGAGCATCAGCACGTAGCACTCGGAGAAGCCCCGGATCCTGCGGCACACCTCGATGCCGTCCAGCCCCGGCAGCCCCAGATCCAGCACCACCACGTCCGGCCCCTGGCCACGGGCGGCCTCCACGGCCTCGGGCCCGGTGTGGACGGTGGCGACCTCGTAGCCCGCGCGGTCCAGGTAGGTGGCGACCATCCGGGCCAGGGGCTTCTCGTCGTCGACCACCAGCACCCGCCCGGCCGCTGCGTCAGTGCCAGGATTCATGACTTCAGTGTCCCCCTCCCCCGGGGCCCGGCGGCTCCCGGGGGCGGGCAGGGGCGGAATCTTCGTCAAACCTTCACGGAGACCGCCACGGGGTCCCGCACCGGCCGGTCGAGAATGGTGGGTGGCCTCGCGGCGCGGTGCGGTGCGGGCCGGAAAGGACGCATGGACCCCCTGACTCGCAGATCCCTGCTCATCGGCGGCCTCGGCCTGCTCGGCTCCGGCGCCCTGGCGGCGTGCGCGCCCCAGGCGGAGCCCCCGGCCTCCTCCTCCGACGACGACGCCGGTGGCAGCGCCGGGACCGCGATCACCCACGTGCACGCCATCACGCGCGACGCCGGCGCGGGGACGGTCCTGCTGGCCACCCACGAGGGCCTGTTCCGCCTGCAGGACCGGGAGCTGACCCGGGTGGGACCGGTCGTGGACCTGATGGGCTTCACCGTGGCCCCCGACGGCCGCTATCTGGCCTCGGGCCACCCCGGGACGGGGACGGACCTGCCCGAGCCGGTGGGACTGATCGAGTCCACCGACCGGGGCGAGACCTGGGAGGTGCTCTCCCGCGGCGGGGAGTCGGACTTCCACGCCCTGGCCGCGGGTCGGGACAGGGTGCTCGGCTTCGACGGACAGCTGTGGGCGAGCGCCGACGGGCGCTCCTGGGAGCCCCACGATATCCCCTCCGCCCCTGCCGCGCTGGCGGTCGCCCCGGGCGCCGGGACCGTCCTGGCCACCACCGAGGACGGCGTGCTGCGCTCCGAGGACGACGGCACCACCTGGGAGACCCTGAACACACCGCAGCTGATGTCCCTGGTGGCCTGGGCCGACGACCGGACGGTCGTGGGCGCCGGGGTCGACGGGCGCCTGCTGACCAGCCGTGACGCCGGGCGGACCTGGACCGCCGGCGCGGAGCCGGTCGGGGAGATCACCGCGCTGGGCGCCGGCACCACCGCGGACGGCGAGGTCGAGGTGCTGCTGGTGGCCGGCACCCGCGTCCTGCGCAGCACCGACAGCGGGGACTCCACCGAGCCCCTGCTCTGAGACTCCGAGCCCTCGTGGCGCTCCGGACGTTGCCGGTCGACGCCGGGAAGCGCGGGGAGGTCGGGGAGGTCGGGATCGCGCCCGGAGGAGTGAGCGCACCCAGGAGGACGGCGGCCGGGAGCACCACGCCGGGCGCGGTGCCGGAGTCACACTGCCGGCGGTGATGGGCAGCACGGGACGGACCGGCGCACACTGGCAGTGCCGACCCGGGCGGGCGGTCGGGTCCGCGGTGCGAGCCCGGCGATCGGCGCCGTACTGCCCACCTGCGGCCCCCGCCCGTGCGGGAGCCGCCCACGAAGGAGACGAACCGTGACGACCGTGCTGATGGTTCTCGGGGCCTGCTTGCTGGCCCTGTCGGTGGTGGTCCTGCGCCCGGTGCGTGCCTCGGCCCACTGCGACACGATGGACGGGCCCGCCGTCCAGGACGGGATGCGGGCCCTGGAGACGGGCCGTCCCGGCCACGCCCTGAAGTGGGTCGGCCCCGAGCAGGAGAACGAGCTGCGGGAGATCTTCGACCTGGCCCGGACGGCGCGGGCGCAGGGCGAGGAGGCCCGGGAGGTGGCCGACCGCTGGTTCCTGGAGAACCTCGTGCGCACCCACCGCGCCGGTGAGGGCGCCCCGTACACCGGCCTCAAGCCCTCGGGAGCGCCCCTCGCCGAGAAGGTGGTCGCCGCGGACCGCTGCGTCTACACCGGCACGCTGGAACCCCTCGCGGGCCTGGTGCCCGAGGAACAGGTCCCGGAGCTGGAGCAGCGCCTGGCGGCGGTGCTGGCGCGCAAGACCTACGACGTGGACGACCTCGAGGCCGGACGGGCCTACGTCGAGGCCTACGTCCGCTTCTTCAAACTGGCCGAGGGCGAGGAGCACGAGGACCACCACGCGCACACCGCGCACCGGCACTGACCCCGAGCCGGGGACGGACCCGTGGGACAGCAGCTGGTGACGGTGTCGACGGTGGCCCTGGCCGCCGTCCTGGTCGGCCTGGCCGTCCGCCGCTGGCTGGTCTTCGTGACGCAGGTCGACTCCGGGTCCATGGCCCCTACCCTGCTGCCGGGCGGGCGCCTGCTGACCCGGCGCGTGTGGCGGCGCGGACGGATCCGGCGCGGCGACGTCGTCGTCGTCGTCGACTCGCCGGAGCTGGGCCGGACGGTCGTCAAGCGGATCCTCGGCCTGCCGGGCGAGCAGGTGGTGATCGAGCCGGGCGGCCGGATCCGTGTCGACGGCCGCCCCGTGGCCGAGCCCTATGTGGTGCACCCCGGGGGCCCGTGCGGTGTCTTCCGGGTCCCGGCGGGCCGCCTGCTGCTGCTCGGGGACCACCGTGCCCGCTCCAGTGACAGCCGTACGTGGCGGGAGCCGTACCTGCCGGTGCGGGCCGTCCGCGGGAGGGTGCTCACCGGCCCCGCCCGGACCCGGGAGATGGCCTCGGGCACAACGTCTGCCCGGGGCCGATGACGGATTCCGGCACCTCCGCGGCGGGCGGCGGCGTCAGCGGGGCAGCCGGACGCTCAGCCGGGGCAGCAGGACCTGGACCAGCGGGCCGATGGCCAGCGCGTAGAGCACCGTGCCCAGCCCCACGGTGCCGCCGAGCAGCCAGCCGATCAGCACCACGACCGCCTCGATCGAGGTGCGCACCACACGCACGGAGCCCCCGGTGCGCCGCACCAGGCCGGTCATCAGCCCGTCCCGTGGACCGGGGCCGAGGTGCACCCCGATGTACGCGGCGGTCGCCACGGCGTTGAGGACCACGCCGGCGAGCACGAGCAGCACCCGCAGCCACATCGCCTCGACCGGCGGCAGCACCAGCAGGGTCGCGTCGAGCACCAGGCCGACCACCACCGCGTTGCTGAGGGTGCCGATCCCGGGCCGTTCGCGCAGCGGGATCCACAGCAGGAGGAGCAGCACGCTGACCACGATGACGACCGTGCCCATGCTCACCCCGAACTGCCGGGACAGACCCTGGTGGAGCACGTCCCAGGGGACCACGCCGAGCTCGGAGCGCACGAGCATCCCCATGGTGATGCCGTAGAGCACCAGCCCGGCGTAGAGCTGCACGAGCCGCCGGGGCAGCCGGCGCGGGTCCGGAGGGCGCGCCCCGGCCCGGTCGGTCGAAGGGATCGGGCGGCGCGGAGGACGGGTCATGGGCACCATCCTCGCCCCTGCGGGGCCCGCGCGGCGCCCACCCGGCGTTCCCGGATCGGAGCCCGGGGTCCGGACGACGGGCACCAGCCGGCCCGCGGCTCACCGGGAGGGCGTTCCGGCGGGGCTTCCCGGACCACCCGACCTCGGGGTTGACTGGGCACCGTGCCCGGCGTGCGCCCCGCCGTCGTCCGTCCCGCCCCGGGCCGGAGCACCGACCCCGAAGGAGAACCCGTCATGCGTGGAGTCCTGCTGCACACCCCCGGAGACGTCCGTGTCGAGGACCGCGAGCGCCCGGCGGTCGTCGAGCCCACCGACGCGATCCTGAAGGTCGCCGCCGCCTGTGTCTGCGGCTCCGACCTGTGGCCCTACCGGGGCCTCGAGGACGTCGACGGCCCCGCCCCGATGGGCCACGAGTACGTCGGCACCGCGGAGGAGGTCGGGGACCAGGTGCAGGACATCGCGGTCGGCGACTTCGTGGTCGGCTCCTTCTTCGCCTCCGACAACACCTGCGAGATCTGCCGGTCCGGCTACCAGACCCACTGCGTGAACCGGCAGCCCGGGGCGGCCACCGGCGCGCAGTCCCAGTACGTGCGGGTCCCGCTGGCCGACGGCACCCTGGTGGCCACCCCGGGACAGCCCGACCCGGAGCTGATCCCGTCCCTGCTGGCGGCCTCGGACGTGCTGGGCACCGGCTGGTTCGCCGCCGTGGCCGCGGAGGTCGGTCCCGGCAAGACCGTGGCCGTCGTGGGCGACGGCGCGGTCGGACTGCTCGGCGTGCTGGCCGCGAAGCAGCTGGGTGCGGAGCGGATCATCGCGATGTCCCGCCACGCGGACCGGCAGGCCCTGGCCCGCGAGTTCGGCGCCACCGACATCGTCGAGGAGCGCGGCGACGAGGGCGTCGCGCGGATCAAGGAGCTCACCGGCGGGCTCGGGGCGCACTCCGTCATCGAGGCCGTGGGCACCCAGGAGTCGATGCTGCAGGCCATCCGCTCCACCCGCCCCGGCGGCCACGTCGGCTACGTGGGCGTGTCCCACGACGTCTCGCTGCCCGGCCAGGAGCTGTTCTTCTCCGGGGTGCACCTGCACGGCGGGCCCGCCCCGGTGCGCCGGTTCCTGCCCGAGCTGATCCGGCTGATCTGGGACCGGGAGATCGACCCCGGCAAGGTCTTCGACCTCACCCTGCCGCTGGAGGAGGCCGCCGAGGCCTACCGGGCGATGGACGAGCGCCGGGCCATCAAGGTCCTGCTCACCACGGGCTGAGCTGCCGCCCGGCCCGGCGGATCGGCGGACCGCCGCCGCCCGGACGCAGGGGGGCAGCCCTAGGCTGGGAGGCATGCGCTTGCTGCTGATCCGCCACGGCCAGACCCCCTGCAACGTCTCGGGAGAGCTCGACACGGCGGTGCCCGGCGCCCAGCTGACGAGCCTGGGGCGGGCCCAGGCCCGCGCGGTGCCGGCCGCTCTCGGCCACGAGCGGATCAGCGGCGTCCACGCCTCGCAGCTGGTGCGGACGCAGCACACGGCCGCGCCGCTGGCCGAGGCCCGCGGGCTGGTGGTGCAGGTCCGGGCCGGCCTGGAGGAGATCCCGGCCGGGGAGCTGGAGATGCGCGGGGACCCTGACGCCCGCCGGGCCTACATCTCCTGCCTGCTGGCGTGGGTTCACGGCGACCTGGAGCAGCCCATGCCCGGCGGCCCGGACGGCCACGAGTTCCTCGGCCGCTACGAGGCCGCCCTGCAGCGGATCGTGCAGGACCACGACCCCGCGGACACGGCCGCCGTGTTCAGCCACGGGGCGGCGATCCGCGTCTGGACCGCCCTGCGCGCCGGGATCGACGCCGCCGAGGCGGCGGAGCTGGAGATCATGAACACCGGCGCGGCCGTGCTCGAGCACCGCGCCGGCGGCGGGTGGGAGCTGGCGGCCTGGCACCGCGATCCGCTCGGCGGCGCGGCGCTGGAGGACCCCGCCGCCGAGGACGTCACGGGCGAGAGCGCCGAGGACGTCCTCGAGGAGACCGCCGGGAGCGGCGCCGACGGGACGACGAGCTGACGGAGCCCCCCTGACGGAACAGCGCCGACGGCACGACGACGGCGGGCCCGTCCGCTCACAGCCCCTGCGGGCCGGGCACGTGCTCGAACACGAGACTGGTCTGCGTGGCGGCCACGACCGGGTTCGAGGACAGGTGCTCGATCACGAACTGGCGGATGTGCTCGGTGTCCCGCACCCGGACGTGGATCAGGAAGTCGTCCACCCCGCCCAGGAAGAAGTACTGCGAGACCTCGGGGACCGTCTTCAGTGACTCCCCGAAGGCGGCCATCTGCTGCCGGGCGCCGGGGCGCAGCCGCACGCTGATGAGCGCCTCGATGGTCTGGCCCAGGGCCTTGGGCTCGACCTCCACGGTGAACCGGCGGATCACCCCGGCCCGCTGCAGCGCCTTCATCCGGGCCAGGCACGTGGACGGCGCCACCCCGAGGGCCTCGCTGAGGGCCTGGTTGGTGGCGCGGGCGTTCTCGCGCAGCAGGCCGAGCAGCCGGAGGTCGAGGTCGTCGAGCTGGTGGGCGGGCCGCAGATCCTGCGGTGCGCGCGGTGTGGGGTACGTCACATGACGCTCCATTCTGCCAGTTCTGTCTGACCTGCCGAAGGACCTTCGATTCTAGTGCGCTGAAGGGGAAGAAATCGTAGTTTTTTCTCACCGCACCACCGTTTCTTCGGAAGGCACCGTCATGATCGTCTCCGTTCCCCGCGAAGTGAAGACCAACGAGTACCGGGTGGCCATCACCGCCCCGGGCGTGCACGAGCTGGTGGCCCACGGCCACGAGGTCCTCGTCGAGGCCGGGGCGGGCCTCGGGTCCGGGATCGACGACGACGCCTACACCGCCGCCGGCGCGCAGATCGTCGCCGACGCCGACGAGCTGTGGGCGCGGGCCGACATGGTCCTGAAGGTCAAGGAGCCGGTGGCCTCCGAGTACCACCGCTTCCGCGAGGGCCTGGTGCTCTTCGCCTACCTGCACCTGGCCGCCGAGCCCGAGCTGACCACCGCCCTGCTGGAGGCCGGGGTCACCGCGATCGCCTACGAGACGGTCCAGACCCCGGACCGGCGCCTGCCGCTGCTGGCCCCGATGAGCGAGGTCGCCGGGCGGCTGGCCGTCCAGGCCGGGGCCGCGGCCCTGACCGCCCCGGCCGGCGGCAAGGGCGTGCTGCTGGGCGGAGTGCCCGGGGTGCGCCCGGCCAAAGTCACCGTGCTGGGGGCCGGGGTGGCCGGCACCAACGCCGCCGCCATGGCCGTGGGCCTGGGCGCGGACGTGAGCATCCTCGACATCAACGTCGACCGCCTGCGCCAGCTCGACGACCGGTACGCCGGGCGCCTCACGACCATCGCCTCCAACGCCCTGGAGGTCGAGCGCGCCGTGACCGAGGCCGACCTCGTCGTCGGCTCCGTGCTCGTTCCCGGGGCGAGGGCCCCGAAGCTGGTCACCAACGAGATGGTCGCGGCCATGAAGCCCGGCAGCGTGCTGGTGGACATCGCCGTGGACCAGGGCGGGTGCTTCGCCGACTCCCGCCCCACCACTCACGAGGACCCGACCTTCCGCGTCCACGACACGGTCTTCTACTGCGTGGCCAACATGCCCGGGGCTGTGCCGTCCACCTCCACCTACGCGCTGACCAACGTCACCCTCCGCCACGCCGTGGCCCTCGCCGACCGGGGCGCCGAGGCCGCGCTGGCCACCGACCCGGCCCTGGCCGCCGGGCTCAACGTCCACGCGGGGCGGGTCACCCACCGCTCGGTGAGCGAGGCCCACGGCCTCGAGCACACCGACCCCGCGCTCGCGTCCGCCTGAGCGCGGGCACCCGGTCCCGGGGCGGCCCGTCGCCGAGCGCGGCGGGCCGCTCCGGCGAGCGCCCGGGGCCGGTGGATAGGCTTCGCGGATGAGCCTCTTCCCCGCAGCGGACCCGCACCTCCTCCGCAAGCTCGCCCTGCGCTCGGCGGCCGGCTTCGCCGCGGTGCAGGCCGCCGTCGTCGTCACCCTGGTCGGCACGGACGCGGTCAAGCGCCGGCAGCGCGTGCGGCGCAGCGGCTTCCCCCGGCCGGGGACCTTCGAGGGCGAGGTGGCCGGCACCGGCACCACGGCCTACACCTACGGCGAGGACCTCTACCGGGACATGCTCGCCGCGATCCGCGGCGCCGAGGAGCGCATCCTGCTGGAGACCTACCTCTGGAAGGACGACGAGGTCGGCACCGCCTTCCGCGACGCCCTCAACGAGGCCGCCGAGCGCGGGGTCGAGGTCTACGTGATCTACGACGGCTTCGGGAACCTCGTGGTGCCCCGGTCCTTCTACGCGTTCCACCCGGACGTGCACGTCCACCGCTTCCCCGCGGTGCACCTGCGCCGGCTGCTGACCCCGGTGCAGGCGTCCGGGCTGACGCACCGCAAGCTCCTCGTGGTCGACGACGAGGTCGGGTTCGTGGGCGGCTACAACATCGGCGCCCTGTACGCCACCGAGTGGCGCGACACCCACGTGCGCCTGACCGGGCCCGCCACCTTCGAGCTGAGCCACTCCTTCGCCGCCGTGTGGAACCACTCCTCCGCCCACCGCCCGGACCGGCTGCCGCACCTGAGCCCCGGCGAGTGGGACTCGCGCGTGCACGCGGTCAACAACATCCCGGCGAGCCTGGTGTACCCGATCCGCAGCGTCTACCTGGACGCGATCCACCGCGCGACGCACCACATCCACCTCACCACTGCCTACTTCATCCCCGACCAGCAGATCCTCGAGGCGCTGGTCGAGGCCTCCCACCGCGGCGTGGACGTGCGGGTCATCATCCCGGAGAACTCCAACCACGTCATCGCCGACTGGCTGGCCCGCGGCTTCTACTCGGCGCTGCTCGAGGAGGACATCACGCTGCTGCTCTACCGCAACGCGATGATCCACGCCAAGACGGTCACCATCGACGGGCAGTGGTCGCTGGTGGGCACCGCCAACATCGACCGCCTGAGCCTGGGCTTCAACTACGAGACCACCCTCGAGATCCACGACGAGGCCTTCGCCGCGGACATGGAGCGCATCTTCGCCGCCGACAGCGAGAACTGCCGGGAGCTCACGGCCGAGGAGTGGGACCGCCGCCACCCCGCGGCCCGCTTCGCGGAGGTGGTCCTGCGGCCGCTGTGGCGTTTCCTCTGAGCCGGCGGTTCCGGCCCAGCCGGCGGTTCCACTGAACCGACCGGGGTCGGTGCTCAGGACCCCGCGGCGGGGAGCATCGGCCGGTGCTCGTAGAACGTCTGCAGCACCACGGTGGTGCGGGTGCTGACGGAGGCCACCTGGCGCACCTCGTTGACGAGGGCCTCGAGGGCCTTCGGCGAGGCCACCCGGACGAACAGCATGTAGGAGGAGTCCCCGGCCACCGAGTGGCAGGCCTCGATCGCCGTGATGGACTGCAGGAGCTCGGGGGCATTGTCGGGCTGACGCGGGTCGAGCGGGGTGAGCTCGATGAAGGCCGCGAGCGGTTTGCCGATGGCCTCGGGGTCGAGGATCGCCTGGTAGCCGGTGATCACGCCGCTGCTCTCGAGCTTGCGCAGGCGCGCCTGCACGGCCGAGACCGAGAGGCCCACGCGTTCGGACAGCTGGGCCAGGGTGGCGCGCGGGTCGTGGGAGACCTCGGTGGCCAGTCGCACGTCCATGGGGTCGTCCATGGGCCGAACGCTATCAGCCGATCGTGCCGTGGGTGTTGACACCCCCCTGACCTCATGTGAATATTCCTGTGTGTGACCGGCATCACCGGAAAATTTCCGTTGACTTCACGACAGGAGGGTTTCAATGTCCACGTCTCTGCAGGCGGTTCAGGCCATCATCGGCGAGCCTGAGGTCGTCGAGGACGCCCGCACCGTGGAGTCGAGCCCCGCCTGGCTCCGGCTGAGGTCGGCGGCCACCGCCCTGCAGGCCCTGCAGGTCAAGGACGGGTCCGTCCCCGATCCCGCCGACCACGCAGCGGCGCGCGAACAGGTCGGGGTGATCGTGGAGTCGATCGCCGAGCTCGCCCCGCTGTTCCCGCACGACGCGGCGTACCTGGCGGCGCTGCCCGGCGACTTCGCGCGCTGGGCGGACGGCGGCTTCGGGGAGCCGGACTTCCTCGACTCCCTCGTCGAGTTCCACCCGCAGCGCCACCGCGTCGACGGCATCCGGCACCTCGTCGTGTTCCCGATGTACACCCAGAACGGCTCGGCGAACCGGCACGTCGAGGCCCTGCTCGTGGAGGCGATCTGGCCGGAGTTCATCGCCGAGCTCGAGGCCGGGGACTACGGCAACAAGGCGTTCGTGTCCCTGCGGCTGATCGACTTCACCCCGGGCTACGACTCGAACTCGGCGGTGCTGTTCCCCGAGACGGTCGCCGTGCGGGAGATCCCGGCCTTCACCTGGGGCGCGATCTTCCAGGACCGCGAGGCGGCGCGGTACCGCCGCGTGGTCACCGCGGCCGCCGGCATCACCAGGCTGGACCTGCCCGAGGACGCCGCGGCGCTGCTCGCCGACCAGGACCTCGCCGAGAAGACGTTCGTGATGTGGGACATCATCCACGACCGCACGCACATGCGCGGGGACCTGCCGTTCGACCCCTTCATGATCAAGCAGCGGATGCCGTTCTTCCTGTACTCCCTGGAGGAGCTGCGCTGCGACCTGACCGCGTTCCGGGAGTCGGTCACGATCGAGCGGGCGCTCACGGCGCGCAGCGCGGCCGGCGAGGAGCTCACCGGGACCGAGGAGCAGACCCGCCGGCACGGGAAGCTCGTGCAGTACGCGGTGATCTTCGACCGGATCTTCCGGTTCGCCCTCACCGGGTCGCGGGTGCGCAACTACGACGGGCTGGGCGGCCAGCTGCTGTTCGCCTGGCTCCACCGCAAGCACGTCCTGCAGTGGCGCGACGTCGAGCTCAGCTTCGACTGGGACCGGGTCGCCGACGCGGTCGTCGAGCTCGGCGAGGCGATCGACCAGCTGTACTGGGAGTCGATCGACCGGCCGAAGACCGTGCACTGGATGAAGGCGTACGAGCTGATCGCCTCCGTGGTGCCCCCGAACCCCGCGTCGGCGTGGGCGGAGGGGCTCCCCCGCGAGGTGCTGGCCGGCCCGCCCAAGGGCTACACGGACCTGGTGCTGGACGACGAGTTCCCGCTGTCGATGTTCTTCGAGGCGCTCGACAAGAAGCTGAAGGGCGTCATCGCCTCGACCACCGGCATCCGCGCCACGGACGTCTGAGCGATGACCGACCTGACCGGCCGCACCGTGCTGATCGCGGGCGCCACCAGTGCGTCCGGTCTGGCGGCGACGCGCGCCCTGACCTCGGCCGGGGCACACGTCGTCGCCACGGGGCGCCACCCGGACAAGCTCGCGCCCCTCGCAGCGCTGGGGGCGGACACGGAGACGCTGGACCTCGCGGACGAGCGCGCCGTGCGCGAGCTCCTCGTCCGGCTGCACGACCGCGGCTCGTCGCTCGACGGGCTGCTCCACCTCGTCGGCGGCTGGCGCGGCGGCGGCGGGCTCGCCGGGCAGACGGAGGAGGACTACCGCGCGCTGGAGTCCTCCTTCACCGCGCTGCGGCACCTGAGCCGCGCCGTCGACGACGACCTGCGGGCCTCCCCGGCCGGCCGGCTGGCGATCGTGTCCTCGACCGCGGTCGAGCGCCCGCTGGCGGGCGGCGCCAACTACGCCGCCGTGAAGGCCGCGAGCGAGGCGTGGACCCGGGCGGTGGCGCAGGGCTGGGCGAAGGCCGCCCGCGAGGCCGGCGAGCCGCTGCGCGCCGCCGCGGTGATCTTCCGGGTGAAGGCCCTGGCCGGCCTGGAGGACCGCCTCGCGGCCGCCTACGCCGGGCTGTGGGCCGCAGAGGCCCCGGAGCTCAACGACTCGATCATCGAGATCCAGGAACAGGTGAGGAACTGAATGAAGAAGATCCATGACGACCGGCTGCGGGGATTCGCCTCGGACAACTACTCCGGGGTCCACCCGGAGGTGCTGGACGCGCTGGCCGAGGCCAACGGCGGCCACCAGGTCGCCTACGGCGAGGACGAGTACACGGCACGGCTGCAGGACGTGATCGGGCAGCACTTCGGCGAGGGCACCTCGGTGTGGCCGATGTTCAACGGCACGGGCGCCAACGTGGTCGGGCTGCAGTCGATGCTCCCGCGCTGGGGCGCGGTGATCTGCGCGGACACGGCGCACATCCACGTCGACGAGGGCGGTGCGCCCGAGAAGTCCGCCGGCATCAAGCTCCTCCCCGTCCCCACGGGGAACGGCAAGCTCACGCCCGAGCTGATCGCGGCGGAGGCCTGGGGCTGGGGGGACGAGCACCGCGCCCAGCCGCTCGTCGTCCACCTCACCCAGTCCACCGAGCTCGGCACCCTCTACACGCCGGAGGAGATCCGGGCCGTCACGGAGTACGCGCACGCCCACAGCATGTCCGTCTTCCTGGACGGGGCCCGGCTCTCGAACGCGGCGGCCGCCCTGGGGCTGCCCCTGCGCGCCTTCACCACCGACGTGGGCGTCGACGTGCTCTCCCTGGGCGGCACGAAGAACGGGGCGCTGGGTGCCGAGGCCCTGGTGGTCCTGAACGAGGCCGCGTCCCAGGGCCTGGTCTACCTGCGGAAGAACCAGATGCAGCTGGCCTCGAAGATGCGGTTCGTCTCCGCCCAGCTGCTCGCGCTCCTGGACGGGGACCTGTACCTGCGCACCGCGGGCCACGCGAACGCGATGGCCCGGCGCCTGCGCGACGGCATCGAGGCGGGCATCGCCGACGGGTCGCTCCGCGGCATCGCCTTCACGCAGGAGACCCAGGTCAACTCCGTCTTCGCCACCCTCCCCGCCGGCCTCGCGGACCGGCTGCGCCGGCGGTTCCGGTTCTACGACTGGGACCCCGCCACGGGCGAGGTCCGCTGGGTGTGCAGCTTCGACACCACGGCCGAGGACGTCGACGCGTTCCTGGCCGCCCTGCGCTCCGAGCTCGCCCCGGTCGGCTGATCCCGGCGGGCACCCGCCCGCTCCGCGACACCGTGCCGGCGGGGGCAGTTCCCTGCCCCCGCCGGCCGAGCACGCCCTCGTCCGTCCGGCGAGCCTGCGCACCCGCAGCCCGTGCTCTCCCCTGCTCCGCACCAGGAGCCTCCCACCCGTGCCCGCACCCGTCCCTGCTCGGACCCGCGCCCGCACCCGCCCCTGCCCGAAGGAGACCCACCGTGACCACCACTTCCGCCCTGCGCGCCCGCGCCGGCACCGACCGGCCCGCCTACCGCAGCATCGACCCCGCCACCGGTCAGCTCGTGACCGAGGTCCCCACCGCCACGGACACCGAGGTCCAGGAGGCGCTCGCCGCCGCCGACGCCGCCTTCCGCGACTGGCGCTCCCGTCCGATCGAGGAGCGGGCCGCCGTGGCCGCCCGGGTCGGGGAGCTGTTCGCCGAGCGCGCCGACGAGCTGGCCGTCATCGCCACCCAGGAGATGGGCAAGCCGGTCTCCGAGGCCCGCGAGGAGGCGCAGTTCTGCGCCGAGATCTTCGGCTACTTCGCCGAGCACGGCCCGGCCCTCACTGCCGACCAGGCCCTGCCCACCCCGCACGGGTCGGGGCGGGCCGTGATCCAGAAGCGCCCGGTCGGGGTGCTGCTGGGGATCCTGCCGTGGAACTACCCCTACTACCAGGTGGCCCGCTTCGCCGCCCCCAATCTCGTGCTGGGCAACACGATCCTGCTCAAGCACGCCGAGTCCTGCCCGCGCTCGGCCGTGGCCCTCCAGCAGCTGATGGACGACGCCGGCGTGCCCGCCGGGGTGTACACGAACCTCTTCGCCTCCCACGCCCAGATCGAGGACGTCATCGCCGACCCCCGCGTCCAGGGCGTGTCCCTGACCGGCTCCGAGCGGGCCGGGGCGGCGGTCGGGTCGCTCGCCGGGCGGCACCTGAAGAAGGCCGTGCTGGAGCTGGGCGGGTCCGACCCCTACGTGGTGCTCGACACCGACGACGTCGCCGCCTCCGCCCGCGCGGCCTTCGCGACCCGGATGGGCAACACCGGCCAGGCCTGCAACTCCAACAAGCGCATGATCGTCACCGCCGGGATCTTCGACGAGTTCGTGGCCGAGCTGACCCGCCTGGCCGCCGCGCTGGTGCCCGGCGACCCCGCCGTCGAGGCCGACGGCACCTACGCCCCGATGGCCTCCCGCGCCGCCGCCGAGCACCTGGCCGGCCGGCTCCGCGAGGCCGTCGAGGCCGGGGCGACCCTGCACACCGGCGGGACCCTCGCCGAGGGTCCCGGGGCCTACCTGGCCCCGGCCGTGCTCACCGGCGTCACCCCGGGCATGGCCGCCCACCACCAGGAGCTCTTCGGCCCCGTCGCGGTGGTCTACCGGGTGGCCGACGACGACGAGGCGCTGACCCTGGCCAACGACACCCCCTACGGCCTCGGCGGGGCGGTCTTCAGCACCGACCCCGAGCGCGCCCGGCGGGTCGCCGAGCAGCTGGAGTGCGGCATGGCCAACGTCAACGCCGCCGAGGCCGAGGGCGCCGGGATGCCCTTCGGCGGGGTCAAGCGCTCCGGCTACGGCCGCGAGCTCGGCCCGCTCGGCATGGACGAGTTCGTCAACAAGCGCCTGCTCTACATCAACGACTGACCCGGGCCGGGGCGGTCGGACACCGCCCCGGCCTCCCCCCGGCGTGCAGACCCGCCACCTCCGAGGAAAGGTTCCCGTGGACACCATCGCACCGCCCCAGACGACCGCCCCGAACAGACCGGGAGCACCGACTCCCGCAGAGACGCACGCACGGCTGCGCCGCAGCCTCAAGCCCCGCCACCTGACCATGATCGCGATGGGCGGGGCCATCGGCACCGGCCTGTTCGTGGCCTCGGGCAACACCATCGCCACCGCCGGCCCCGGCGGGGCGCTGCTGGCCTACGTGGCCATCGGCTTCATGGTCTTCCTGCTGATGCAGAGCCTGGGCGAGATGGCCACCTACTTGCCGGTCTCCGGCGCCTTCGAGGAGTACTCCACCCGCTTCGTCAGCCCCTCCTTCGGCTTCGCCATCGGCTGGAACTACTGGTACAACTGGGCGATCACCGTGGCCGCCGAACTCGTGGCCGCCGCGCTGATCATGCGCTACTGGCTGCCCGACGTGCCGTCCTGGATCTGGTCGGCGCTGTTCCTGGCGATCCTCTTCGGCCTCAACGCCCTGTCCACCCGCGCCTACGGCGAGAGCGAGTTCTGGTTCTCCCTCATCAAGGTCGCCACCATCGTGATCTTCCTCGTCCTGGGCGTGCTCATGATCGTGGGCATCCTGGGAGGCTCCTCCCCCGGCTTCGAGAACTGGACCACCGGGGACGCCCCGTTCGTCGGGGGCGGGGCCGGGATCCTCGCGATCTTCATGGTGGCCGGCTTCTCCTTCCAGGGCACCGAGCTCGTCGGCGTCGCCGCCGGCGAGGCCGAGAACCCGGAGAAGAACGTGCCCCGGGCCATCCGCACCGTGTTCGTGCGGATCCTGCTCTTCTACGTCGGGGCCATCACCATCGTGGGGTTCCTCATCCCCTACACCAGCCCCTACCTGCTGGGCAGCGGCGTGGAGGACATCTCGATCTCCCCCTTCACCCTGGTCTTCGAGAACGCCGGGGTGCTGGCGGCGGCCTCGGTGATGAACGCGGTGATCCTCACCGCGATCCTCTCGGCCGGCAACTCGGGGCTCTACGCCTCCACCCGCATGCTCTGGGCGCTGGCCGAGGGCGGCAAGGCCCCGAAGTTCCTGGCGAAGGTCAACCGCCGCGGCGTGCCCATGAACGCGCTGCTGGCCACCACCGTGGTGGGGGCCGCCTGCTTCCTCACCACCCTGATCGGCGACGGCGCGGCCTACGTGTGGCTGGTCAGCGCCTCCGGGCTGGCGGGGTTCATCGTGTGGATGGGCATCGCCTGGAGCCACTACCGCTTCCGCAAGGCCTACACCGCCCAGGGCCACGACCTCGCCGACCTCCCGTACCGCGCGAAGTTCTTCCCGCTCGGGCCCATGATCGCCCTGGTCCTGTGCGCCGTGGTGATCCTGGGGCAGAACTACCAGGCCGTCATCGGGGACATCGACCTCGTGGCGGCCCTGTCGGCCTACATCGGCCTGCCCCTGTTCCTGGCCCTGTGGCTGGGCCACCGCCTGGTGACGGGCTCGAGGATGGTCCGCTACGAGGACGCCGACCTCACCCGCGCCACCGACTGACCCGCCCTCCCGCCGAGTCCCCACGCTCCGGACCAGCGCTCCCGCCGAGTCCCCAGAGACCGGGCGGCCTTTCCGCCGAGTCCCCAGGCTCCGGGCCAGCACCCCCGCCGAGTCCCCAAAGACCGGGCGGCCTTGCCATCGAGTCCCCAGTGCTGTCGCGCATCCCCAGGTTCGATCGTGGGGAAACGCGACAGG
The DNA here is from genome assembly GCF_049716185.1 of Kocuria sp. CH-021. Classification (NCBI taxonomy): domain Bacteria; kingdom Bacillati; phylum Actinomycetota; class Actinomycetes; order Micrococcales; family Micrococcaceae; genus Kocuria; species Kocuria sp. CH-021. Next base: position 140,752 of record NZ_JBNAFK010000010.1, on the reverse strand, counting down.
ACTGGGGACTCGCCGCATCGGGCGAGTGGGGCGTGGGGGTTCGGCGGAGGAATCAGCGAGGGAGAGAGGGAGAGCGAGAGGGAGAGCGGGAGGGCAGGAGAGGGCCCAGGAATCAAGGCGCGGGGGCTGCTGCCGGCTCAGACGGCCCCGCCGGCGGCCTCCGGGGCGCCCGAGCCGTGGCCGTGCCCGCCGTCGCCGACGTGCTCCCGGGCCACGAAGTTCTCGAGGTCGAAGAGGTTCTCGGCCCGGCGCGCGACGTTCACCAGGGTGGTCATGGAGGCGACCTCCTCGACCTGCTCCTTCAGGAACCAGAGCATGAACTGCTCCCCCAGCGCGTCCCCCTCGGCCCGGGCGGCGGCGAACAGCGCCTTGATCTGCTCGGTGACCTCCTGCTCCTGGGACAGCGCCAGGGCCAGGGGCTCACGGACGTCGGCGAAGTCGTTGCGCACCTCCCCGACCGCAGGGATGGTCAGGGGCAGGTCCCGGTCCAGGATGTACTGGACGATCATCATGGCGTGGTTGCGCTCCTCCAGGGACTGCCGGTAGAAGTGCCGGGCCAGCTGGGGAAGGTCCTGGCCGTCGAACCAGACCGCCACGGCGATGTACTGGTGGGAGGCGGCGAACTCGTGGCCCACCTGGCGGGTGAGCAGGTCGTTGAAGGACTCGGGGGCCATCGGGATCTCCTGACATCGGCGGGGCCACAGGGTGACGACGTGCCGGCCGCTCCACCGGTGCGAGCCTGGGCGGATCAGCGGGAACGGTCGCCGAGGGTGGGAGTTCGAGCCTAGCGCGGTGGCGCCGCCGGGTGAAGGCCGGTCACCGGGGACGTCCCACGACACCGCGGTCCGCATCGTCCCCGGCCACGGGCACCGGCACCGGCACCGGCACGGCCACCGCCTCCGGCCACGGGCACGGGCACCGGCACGGCCACCGCCCCCGGCCACGGGCACTGACACCGGCACGGGCACGGGCACGGGCACGGGCACGGGCACGGGCACGGGCACGGGCACGGGCAGAGTGCCATGCCCTCGCTCGCCCCGTCCGTCAGACCGCGCGGATCGAGGTGAGGTCGTAGACCCTGGCCGAGCTCGTCGCCGCGCCGCGGCAGGTCAGCTGGTGCGGCGGGGCGGATCGGGCCTGCAGTTCGACGTCGATGCGGTCCGGCCGGGGCGGGCTGCCGGTGAGACGGATCCGCCAGCGGTCGCCGTCGCGGAGGGTCTCGGCCACCGTGTAGTCGTGCCGGCCGGCCGGGCCGAAGCGTTCGAGCGCGGCGGCGACGGCGGCCTGCTGCGGCGGGAAGAGGTCGGTGTACCCGCGCAGGTGCTCCGCGGAGATCCGGCCGGCCAGGTGCTCCTCGACCGTGGTCACGGAGGACTCCGCGTCGAGCCCTCCGTAGTAGACGCCGTCGGGGACGACGACGACGTTGGCGGCGAACCGGTCACCGCCGACGTGCGAGCACTCCCAGACCAGCTCCGGCCAGCGCTCGCTCAGGGCCTCCCCCACGGGGCGACCGCGCACGGCGCAGCAGGGGTCGTGCTGACTGTGCGCGCAGACCAGGAGGACCGGCGGACCGCCGGTCTCGCCGGGGCAGTCCAGCGCTGCGGCGATCTCCGTCAGGTCCTCGTCGCGGCGCCACGTGCCCCAGTGCTGACGGCTGGCGCCGGAGCCGTCGTGGCGCAGCACGGCCCACCGGGTGGGGCCCTCCTCGTGCCGGCGGCGGCCGTGGCGCCGGATCAGGAGGATCCGGGCCTGTGCCGCCTGCGCGGCGGAGAACACGCGGGCCTTGGTCTCCGGCTCGAGCTCGAGACCGTCGAACCCGTTGACCGGCCAGCCGCCCCGGTGCTCGATGAGGACCCAGGCCAGGCCGCGCGGGGCCGTGCCCGCCATCGGGTCGCCGCGCACCCGGGCGGCCTCGGCGCAGAAGAAGCGCTCCGCAGCAGTCACGGCGCCGTCACGGGGCGGCGGGAACGAGGACTCCCGCGCGCAGCAGTCGTTCGGCGAGCTCGACGCCGAGCTCACCGGCGGAGTGGACCTCGCCGTCGAGCAGGCACGAGACGGAGGGCAGATCGGCCTCCGGGAAGTCGAGCCACCCCACGCGCGTGCTCAGGCGCGAGCCCTCCAGCCGTGCCTCCAGGGCACCGCGCAGCCGGACGGGGGACCCGGGGCCCAGGCCCTGGACCGCCGCGAGCTGGGCCAGCGGCCCCAGCGGGGCCGGGCGCCCCTGTCCTCGCCGGGTGCGGTGGAACCGGGGGGCGGGATCGGCCTCGGCGAGCGCGGCGACCAGGCGCTCGCGGACGGCGTCGAGCTCCCCGCCCGGCCCGTCGACGCCCAGGGGCAGGGACCGGCGCATCGCGGGGTCCTCGGCCAGCGCCGCCAACGCCTCCAGGGCGAGCTGTTCGGCCAGGCCGTGGCGGGTCCAGGTGTGGATCCCGAGCGTGAGGTGGATGGAGACCGCCCCCTGCGCCTGGGCGGCGTGCAGCCAGCCGCGCGGCAGGTAGAGGGCGTCGCCGGGCTCGAGCACGACGTCGAGGTGCGCCTCGCCTCCCGCGGCCTCGGCCACGGCGGAGCGGTGGTCGGTCCAGGGCTGGTCCCGCAGCGGATCCGGGTGCACCGGCTCGTGCAGGACCCAGCGCTTCGTCCCCTCGATCTGCAGGACGAAGACGTCGTGGACGTCGTAGTGGTCGTCGAACCCGCGGTTCTGCGGCGGGGTGATGTAGGCGTTGGCCTGCACCGGATGCCCGAGCTCGCTGCTCAGCGCGGCGGTGAGGTCCCCGACCGGCTCCCACGTGCGGTGCAGGGCCTGCAGCACCAGCGTGGCGCCGTCGGCGAACCGACGCCACAGCGCGGTGTCGTCGAGCTGGTCGGGAACGGTGGCGCCGACCCCGGCGGGCGAGGTGAAGGACGAGTCGGGGAACGTCGACCCGTCCTTGGCCACGCGCAGGAAGGGCGTGCGCAGCCCGCGGCGGGAGATCAGCTCGTCGACGGCGTCGGCGGAGAACAGATCGGCGAAGCCGCCCGCCCGGCGGGTGAGCAGCGGGGCCCGGCCCCAGACGTCACGGGCGAACCGCTCGCGGCCGATGTCGATCAGGCGGGTCTCCAGGACCCCGGCGCCGCTCCGGGCGCCGGGGTCCTGCCCGTCAGTGCGGACGGCTTCCACGCTCAGAGGCCTCGTGCTCCGGCTTCTCCGTCGGCGCCACCGTCAGCGCCGCCATCGGCACCGCCGTCCGCGCCACCGTCCTGCACGCCCGGAGTGCCACTGGCCCCGCCGTCGGCCGGACCTTCGGCACCGCCATCGGCGCCACCGTCCTGCACACCCGGAGTGCCACTGGCCCCTCCGTCAGCCGGACCTTCGGCACCACCGTCGGCGCCACCGTCCTGCACACCCGGAGTGCCACTGGCCCCTCCGTCAGCCGGGCCCTCGGCCCCACCGTCAGCGCCGCCATCGGCACCGCCGTCGTGGACGCCCGGGGTGCCGGCCGCTCCGCCGTCGGCCGGGCCCTCGGCGCCGCTGTCCGCGCCGCCGTCCGCTCCACCGTCGGAGACACCCGGAGAGCCGAAGGCTCCGCCGTCGGCGGGACCTTCCTGCTGGTTCGGATCCTGCTGTGCATCAGTCATGCTGGCCTCCCAGATTTCGAGTGACCGTGCCGTCACCGGCCGGTCACCAGGACAGGCGATCCCGGAGCGGCACCGCCCATCTCGAGGCTATCGGTGCGGCGCAGGTGAGGGAACAGTCGGCCCTCAGGTGATCCGGACCAGGACCGGCACGACGTGCGCCGCCTCCGCCGGGCGCACGATCTCCGAGCGGCCTCCGGAGGTGGAACAATGCACCCGTCCCCTGCTCGCGACCGGGAGGTGCGTCATGACCGGCCTGGAGCTCGCCGTGGTCGCGCTCGTGGTGAGCATCGCGTCCTGCCTGCAGGGCGCGATCGGCTTCGGCGTGGCCCTGCTCTCCGCCCCCGTGATCGCCCTGTTCGACCCCACCCTGCTGCCCGGTTCCCTCCTCCTGGTGGTCACCGGGCTCACCGCGCTCGGCGTGCTGCGGGACCGCGCCGCCGTGGACGTCAAGGACGCGGGCTGGGCCGTGGCGGGGCAGATCCCCGGCACCGTGGCGGGTGCCCTGCTGGTGGCCGCCCTGTCCGCCCGGACCCTGGCCCTCGTCCTGGCGAGCACCGTGCTGCTGGCCGTGCTGCTCAGCGTGTGCGGCTGGCGGCCGCGGCCCCGGCCCGCGGCCGTCGTCGTCGCCGGGGCGGCCTCCGGTCTGCTGGGGACGGCCACGTCCATCGGCGGCCCGCCCATGGCGCTCGTGTGGCACGGGTCCTCGCGGGCCCGGATGCGCGGCACCATGAGCGCCTTCTTCCTGGTCGGGGCTGTGATGGCCCTCGTGGCGCTGACCGTGGTGGGGTCGATCGACCGCCGGACCGTGCTCTTCGCGGCTGCTCTGCTGCCGGCCATGGTCCTGGGCTTCGCGGTGTCCGGAGCGGTCAACGCGCGGATCAACCGGCGCATCGTCCGGCGGGTGGGCCTCGGCGCCTCCGCGCTGGGCGCCGTGCTGGTCCTGCTGCAGGCGCTCTGACGCACGCCCTGCCGGGACTCCCCGGACGGTCTCAGAGCTGGTCGATCCGCCGGTAGCGGGACGGCGTGGTGCCCGTGGTGGCCCGGAAGTGCCGGTTGAAGTTGGAGAGGTTGGTGAAGCCCACCCGGTAGCAGATGTCGGAGACCGGCAGGTCGGTGCCGCGCAGCAGCCGGCAGGCCTCGGTGAGCCGCATCCGGGTGACGGTGCGGTTGAAGCCCACGCCGGTGGCCTTGGCGAAGAGCCTCGAGAACGCGTCCCGGCTCAGGCCCACGGCCTCGGCCACCTCGGGCACGAGCATCCGGCCGTCCAGGTGCTCGGTGATGTAGCTCAGCGCCCGGTTGAAGACCTCGGCCTCGGAAGCGTCCAGGCGGTAGGTGCCGCCGCGGCTGTCCAGGTAGCGCCGCTCGGTCTCCGGGGACTCGGCGAGGAGGCCCAGCAGCTCGGCCACCGCGGCCAGCCGGCGGAGACCGAAGGTGCCGTTGACCGCCTCCATCGCCGCCGCGCCCTGGGCGGCGGTGCGGCCGGTGAACTCGATGCCCCGGGCCGCGGCCTCCAGCAGCGGCCGCAGGGCCTCGAGCTCGGGCAGCGTCCCGGCCGCGGCGAAGAACCGCTCCTGGTCGAACTGGAGCACGGCGTCCCGGTTCCGGACCACGGCGCGGTCGTCGCGGTGGGAGATCCAGTTGTGCGGCAGGAAGGAGCCCATGATGCTGAGGTGGCCGGGACCGAAGGGCCCGGCCCAGTCCCCGGCCATCACCGTCCCGGAGGACTCCCGGATCAGGTGCACCTCCACCTCGGGGTGGTAGTGCCAGCGGGCCAGGGGGTGGGGCCAGTCGTGCTGGTGCCACCGCACGGAGCTCTGCGGATCCGGGATGACGAGCTCCCGGACCGGGGAGGTGACGTCCTCCGTCGTCGTGCTCCGTGCGGTGGCGTCCACGCTCAGGCTCCGGCCACGCGGATCTGGATCTTGGTGTCGGTGGACCGGCCCTCGGCGCCGCGCTCGAACGCGGCCACGGCGTCGGCGAACGGATAGGTGGCGCTGATCAGCGCCGCCAGGTCCACGGCGGGGGACGCGGCGAGCTCGATGGCCCGCTGGTAGGAGTTGGCGTACCGGAACACGGTCTCGATCCGCAGCTCCCGGGCCTGGGCCGCGGCGACGTCCAGCGGCACCGGATCCACGGGGATGCCCACCAGGACCACGGTCCCGCCGGGCGCGGGGAGCTCCCACAGGTCGCCGAAGACGTGCGGGCTGCCGCTGGCCTCGAAGACCACGTCCGCGCCCCAGCCGCCGGTGGCCTCCCGCACCGCCTCGCCCAGGTCCTGACGGGAGACGTCCACGGGGTGGATCGTGGGATAGGCCTCGATCTTGGCGAACTTCTCCGGCGCCACGTCCGAGATGTACACCCGGGACGCCCCGCTCGCGGCGGCCGCGATGGCGGTGAGCACGCCGATGGTGCCGGCGCCCACCACCACGACGACGTCGCCCGGCGCCAGGCCGGCCTTGGTCACCGCGTGCACCGCCACGGCGAAGGGCTCGATCAAGGCGCCCTCCTCCAGCGAGAGCTGCTCGGGCAGCTTGTAGGTGAAGTCGGCGGGGTGCACGATCTCGGGCTGCAGGCAGCCGTCCACCGGGGGCGTGGCCCAGAACTGCACGTCCGGGTCCACGTTGTACATGCCCAGGCGCGCGGCCCGCGAGCGCGGGTTGGGGATGCCCGGCTCCATGCAGACCCGGTCCCCCACGGCCAGGTGGTCCACGCCCTCGCCCACCTCCAGCACCGTGCCGGAGGCCTCGTGCCCGAGGACCATCGGATGCTCGACGACGTAGGGCCCGATCCGACCGTGCGTGAAGTAGTGGACGTCGCTGCCGCAGATGCCCACGGTGTGCACGCCGATGCGCACCTCGCCGGGGCCCACCGGGCGCAGGCAGGGGACGGGCCGAACCTGGATCTCGTGCTGGCGTTCGAGGACGACGGCGTCCATGGTGCTCTCCTGGTCTGCTTCGGTGGCGTCGATGACGGTCGGGGTGGCGGTGAGCGTGGTGGGGTTCATGATCTCAGGTCCTTTCAGGCGGCGACGGCGAGGCGATCGCGGCGCGGGAGCATCCGGCCGGTCTCGGTGGTGATGCCGGGCTGGGGCGGGTGGATGAAGAAGGTGGTGGCGGTGCCGAGGAGCATCAGGGCCGCGAAGACCCAGCACACCCCGACCGGGCCGAGGACGGGCAGCAGCAGGGTGGCGATCCCGGGGCCGAGGAACGTGGTCAGCCCGGAGGCGAGGTTGTGGGCGGAGATCGCCGCGCCGCGGTGCTCGGGGGCCAGGGCCGGGAAGATCGCGCCCATCGGGACGAACGCGGTGACGGACAGGGCGAAGAGCACGGCGGCTCCGACCATCGCCGGGAAGCTGGGGCCGAACCACACCGGGACGTAGGCGAAGGCGAGAACCGCGAGGGCCATGCCGCCGAAGCCGAACCAGCGCATCTGGCGCATCCAGCCGTAGCGGTCCCCGAGCCGGCCCCAGACGATGTTGGCGCCGATGGTGATGGTGTTCATGATCGCCCACAGCATCATCCACTCGGGCAGGGTGAACCAGGACGCACCGCCGATCTCGCCGGTGGTCAGGTACAGCGGCATCATCATCGGGAACGCGTAGAGGGTGAGGTTGCACAGCACCCGGATGACCACGGAGAGGGCGATCTGCCGGTTCTCCACCAGGATGGTCACCCCGCGCAGCAGCTCCCGGGTGCGCTCCGCGCCGTGCAGCTTCTGGGAGAGGTCGGTCTCGGGCGGGGCGCCGGGGACCAGGAAGGCGCACATCAGGGTGCCGGCCGCCACGAAGGGCAGGGACGCCCACAGGGTGGCGTACTCGCCGATGACCGGGACCAGGAGGCTGGGCACGTAGGCGCCCATCACCCCGATGCCCAGCGAGAAGGACGCCCAGAACCAGCCCATGGCCGAGGCCAGGCGGCTGGGGTGCACCGACTGCGCGATGAGCACCACGAAGGAGTACATGAAGAGCGGGTAGGCGACCCCGCGCAGGGCGTAGATGAGGATGGTGCCGAGCACGCTCTCCAGCCCCACGGTGAGGAACAGGACGTGCAGCACTATCCAGAGGACGCCGCCGAGGACCATGAGGCGCTTGGCGCCCACGACCTCGGCGAGCACCCCGGTGGTCCACGCCGAGATGGCGACCACCAGGCCGTAGACGGTGAAGACGAGGCCGGCCTGGGTGGGCGTGAAGCCGTTCTCGACGAGGAAGCGGGACAGGAACGTGAGCTCAAAACCATCACCGGTCATGAAGACGGCGAGGGCGAGATAGCCGAAGAGCAGGCGGCGGGGCATGCCGAACATGCGGGTACTCCTTCGTGGACACCAAGTGGAAGGCACCTGGCGAGCAGAAGAGCGGGCAGCCGGTGCGCGATGCCCTCAACGCTACGGAGGTGTGACGCGGGCCACTAGCCGATTAATCCGGCGCGGACTGATACTTCTGCGCACATGCCGGTGCTGCTTTACAGGACTCCCACATCCTCACCTACCCTGCCGTAGCTTTAGGCCGTACACCCCGGCAGGCTGTCCCAATCCTCGGCGCGACGCGTCACGTCTGCTGACCCGGCACTCACCGTTCCGGGATGTCGGCAACCCTAAGCTGCCCCTATGGGTCAATTGCACAATGCCAACGCCGTCCGTCTTTCCCCTGGCTTGTATGAGCTCCTCGAAGACTCAGCATTGGCGACGGAACTTACGGAGTGGCCGGAGGGCAGTGCCGCTCTGGATACCGTGGACCCGGCCGACACCCCTCACGTTCTCGCGCGCTATCTCCGCGACCGCATTCTGTTCCACTTAGAGTCCATACCCGCTGCCACCCGTGTACACGAAGCCAATCGCATCCTGGCGGCCCTTAACGACGAAATGCAGGATCCGGCGCGCATCAGCGAAGGTCCTCGACAACTCATGTCGCTCGCGCCGGCGACCGGTGCTGCGGTACGAAAGCCAGCAACTCCGCTATCTGACGCAGCTCTGCTAACCAATACACCGCATGAGCCGCAGGTCGGTCGAGAGATCGCCAAAGAGCTCGAAAGCGCTGATCGTGTGGATCTTCTCATTGCTTTCGTCAAATGGTCTGGCTTGCACGTCATGGACAAGGAGCTCCAGTCACTGAAGGACCGGGGCATTCCGTTCCGCGTCCTGACCACTGTCTACATGGGTGCCAGTGATGCCAAGGCGATCAACGCACTGGCGCGCAAGTACGGCGCGGAAGTTCGAGTTAGCTACGAGACCCGCAATACGCGACTGCACGCAAAGGCGTGGATGTTTCACCGCAAGACCGGCTTCAGCACGGCCTATGTCGGTAGTTCGAACCTGTCGCACGCCGCCATGCTCGACGGCCTCGAGTGGAACGTGCGCCTGTCGTCCGTCGCGACGCCGGCGCTCCTCCAGAAGTTCGAGGCGACCTTCGAGAGCTACTGGGCATCCGAGAGCTTTGAGTCCTACAACCCGGATGATGACGGCGAGCGTCTGGCGAGGGCGCTCTCCGAAGGAGGCGGACGGGTGTCTTCGGACGTGTCCATTGCACACCTGGATGTCCAGCCCTATCCCTACCAAGCTCAAATGCTCCAGGAGCTGGAGGCCGAGCGTGTTATTCACGACCGCCACCGGAATCTCGTGGTCGCCGCGACGGGCACTGGAAAAACCATCCTCGCGGCTTTGGACTATCGCAGGCTGCAGGCCGGAACCCCTGGTGAGCTATCACTGCTTTTTGTGGCCCACCGCCGAGAAATTCTCGAGCAGGCACGCCAGACCTATGCCACAGTTCTCCGTGACGGCGCCTTCGGTGAGCTCATGGTCGATGGCTATCAGCCGGTCAGAGGCAAACACGTTTTTGCGTCGATTCAATCTCTTAACGCCAAGAGCCTGGACCGCTTCGCCCCTGAGTCGTTTGACATGGTAGTCATCGACGAGTTCCACCATGCCGATGCTCCGACCTACCGCAAGATCATTGAGCACTTCCAGCCTCAGGAACTCCTCGGTCTCACCGCCACTCCGGAGCGCGGCGACGGCGTCAACGTCGCAGAGAAGTTTTTTGGAGGCCGCATTGCGAGCGAACTGCGCCTGTGGGATGCCCTCGATCAGCAGTTGCTGACGCCGTTCCACTATTTCGGCGTCTCAGATGGCGTCGACCTGTCTTCACTTCAGTTCCGGCGGGGTCGGTACGAGGACAAAGAACTGGATGCCGTCTACACGGGTAATGACGCACGCACGGCCAAGGTGTTGCAGGCTCTCAACGACAAGGTGCTCGATCCGCACCGCATGAAAGCCATTGGCTTCTGCGTCTCCGTTAAACATGCGGAATATATGGCACGGAAGTTCACGGCGGCCGGGCTGCCGTCCGCGGCACTGTCCGGGGAGAGTTCCAGCGACGAGCGGCGGACTGCCCTCAAGGCGCTGCAGCTCGGAGAACTGCGTGCCGTCTTTGCCGTCGATCTGTTCAACGAAGGCCTTGATATTCCGCAGGTCGACACCATTCTCATGCTCCGGCCGACGCAGTCCTCCACGCTGTTTCTGCAACAACTGGGACGCGGCCTGCGGCTAGCTCCCGATAAACCCGTACTCACCGTTCTGGATTTCATCGGGTTCCAGCACCGAGAGTTCCGGTTTGACCTGAAATACCGTGCCGTGACGGGATCGAGCCGGACGCGCCTGGCCAAGGACCTGGAGGAGGGTTTTTCCTTCCTCCCCTCTGGAACGCAGGTCGTCTTCGATACTGTCGCCCAGTCCGTGGTACTCGACAACGTGAAGCGTCAACTGCGCCTGACGACCCGGCAAGTGGTCGACGAGATTAGGGATTTGGCGGCGCAGCAGCCGTCGCCCGAGTCGTACACCCTGCGTCAGTACCTGACAGATTCCCTCTCAGAAGCATCGGACATCTACCGACGGAACAAGTTTGAGGGTCGGCCGACGACCTGGAACACCTTGCGTCGTGCCGGTGGACTGGTCCCCGATGTTCTGTGGCCCGCCGAGGATCAGGAGACGGAGGTCCTCGTTTTGCTACAGCGCGCCAAGGCGTTTTTGAACGTGGATGACCCCGCCAGACTACGGTGCTACGAGGATTTGCTTCGCCCGGATGCCCCGCCGGTGTTGTATCTGCCGCTCAGAGAGCAGCGAATAGCGCGCATGCTCTACTACTCCTTCTGGCCACAGGGTCCGAAAAGCGGCGGGCCGGGCGATTTAGAAAGCGGCCTCCAGCTGCTCCGGTCGCACGCCATCCTGCGGAACGAGCTGACGCAGCTCATCGACGTCACCGCCGACGGCGCACGCAACCTGCCGCGTTCACTGGGACAGGACTACGCCGACATTCCCCTGCAGACACATGCGCACTACACCCGGGAGGAACTTTTGGCCGGTCTGGGCATGGGAGAAGAAGGACAGCGCACTCCCGGCACAGTGCGCGAAGGCGTGTCCTGGATTCCGTCATCACGCTGCGAGGCGCTTCTCGTCACGCTCCACAAGTCGGAGAAAGACTTCTCGCCCAACACTATGTACAAGGACTACGCGATCTCGGAGACGCTCTTCCACTGGGAGTCGCAGAACCAGACGACTCCGGAATCCACAGCGGGACAGCGTTATCAGCACCACACCGTACAAAACAGCCACATCATGCTGTTTGTCCGTGAGTCCCCGACTCAGGAGGCCGGCACCTCGCCGTACGTCTTTTTGGGCCCCGTCGATTATGTGTCGCACGAAGGGTCCAAACCCATGTCGATTATTTGGAAATTGCGCCGTCCGATGCCGTCCCCGGTGTTCTCGGCCGCGAGCACGGTAGCGCCTCTCAGTTAGAGCCGCGGACGGCGGGGCTTAGAACTCGATGACCTGCCGCACCGCCCGCCCCGCGTCCAGCTCGTCCATCGCCTCGTTGATCTGGTCCAGCGTGATGTGTGAGGTGATGAGCTTTTCCAGCGGCAGCACGCCGTCGCGCCACATCTGCTCGTACTTGGGGATGTCCACCGCCGGCACGGCGGAGCCGAGGTAGCTGCCGATGATCTGGCGGGCCTCGGCGGTGATCTTCAGCGGCTCGATCTGGGACATGGCACCGGGTGCCGGCAGGCCCACGGTGACGGTCACCCCGCCCACGGCGGTGGCGTTGAACGCGGTCTCGAACGCCCGGGGATGACCCGCCGCCTCGATGACCACCCGCGGCTTGTCCTCGAGCGCCACGAGCTCGTCCGGGGTGAGCGCCTCGTCCGCGCCGAACTCCTGGGCCATGCCCAGCTTCTCCGGCAGGGCGTCCACGGCGATCACCCGGCGGCAGCCCACGGCCTTGGCGACCAGCACCGCGGCGAGTCCCACGCCGCCGAGGCCGACCACGGCCACGACGTCGTCGGGGGTGGCCTGCGCCGCGTTGATCACGGCCCCTCCCCCGGTGAGCACCGCGCATCCCATGACGGCCGCGATGGGGGCCGGGACGTCCTCGCCCACGGGCACCACGGAGCGCCGGTCCACCACGGCGTGGGTGGCGAACCCGGAGACCCCCAGGTGGTGGTAGACGTTGCCGCGGGCCTCGGAGCGCAGGTGCGTCGAGCCCTCGATGAGGGTGCCGGAGGCGTTGGCCTTCGAGCCGACCGTGCACGGCAGCAGTCCCTCGGTCCTGCAGGCCGCGCACTCGCCGCAGCGCGGCAGGAACGCCATCACCACGTGCTGGCCGACCTCCAGGTCGGTGACCTCGGCGCCCACGTGCTCGACGACGCCGGCCGCCTCGTGCCCCAGCAGCATCGGCAGGGGCCGCGGCCGGTTGCCGTTGACCACGGAGAGGTCGGAGTGGCACACCCCGGCGGCCGTGATCCGCACCCGCAGCTCGGTGGGGCCGGGCTCGCCGAGCTCGAGCTCCTCGACGCGCAACGGCTGCGACTCGGCGTACGGGGCGGAGGCCTCCATGGTCTCCAGGACGGCTCCACGAATCTTCACGACGACCTCCGGTATCGGTGCACGGGTGTGACGCCGTTCACCGTACCGCCCGGTCGGCCGGTGATCGAGGAGCCGTGCCACCGGCGGTCCCGCCGGAGCGGCGGAACGGTCCAGGGATTCGACGAGCGGTCCTCCCGGCGCGGCGGGCCGGACGGCTCCTGCGGCGCCCTTTTCCGTCACACAACAGGAGGCCCCGAAGAGGGGACAGGGTGCATCCCGGTGCACCGGCGGTCTCCGGGCGCGAGGGAAGACGTCGCTGACCTGGTCTCTTGCAGGAGGGCCGTCGATCACCGGCCGGAGACCCCGGTCCGGCAGTCGGAACACTGGGCCGCCCGCACGCCGCGCGGTGGTCGTCCCGAGAAGCAGTACGAGTAATCTAATTGCTTAAGCAACAACACGTTTCCGGGGGATCCAGATGACCGCCACCACCCCGCTGCCCGCGCTCCTTCCGGAGCTCCTGCAGCTCGTCCAGCCCGTGGGCCTGTTCTTCGCCGCCCTGGGCCTCATCGTGCTGGGCCTGCGGCTCGTCTACGTGCTGGGCAGCGCCGTGACGACCTCGGTGCGGACGATGTTCACCAGCTCGGAGCACTCCCCGTCGCCGCGGGCCGAGCACAAGGCCGTGGCGGCGGCCCGGCGAGCCGGCGCGGAGGACATGCGCACCGCCTGGCTCCAGTGGCACCTCCGGCCCAGGACCGCCCACACGGCGGTCAGCGAGCTCGCCTCCCTGCCCAGGACGCTGGCCGTGGTGCCGCGGGCCGACTGGAGCGTCGACCGGTTCCGCGAGCACGGCGCGGACGTCTGGGCCGTCCGGCCGCTGGCCGTGACGCCCACCTGGCGCCAGAAGGCCGACGCCCGCCTGGACTGGATGGCCGCCATGGTCTCCGACCTGGCCGAGAACCCGTTCGACTCCGCCCGGGGCCAGACCAGCGAGCAGTACCTCTACCACCAGGACCGGGAGGTCCGCGACGCCTACCTCCAGGGCGGCACCGAGGCCGCGGAGCGGATCATGGAGACCATCACGGACGCCCGGGACCGGGTCCGCCAGGACGCCGCCACCGAGGGCGCCGCGGCCTTCCTGGCCCAGCAGCGCAATGCCGCGTTCGACCGGCTGCGCAGCACCTACCGCCCCACGAAGACCCGGGACGCCCACGCCGCCTGGGACGCCGCGGCCGAGGACCTCGGCCGGTGACCCGCGCGGACCACCGGGTGGCCCCGACGCCGGCGGCGCCTGGACCGGGCCCCAGGACCGGCACCGGCCGGGACGCCCCGGACCCTTCTCGTTCCCCAGGAGCAGCATGAACCCCGCCCGTCATCCATCCCCTGATCCCGGGCGCACCGCCTTCACCGCCCACCCCGGCTTCCGGGCCGGCCGGTGGCTCCTGGCCGTGCCGGCGCACCTGACCATGGTGGCCGGCGTCCTCGCCGTCGTGGTCACGGCGGCACCGACCGCCCTGGTCGCCGAGTCGTCCCCGCTGCCGCCCGAGGCCGTCGCCGCCACCCCGGCGCCCTCCCCGTCCCCCACCGGGACCGCGGGCACGGAGGTCACCGGGGTCACCGCCTCGCCGGAGCCCACCGACGGGTGGGACCCGGCGTCGGAAGCCCTGGTGGCCCTCCACAGCCTGGAGGTGGCCGACACCGGCTCCATGGCCGGCTACGACCGCTCCGCCCGGTTCGGCGACTGGATCGACGCCGACGACGACTGCGCGAGCACCCGCGACGAGATCCTCGCCCGGGACCTGACCGACATGACGACCGAGGACGGCTGCACGGTGGCCTCGGGGACACTGGACGACCCCTACACCGGCGAGCTGGTCCGCTTCACCCGCGGGGTCACCACGTCCTCGGACGTGCAGATCGACCACGTGGTGGCCGCCGGCAACGCGTGGGCCTCCGGAGCGCGCGACCTCTCCCAGGCCGAGCGGGTGGCGTTCTACAACGACCCGCTGAACCTGCTGGCCGTGGCCGGCCCCGTCAACGCCTCGAAGTCCGACTCCCCGGCCGACGAGTGGCTCCCGCCCGAGGAGTCCTTCCGCTGCGAGTACGTGGCCACCCAGATCGCGGTGAAGGCCGAGTACGGGCTGCAGGTGACCACTGCGGAGAAGGCAGCCATGGCCGGCGTCCTGTCCACGTGCCCCGGCCAGGAGCTGCCCACCGACCACCGGAACGAGGACCCGAGGTGATCCATGACACCACCGTCATCGGTGCGCCCCGTGCGGGGACGAGAAGCTCCCGCAGGCAGCGCGGCCACCGGAACCCGACCGACGCCTGGCTCCTGTGGATGTTCTTCGGCTGGCTGGGCCTGCACCGCTACTACCTCGGGGACTGGAAGAAGGGCCTCGCCATGACGCTCACGCTCGGCGGGCTCGGCCTCTGGTCCCTGCTGGACGGCTTCTTCCTGACCCGGCGCCTCCGGCGGATCAACAGCGGCCGGCTGTGATCGAGCGCCCCGCCGGGCGGGAGCGCCGTCCGTGACTCGGTCCGCGGTGCGGACCGGGTCACGCGCCCGGCCTCAGGCAGTCGCCTTCAGGCGGCCGGCGGCGGCACGGCCCGGTGCTGCAGCCCCGCCCGCCGGCCGAGGGCGGTCAGGACCGCCGCGATGGCCACGATGACGACCATCGGCGCCAGCATGAACGGGCCGCCCACCCCGGCCGAGCGGTCCATGCCCTCGCTCATCTGCCCGGTGAACGTGGAGACCAGGAACAGCAGCACGTTGTTGGCCGCGTGCACGAGCACGGCCGCCTCGAGCCCGCCGGTGAACTGGGTCAGCAACGACATCGCGATGCCGAAGACCACGTAGTAGGCGATGAGCCACCCGTCCGTGGCGAAGTGGGCGAGGGCGAACAGCACCGAGCTCACCAGGGTGCCCAGCACGAAGGACGGCACGGCCCCGGGGGCCCACGAGCCCGCGGCGCGCTGGATCACGCCGCGGAACATGTACTCCTCGGACGCCGCCTGCAGCGGGGTGGTCAGCAGGACGATCGCGAGGAAGGCCCAGGTGGTCGCGTCCAGGACGATCGGCCCCGGTGTCTCCACGAGGACGATGACCACCACGTAGGCCACGAACAGCGGGACGACGACGACGGACGCCCGCCCCAGCCAGTCCCACCGGAGACGCCCGGCCACCGAGTGGAGGGTGCCCACCGGCTGCCGGTGCAGGTACCGGTGCAGGAGCACCGCGACGGCGGCCGAGGCGATCAGGGACAGGTTGGTGGCCAGCAGCAGCGCCGGGGTGAGGGTGATCCGGCCGCTCGCCAGCTCCTCGGTGGTGGTGGTGCCCAGCAGGAGGTCGATCGCCACACCGGCGAAGGACAGCACGATCGAGAACACGGCGATCGCCGCGACGACGGCCAGGATGCTGAGCAGGCCCTTCCACCAGCGGTTCCGCGGCGTGCGGTAGAACTCCGCGAGGGTGAGCGGCGGCGGCGTTGTCGGACCGCCCGCGGGCGGAACGGGGCCGCGCGGAGGACCCGGGTACGGGACGGGCGCCTCCGTGCCGCCAGGGAGCGGGACGGTGCGGCCGGGGCCCGGGGGACCGTGTCCGGCCGGTCCCGGGGACTGCCAGGGGGCCGGTCGCCGCGGAGGGTTCGAGGTCATGGGCCCAGGCTAGTTCCCGGCCGAGGGCGGTCGACCGTCGGCGTCGGGGGTCGGCAGGTAGTGCGCCAGCGGGAAGAGCTCCGGCTGCGAGGAGGGGTCGCCCGCGGCGTGGGCGCCCACCGCGTTGGCGGCCCGCAGCGCCGTCGCGGAGTCCGCCCCGGAGACGAGGGCGAGCACCAGCGCGGCGCAGAACGCGTCCCCGGCACCGACCGTGCTGACCACGTCGACCTGCTCCGCGGGGGCGGACGCGACCTGCCGCCCGCGCTCGAGGATGGCCGAGCCCTCGGCGCCGTAGGTCACCGCCACCAGCTTGGCCTCGGCCAGCTCGGGGATGAGGGCGTACTCGGACTCGTTGACGATGATCAGGTCGCACCGGTCCACCAGCTCCGCCGGGAGGGGCAGGGCCGGGGCGGCGTTCAGGGCGAAGAAGCCCGGGGTCCGCCGGGCGGTCTCGCGCACGGTGTCGAGCTCGATCTCCAGCTGGCAGAGCACCGCCTCCTCCGGCGCGAAGGTCACGTCCTCGAGGGACACCTCGGCGTTGGCGCCGGAACAGACCACGATCTGGTTCTCCCCGTCCCGGTCCACGGCGATGAGGGCGGTGCCGGTCGGCGCCGGCACCCGGGCGACACCGGTGGTGTCGACCCCGGCGGCCGCCATGCTGCGCAGGACGGCGCTGCCGTCCGGGTCCTCGCCGACGGCGCCGATCATCCGGGCGCGGCCGGCGAGCCGGGCCGCGGCCACCGCCTGGTTGGCGCCCTTGCCGCCCGGCTCCCGCTGCAGAGCCGCGCCGCCGACCGTTTCTCCCGGGGCCGGCAGCCGCTCGCACACCGCCGTCAGGTCGATGTTGATGCTGCCCACCACGGTGAGCGCCGGAGGCTCGGGCTCCGGCGGCTCCGCCGGTGCGGACGCGCCGAGCCGGCGGAACGCGGCCAGGAGGTGCGGCGCGAAGTCCTCGGCCAGCTCGAGCACCACCCGGCACCGGGCGCCGGCCGCGGCGGGGTGACCGGCGTAGCGGCCGCGCAGGTCGCAGATCGTCTGGCCGCGCCCGGGGCCGCCGGTCGTGTCGACCTCGACCCGGACCGTCGGGGCGAGGCCGGTCCGGACGGTGCCGGCCGCCACCGCGGCGGCCAGCGGGTCGTGCAGGGCGGAGACCGGGCGGCCGAAGACCTCGGTGTAGAAGCCGGCGTAGTGCTCGAGCATCGCGGCGAGCGCCGGCATCACCGGATGGTCGACGGCCGCGATCTGCTGCCGCTGGTCCTCGTCCAGGGGGTGCTCCATGGTGACGTCCAGCGGCACCAGGGTCACCTCCCACGGGGCGGCGAGCACCTCGGCGGCCGCTTCGGGGTCGTGCAGGATGTTGGCCTCGGCCACCGGCGTGCGGTTGCCGGGGGCCAGGGCGGCGCCGCCCATGACGGTGACGCCGGCGACCAGCTCGGGCAGGGCGGGCTCCTGCCGGAGGGCCCGGGCGAGGTTGGTCAGCGGGCCGGTGGCCAGCACGTGGAGCTCGCCCGGGTGCTCGTGGGCGAGCCGGATGAGCATCGCCTCCGCCGGTTCGGCCACCGGTGCGGCGGCCGCCCTCGGCAGCTGCACGTCCCCGATGCCGCGGGTGCCGTGCACCTCCGGGGCTCCTCCGCCGGACCGGCCGGCGAGGGGGTGCTGGGCGCCGACCGCGACCGGTGTGCCGGGGCGGTCCAGCAGGGCCAGCAGGTCCAGGGTGTTGCGGGCGGCGGTCACGGCGTCGGTGTTGCCGCTGACGGTGCCGATGCCGCGCAGGTCCACCGAGGGCGTGGCCACCAGGTAGGTCAGGGCGAGGGCGTCGTCGATGCCGGTGTCGCAGTCGAGGTAGAAGGGCCGGGCTTCCGGATCGGCCATCGCTCGCACCCTCCGAGTCGGTCGAGGCAGTCGAGGCAGTCCCGAAAAAAAGAAACAGGGGACCGCGCAGCGCTGCGGTTAGAGTACCCCGTACCACGCCGGCGTCGCCGTCAGCACGAGGCGGAGCCCGCACCGACGTCGTCGCCGGCATCCTGGGCACGCCCGACGGAAGGACAATTCACTTGCTGGACGTGCTGTGGGGCATCGGCGGGATGATCGCGCTCCTCGCCATCGCGGTCCTGTTCTCGGTGGACCGCCGCAGGATCCGGATCCGGACCGTCGCCCTGGCGCTGGCCCTGCAGGTGACCTTCGGCGTGCTGGTGCTCTACGTCCCGGCCGGCCGCGCCGTGCTCCAGACCATCACCCAGGCGGTCCAGGCCGTCATCGACTCCTCCGCCGCGGGCATCGACTTCCTCTTCGGCCCGATCCTGCCCGAGGAGGGGGCGGTCTTCGCCTTCCAGGTGCTGCCGGTCATCGTGTTCTTCGCGGCCCTGACCTCGGTGCTGTACTACCTGGGCATCCTGCAGTGGGTCGTGAAGATCATCGGCGGCGGGCTGGCGAAGCTGCTCGGCACCACGACCCCGGAGTCGATGAACGCGGCCGCCAACATCTTCGTGGGGCAGACCGAGGCGCCGCTGGTCATCCGGCCCTACGTGGCGGGGATGACGCGCTCCGAGCTCTTCGCCGTGATGTGCGGCGGGCTGGCGACCGTGGCCGGCTCGGTGCTCGTGGGCTACTCCCTGCTCGGGGCGCCGCTCGAGTACCTCATCGCGGCCTCGTTCATGGCGGCCCCGGCCGCGCTGCTCATGGCCAAGCTCCTCGTCCCCTCCGGGGCCCTGGAGGAAGCACGGGAAGGAACACGCGCGGAGGCGCCGGCGGCCGGCGCCGCACGGGCCCCGGGCGCTGCCGGCGGGCCGGCGGGCACCGACGACGGCACCGGCGCGGGCGCTGCCGAGAGCACCGACGGCACCGGCGTGGGCGCTGCCGAGGGCACCGACGGCCCGGCGCAGGGCGAGCCGGCGCGGGATGAGCGCGGCGGCGCGCGGCGGTGGCTGGCCCGCGGTGCCCGGCGCGGGGCGACCTCGCACGCGGCGCTCGAGATCGCCCGGCGGCAGGACGCCCAGGCCGCGGGCCGGAGCGAGGGCGACGCCGCCCGGCCCGGCGACGTCGCCCGGTCCGCCGACCCGGAGGGGGTCTCCGCCACGGACGCGGCCGGGGACCCCGTCGAGGAGGAGGAGCCGCCGGCCAACGTCATCGACGCCGCCGCCCGCGGCGCCTCGGACGGCCTGAGCCTGGCCCTCAACGTCGGCGCGATGCTCATCGCCTTCATCTCGCTCATCGCGCTCATCAACGTCATCCTGGGCTCGATCGGCGGTCTGTTCGGGCTGGGCGACCTCACCCTCGAGCAGCTCTTCGGCTACGTCTTCGCGCCGGTGATGTTCGCCGTCGGGGTGCCCTGGGCCGAGGCGCTCGACGCCGGCAGCTTCCTCGGGCAGAAGCTGGTGCTCAACGAGTTCGTGGCGTTCGCCGGCTTCGCCCCGCAGATCGAGGACTACTCCGCGAAGACGCAGGCCATCGTGACGTTCGCCCTGACCGGGTTCGCGAACTTCGGGTCCCTGGCGATCCTCCTCGGCGGGCTCGGCGGCATCGCCCCGAGCCGCCGCCGGGACATCGCCCAGCTCGGCCTGCGAGCCGTGCTCGGCGGGACGCTCGCCAACCTCATGAGCGCCGCGATCGCGGGCATGCTCATCGGCTGAGCCCTACCCCTCGGCGCGGTCCTCCCCGAGGACGTGGCCGCGCTGCTCGGCGTAGAACTCCGCCTCCGCGGGCTCGGGGCGGTCCTGGCCGTTGAGCAGCCGGTGCCACAGCGGGTAGTAGGCGGGCAGCTGGGACGCGGACGTGATCCGGTCCCGGGCCTCCTGCGGCAGCGTGAGCTCGGCGGCGTCGAGGTCCTCCTGCAGGTGCTCGAACCTGCGGGCGGCGATCACGGTCCCGTCGATGCCCGGCCGGTCCAGGATCCAGGAGATCACCACCTGGGGGATCGTCCAGCCCAGCTCCCCGGCGATCTCGTCGAAGAGCTCGATCAGGCCGTAGGCGCGGTCCCGGTCCACCACGTGCGGCTCCGGCCAGCCGGTGCCCTGGCGGGTGTCGGACGGGGTCTCGGTCCCGCGGCGGACCTTCCCGTTGAGCAGCCCCTCCCCCAGCGGGCTCCAGCCGAAGGTCGCGAGCCCGAGGTCGCGGGCGGCCGGGACGATCTCGTACTCGATCTCCCGGGCCTCCGGGGTGTAGTAGGCCTGGTGCGCCACCGGGGCCTCGAGCCCGGCCAGCCGCGCCTCGTAGACCGTCTTGGCCAGCTGCCAGCCGTTGTAGTTGGAGACGCCCCAGTACCGGATCTTCCCGGCCCGGATCAGCTCGTCGGCAGTGGCGATGGTCTCGGTGATCGGGGTCTGCCCGTCCCACTGGTGCAGGTAGAGCAGGTCGAGGTGGTCGGTCCGCAGCCGCCGGAGGCTGTCCTCGACGGCCCGGGTCACGTGGATCCGGCTCGCGCCGCCGTCGTTGGGGCCGTCCCCGGTGGGGGTGCGCGCCTTCGAGGTGAGGACGACGTCGTCCCGCTTGTCCCCGAGCACCTCGCCCAGGACGCGCTCGGCGTCCCCGGCCGAGTACAGGTTGGCGGTGTCGATGAAGTTCACGCCGCGGTCCAGGGCCTCGTCGATCTGCCGCTTCGCCTCGTCCGGGCCGAGCCCCGCGATCTTCTCGAAGCCTCCGCCGGAGCCGAAGGGGATGGTGCCGAGGGCCAGCCGGGAGACGTACAGGCCGGAACTGCCGAGTCGGGTGTACTCCATGAGGAACTCCTCTGCTCGTGATGCGGTGCTGGTGCGTGCTGCCGGTGCCACCGGGCAGCCGGCGGACCGGTCCCGGGGCACGGCATGCGGGAACGACGAACCGGTGCTCAGGTATTCCGGGGGCACGCCTCGGCGGTGGTCAGCCCGTGGGCCAGCGTGGTGAACTCGCCCACCGACCCGGTCCAGTCCTCCAGGAGCACCCACAGGTCCAGGCCCTGGCTCCTGCGCTCCTCGCACCGGTCCGCGAGGGTCGCGAAGATCGCGGCGCGCAGCTCGGTGTTGATGTTGACCTTGCCGATGCCCGCCAGGGGCGCGCGGACCAGCATGGTCTCGGGGATCCCGGAGGCGCCGTGCAGCACCAGCGGGGTCCGGCCGGCGGCCTCGCAGATCTGTTCCAGGCGGCCCCAGTGCAGCCGCGGGATGCCCTGGTAGTGCCCGTGCACGTTGCCCACGGCCACGGCCAGCAGGTCCGCCCGGGACGCGGCCAGGAACCCGGGGACCTCGTCGGGGTCGGTCATGCCGCCGGGCCCGGTGGTCCGGGCCGTGTCCTTGGTGCCGGGGAGGCTGCCGAGCTCCCCCTCGAGCACCACGCCGGGGCCCACGACATCGCGGGCCCGAGCGACGAGCTCGGCGTTCTCCGCGGCGGGCAGGGCCGAGCCGTCGGCCAGGACGGCGTCGGCACCGGCCGCCGCGGCCTGCTCGATCAGCCCCAGGTCCACGGCGTGGTCCAGCTGCACGCACACGGGGGTGGCGGCGTCGTCGGCCAGGTGGCGCAGCGCGGTGACGAAGCGTCGCCCGCCGGTCCCTGCGGCCGCCTTCGACGGGACCAGGAGGATCACGGGGCGGCCCGCGCGCTCGCTGGCCTCCACCACGGCCTGGGCCGTGGCGAAGTCGTAGGTGCTCAGCGCCGGCACGGCGGTGCGGGCGTCGAGGGCGGTGGTGACGACGTCGAGCATGTTGGCGCGCATGGGCGGAGTCCTTCGTCAGGAGTCGTTCAGCGGTCGGCCGGGAAGCGGTCCCCCAGCACGTAGGTCTTCAGGTCGGCGAGCGTCTGCTGCAGGTGCTGGTCCATGGCCTGGCGAGCCCGGGCGGGGTCGGCGGAGGCCAGGGCGGCGACGATCCTGCGGTGCTCGGCGACGGCGTGGGCCTGGATCTCGGGCACCCGGGAGGTCTGGGCGCGCCGCTCCGCCAGCACGCGGTGCAGCGGTTCGAACAGGACCGCGACGAACACGTTGCCGGAGGCCTGCAGGATCCGCTCGTGGAAGCGCAGGTCGGCGGCCACGAAGGCCGCCACGTCCTGGGCGCGGTGGGCGTCGGCCATGGCGTCGGCGTCCCGGGCCAGTTCGTCCAGCTCCTCGGCGGAGAGCCGCCCGGCGGCCAGCTCGCAGGCCCCGGACTCCAGGAAGCGGCGCAGCTCGATGAGCTGCACGGCGGCCGCGGCGTCGTCCTGTCCCTCGGAGACGGCCCGGATGACGGCCTCGAGGGACGCCCACCGGGACACGGGGTTCACGAAGGTGCCCCGGCCGCGCTCCACGCGCAGGATGCGCTGGGCGCCCAGGGTCCTGATCGCCTCCCGCACGGTCATGCGGCTGACCTGGTGCTGCGCGCTGAGCTCGATCTCCCCGGGGACCGCCGCCCCCGGAGGGAAGTCCCCGGCGATGATCCGGTCGAGGAGGGCGTCGGCGACCTGGTCGACCAGGGACGGTCGTGCCATGGCGCTCCTCCTCGGTGCGGCGGACGGCGGGCGGCGGCTCCGGTGCCGGCTCCCGCCCTGACAGGGAAGTCTACCCACCGGCGATCATCGGAGGTCCGATGCTCCGGCGGCGGGCGCCTCCCCCGGCGGCGTGGACGACGTGTGCCGTGCCACGTAGAATGTCTGACATCTTACAGGTGGAGCGTCGGCCCGGAGATCGACGAGGATCTGCCGCCCGCCCTGGCCTCTTCCCGAAAGGAAGTCCCCGCATGACCACCGCGCGCACCCTGCTCGTGCTCGACGACGACCCCACCGGGTCCCAGTGCGTCCACGACGTCGACGTCGTCCTCGAACTCGATCCCGGTCCGGTCCTGGACGTCGTCCGCCACCCCGGGCGCACGTGCTTCGTGCTCACCAACAGCCGGGCCCGGCCCGAGGCGGAGGCCGTGGCGCTCAACACGGACCTCGTCTCGTCGGTCCTGCAGAGTCTCGCCGCCGAGGGCCTGCCGCTGCCCCACCTGGTCTCCCGCAGCGACTCGACCCTGCGCGGGCACGTCATCGCCGAGCCCACCGCCCTGGCGGACGTGCTCGCCCAGCACGGGACGGCCGTGGACGGGTTCCTCTTCGCCCCGGCCATGCTCGAGGCCGGCCGGTACACCGAGGGCGACGTCCACTATGCGGTCATGCAGGGGAAGCCGATGCCCGTGGGCGAGACCGACTTCGCCGCGGACGCGACCTTCGGCTACTCCGCCTCCGACCTCAAGGACTTCCTCGTGGAGCGCTCCGGCGGGGCACTGGACCGGGACTCGATCCTGTCGATCGGCCTCGACGAGATCCGCTCGGGGGGCGTGCCGGCCGTCGCGGAGATCCTGCGCCGGGCCCGGGACCGGGCCTGGGTGGTGGTCAACGCCACGGAGTACGCGGACCTCGACACCGTGGCGGAGGCGCTCGCGGTGCTCGAGTCCGAGGGGCGGACCTTCGTCACCCGGTGCGGGCCGTCCTTCGTGCGCCCGCTGGCCGGGCTCACGGACTCGCGGGAACTGGGCCCCGAGGACATCACGGTGGGCCCGGACCGCCTGCCGCACGGGCTCGTGGCCGTGGGCTCCCACGTGGGGCTCACCAACCGCCAGCTCGCCGAGCTGCGCACCCGCCGCGACCTGTACGAGGTGGAGCTGGACGTGCCCACCCTGCTCGACGACGCCTCCCGCCCCGGCTACGTGGCCGACGCCGTCGCGCGGATCACCGACGCGCTGGCGGGCCGCGACGCGGTGGTGTGGACCAGCCGGGAGCTCGTGCGCACGGAGGACTCCGACGAGTCGCTGGCCATCGCGCGCTCGGTCTCGGACGCGCTCGTGGCGGTCGTGCACGGCGTGGCGCAGTCCCGCCCGGCGTGGGTCGTGGCCAAGGGCGGGATCACCTCCCACGAGGTGGCCCACCGGGGCCTCGGGATCCGCCGGGCCACCGTCACCGGACAGTTCTTCCCCGGCCAGATCTCCCTGTTCCAGCCCACCGACGCCCCGGAGACCACCCAGGGCGGACCCTATGTGGTCTTCCCCGGCAACGTGGGCGGGGAGAGCGCCCTCGCCGACGTGGTGGAGGTCCTCGACGGGGCCGCCGAGCGCGCCCGCTCGGCCGGCCGGGGCACCCCGTCCAGCACACCCGCTTCCCAGGAGGACCCCTCATGAGCTCACCCCTGTCCGTCGGCTTCCTCGGCCTCGGCGCCATGGGCGCCCCCATGGCCCTCACCCTGGCCCGCGCCGGCTTCCCCGTCCGCGGCTTCGACGTCTCGCCCCGCGCCCAGGAGCAGGTGGGCGACGCCCTCGAGTTGCTGGCCGACCCCCGCGAGGCGGCGGCCGGCGCGGACGTCGTCGTCGTCATGGTCGCGACCGGGGCGCAGCTGCACGACGTGCTGTTCGGCGAGCGCGGCGTCGCCGAGGCCCTCGGCCCGGACACGGTGCTGCTCGTGATGGCGACCGTCGGGCCCCAGTCCGTGGAGTCCTGCGCGCAGGGCCTCGAGTCCCGCGGCGTGCGGATCGTGGACGCACCGGTGTCCGGCGGGACGGCGCGCGCGGCCACCGGGGACCTGCTCGTGATGGTCGGCGGCGCCGAGGAGGACGTCGTCGCGGTCCGGCCGCTGCTGGACGCGATGGCCGCCAACGCGCCGCTCGTCGGGCCCCGGGTGGGCGACGGGCAGCGCTTCAAGGTGGTCAACCAGCTGCTGTGCGGAGTGCACATCGCCGTGGCGGGCGAGGCCCTGGCCCTGGCCGACTCCATGGGCCTGGACGCGGCGCAGTGCCTGGAGGTCCTCTCCACCGGGGCCGCCACGTCCTTCATGTTCGAGGACCGCGGGCCGCGGATGCTGCAGGGCGAGGAGGCGGAGGTCCGCTCCGCCCTGGACATCTTCGTCAAGGACATGGGCCTGGTCACCGACGCCGCCCGGGCGGTCGCCCAGCCGGTGCCGCTGGCCTCGGCGGCCGAGCAGCTCTACGTGCGCGGCCGCCGCGAGGGCCACGGCCGGCACGACGACTCCTCGGTCTTCGACGTCCTGCGCTCCCGGTAGGCCCGGCCCGTCAGCCCGACGGCGGAGCGGCGACCAGCTCGTCCTTCATGTCGGCCACCGCCGCGCGGATCGCGGTCATGACGGCCTGCACGGCGGGCCGGCGGAGCAGGTCGGCGCGCGAGACCACCCAGTACTCCACGGGGAACCAGAGCTCCTCGGGGAAGAGCCGCACCAGGTCCCCGGCCCGCTCGGCGAGGTAGCAGGGCAGCAGGCCGATGCCCGCGCCGGCGCGGGTGAGCTCCACGTGCACCACGGAGGACGTGGCCCCCACGCCCTGGCGCATCCGCGGGAACCGCCGGCGCGGGATGTCCAGCTCGGCGACGTCCTGCATCGACTCCACGAAGTAGATGAGCGGGTGCTCCTGCACCTGCTCGGGCGTGCGCAGGGGCGGGTGGGCGGCGAGGTAGCCCCGCGAGGCGTAGACCCCCAGGGAGTAGTCGGCCAGGTGGAAGGCCTCCTTGCGGGAGACCTCCGGGCGCCCCACGACCACCTCGAGGTCGATGCCCACCGGGTTGGTCTGCGCCCGCCGGGCCGCGTTGATCATCTCCAGCCGCACCCCGGGGTGCTCCTCGATCAGCCGCCGCATGGCCGCGCCCATGACCACGCCGCCGAAGCCGTCCGGGGCGAGCGCCCGCACCACGCCGCTGACCGAGTTGCCGCGTCCGCCCGGGCCCAGCGGCAGCGAGCCCATCGCGGACTCGATCTCCTCGCCGGCGGACACGAACTTCCGGCCCAGCTCGCTGGGCTCCCACATGTCCCCCGAGCGCACGAGCAGCCGGGCGCCCACGGTCCGCTCGAGGGCCGCCATGCGCCGCGACACGGTCGTGTGGCTGAGCCCGAGGTCGGCGGCGGCGCCCGCGTAGGAGCCGTGGCGGACCACGGCAAGCAGGAGCAGGAGGTCGTCGGCACCGTGCGACAAGGGGCAACTCCTCCGGATGGCGGGACCCGCACCGGACAGTGCACACGACCGGACGGTATGTGCATTTTTGCACAGGCACGGCGAGCGCATGGTCATTGTGAAGGGGGCCACAGATCCGCACACTGTAGGCAAACATTGTGACCACCGTCACCGTTTCCCCAGCAAGAGGAGAACCCCATGAGCACTGAGGACAGGGTCGCCGCCTCGGCGGACCCGAACGACTCCCCCGAGAACCGGGGCGGGCTGAAGAAGGTCGTCGCGGCCTCGATGGCCGGCACGGTCGTGGAGTGGTACGAGTTCTTCCTGTTCGCCACCGCGTCCACCCTGGTCTTCGGCCAGCTCTTCTTCGTGGACACCGGCAACCCGCTGGACGGCATCCTCAAGGCGTTCCTGATCTACGCGGTCGGCTTCATCGCCCGCCCGCTGGGCGGCATCGTCTTCGGCCACTTCGGCGACAAGTACGGGCGCAAGCACCTGCTGCAGATCTCGATCGTCATGGTCGGCGCGGCCACCTTCCTCATGGGCTGCCTGCCCGGCTTCGAGCAGGTCGGCTACTGGGCCCCCGCCATGCTGGTGGTGCTGCGCTTCGTGCAGGGCTTCGCGGTGGGCGGCGAGTGGGGCGGCGCCGTGCTGCTCGTGGCCGAGCACTCCCCCAACAAGGAGCGCGGCTTCTGGTCCAGCTGGCCGCAGGCGGCCGTGCCGCTGGGCAACCTGTTGGCCACCGTCGTGCTGCTCACCCTGTCCTTCACCCTCTCCGAGGAGGCCTTCCTCGCCTGGGGCTGGCGCGTGGGCTTCTGGCTCTCGATCGTCATCGTGGCCATCGGCTACTACATCCGCACCCACGTCACGGACGCCGCGATCTTCAAGGAGGCCCAGCAGGAGGTCCGCGAGGAGAAGTCCGCGGCCTACGGCGTGGGCGAGGTCTTCCGCCGGTACCCCCGCGGCGTCTTCGGCGCCATGGGCCTGCGCTTCGCGGAGAACATTCTCTACTACGTGGTGGTGACCTTCTCGATCACCTACCTGTCCACCCAGCGGGACGTGGACACCAGCCGGATCCTGCTCCTGCTGCTGATCGCCCACGTCATCCACGCGATCTGCGTGCCGCTGGTCGGCCGGGCCACCGACCGGGTGGGCCGCCGCCCGATGTACGCCGCGGGCGCCGCGCTGGGCATCTTCTGGGCGTTCATCGCCTTCCCGATGTTCGACACCGACAACAGCTTCATCATCCTGGCGGCCATCACCCTCGGCCTGATGATCCACGCGCTCATGTACGCCGGGCAGCCGGCGATCATGGCCGAGATGTTCCCCACCCGGATGCGCTACTCGGGCGTCTCCCTGGGTTACCAGGTGACCTCCATCGTGGCCGGATCCCTGGCCCCGATCATCGCGACCGCCCTGCTGCGCGAGTTCAACTCCTGGGTGCCGATCGCGATCTACATCGCCATCGCCTGCCTCATCACCCTGTTCGCGGTGTGGACGCTGCGCGAGACCAAGGGCATCTCCCTCCAGGACGTCGACGCCGAGGACCGGCGCCGGCTCTCCGAGGAGAAGGCCGCCCGGGACCGGACCTCCTGATCCGCACCGGCACCAGCACCCGAGCGCGCCCAGCGGCGGACCGGCCCCCCGGTCCGCCGCTGGGCGCGCTGCGCACGACCCCCGCCGTCCGGCACCCCGCCGCCCGGGACCTCACCGCTCGACACCCCGCAGTTCTCGACCCCGCAGAAGGGACTCCCCGATGACCACCATCACCTGGATCGGCCTCGGCCACATGGGCAACCCGATGTCCGGCAACCTCGTCAAGGCGGGCCACGACGTCCGCGGCCACGACGTCAGCGCCGCCGCCATGGCGGCCGCCCGCGACCACGGGGTGCAGACCTTCGACACCCTGGAGGAGGCGCTGCAGGGCGCCGAGGTGGTGTTCACGATGCTCCCCAAGGGCGAGCACGCCCGTGCCGTCTACCTCGGCGACAGCGGCGTCATCGCGCTCGCGCCGAAGGACGCGCTGCTCATCGACAGCTCCACGATCGACGTGGAGACCGCGGAGCACCTGCACGGGGCGGCCGAGGAGGCCGGCTTCCGCTTCGTGGACGCGCCGGTCTCCGGCGGGATCAGCGGCGCGGCGGCGGCCACCCTGACCTTCATGGTCGGCGGGAAGCCCGACGTCGTCGAGCAGGCCCGGACGTTCATCGAGCCCATGGCCCGCAAGATCGTGGCCACGGGCCACGCCGGCACGGGCCAGGCCGCCAAGATCGTCAACAACATGATGCTGTTCATCTGCCTCGAGGCCTGCGCGGAGGGCTCCGTGCTCGCCGACCGGCTGGGCCTGGACCCCCAGGTGTTCTGGGACATCGCCTCGGTGTCCTCCGGCAACTCCTGGGCGCTGCAGACCTGGTACCCCGTGCCCGGGATCGTGGACTCCGCGGCGGCCAACAAGAACTTCGAGGCCACCTTCAGCGCCGTCCTCGCCGCCAAGGACGCCGGGCTGGCGCTCATGGCGGGCGAGCAGACCGGCGTGCGGCTGCCCGCGGCGGAGCTCGTGGCCGAGAGGCTGCAGCAGCTCATCGACGAGGGCCTCGGGGACAAGGACTGCTCCCTCATCACCAAGTACGCCGCGCCGGACGGGAAGATCCCGGGCTGGGACCCGGACCGGGCCTGAGCGGCGCCGAGACCACCACGACCGAGGAGGACACCATGCAGAACACCAAGCAGGACGCCGAGACCCGCGCGCAGCAGGACGCCGAGCGGGGCGCCCAGGACCCCCGGGGCTCCGGCGAGGTCATCGAGCACTTCATCGACGGGGCCCGCCGCGGCGGCTCCGAGCGCACCGCCGACGTCTACAACCCCGCGACCGGGCAGGTGGCCAGGCAGGTGCTGCTGGCCTCCGCCGAGGAGGTCGCCACCGCCGTGGAGGCCGCCGAGCTCGCCCTGCCGGCCTGGCGGGCCACCGGGATGTCGAAGCGCTCGGCGATCATGTTCAAGGTCGAGAACATCATCCGCGAGCGCACCCCGGAGCTGGCCGCGATCATCACCGCCGAGCACGGCAAGGTCCTCTCGGACGCGGCCGGGGAGGTCGCCCGCGGGCTGGAGAACGTGCAGTTCTGCGCGGGGCTGATGCACCACATGAAGGGCGAGTTCCTGGAGCAGGCCGCCACCGGGGTGGACGTCCACCAGACCCGCCAGCCGGTGGGCGTGGTCGCGTGCATCACCCCGTTCAACTTCCCCGCGATGGTCCCGCTGTGGATGATCACCACCGCGATCGCCGCCGGCAACACCGTGATCCTCAAGCCCTCCGAGCGGGACCCCTCGGCGGCGGTGTGGATCGCGGAGGCCTTCGCCGAGGCCGGCCTGCCGCCGGGGGTGCTCAACGTGGTGCACGGGGACAAGGTGGCCGTGGACGAGCTGCTGACCAACCCGCTGGTCAAGGCCGTGTCCTTCGTGGGCTCCACCCCGATCGCCAAGTACATCTACGAGACCTCCGCCGCCAACGGCAAGCGCGTCCAGGCCCTGGGCGGGGCGAAGAACCACATGGTGGTCATGCCGGACGCGGACCTGGACGGGGCCGCGGACGCGGCGATCTCGGCCGCCTACGGCTCCGCCGGGGAGCGCTGCATGGCCGTCTCGGTGCTGGTCACCGTCGGGGACGTGGCCGATCCGCTGATCGACCGGCTCAAGGAGCGGATCGCGGGCCTGACCATCGGCGACGGCACCGACCCGGCCTCGGAGATGGGCCCGCTGATCACGCCCCAGGCCCTGGAACGGGTCAACGACTACGTGACGGGAGCCTCCGCCGAGGGCGCGAGCGTCGTCGTCGACGGCACGACCCAGCAGTTCGAGGGCGAGGGCTTCTTCACCGGCGTCTCGCTGATCGACCACGTCAAGCCCGGGATGAAGGTCTACGACGAGGAGATCTTCGGCCCGGTGCTGTCCGTGGTGCGGGTGGACACCTACGAGGAGGCCGTGCGGCTGATCAACACCAACCAGTTCGCCAACGGGGTGGCGGTGTTCACCCGCGACGGCAAGACGGCGCGGCAGTTCGAGTTCGAGATCGAGGTCGGCATGGTCGGGGTCAACGTCCCGATCCCGGTGCCGATCGGGGCGTTCTCCTTCGGCGGCTGGAAGAACTCCCTGTTCGGGGACACCCACATGTACGGCCCGGAGTCCTTCAACTTCTACACCCGCCGCAAGCTCGTCACCACCCGCTGGCCCGAGCCCTCGGAGTCCCAGATCAACCTGGGCTTCCCGACCCACTGACGGGTCCGCTCCGCACGGTGCGCGGTGCACCGTGCACTCCGCACCGTGCGGAGCGGTGCCCGGGTGCGCCCCCGCCCGCTCCCAGGCGGGGGCGCACCCGCCTGCTCAGCTCTTCAGGCCGTCGCCGACGTCGCGGGCGGCGTCCTTGAGGTGCTCGCCGGCCTTCCGCTGCGGCCCCGGTGCACCGGGCGCGCGGCTCAGGCGCCCCCGTGGCCCGGGGCGGGGTGCCGGCAGTCCTCGACGCGCTCCTGGAGCCGGGCCTCGTCGACGGCCTCGACCGCCGCCGCCATCTTCTGCAGGAAGGCGGTCACGGTCGCGGCCTCCTCGGCGGTCAGCTCCCGCGCGGCGCTCAGCATGCGCTCGTGCATGGCCCCGAGCGTGGAGCGGACCTCGCAGTCGGCCTCCTCGGTGGCCACGATCACCAGCGCCCGCCGGTCCGTGGGGTGGGGACGCCGCGCCACGTGGCCGCTGCGGGACAGCCGGTCCAGCAGCGTGGTGGTGGAGGCCGAGGAGATGCCCAGCTTGCGCGCCAGATCCCGCGGGCTCAGCGGGGTCCCCGCGCGGTCCGCCTCGAGCAGATAGCGCAGGGCCAGCACGTCCTTCTCCCCCATGCCCATGGAGTCCCGGGTCCGCAGCCGCATGGCGGACTCGGCCGCCCGGTAGGCCCGGAGCGCCTCGAGCACCTGCACCGCCGGCGGGCGGTCGCCCTCGGCGGCGTACCAGTAGCCGGACGAGGTCTGGGGGTGTGCGCTCATGGCTCCAGTGTAGGTGATCTACAAATCAGCAGAACTGGTAACTAGACAATCTAGTAACACTGCTGTTCGATGGGAATCGTGCGACGGCGTGACGAGGCGCACGGAGTCGCAGTGGAACGAAGCAGGACACGTGAGGAAGGTCGCCAGATGAAGCAGCAGCTGCACCACCGGTCCACCGTCGAGACGGCAGAGTCCTCCTCCCTCCGGGCGGTCCGGAACGGCCCCGGGGCGGGCCCCGCCGCCCCCGTGCACTGCGGGAGGCCCATGCCGGTGCGCACCCTCGAGTTCACCGAGGTGGAGGACCGCGTCAACCACGCCGTGGCCCAGGCGGCGGTCGACGGCCGGTGGATGCACGCCTGCGCCTGCGGCTTCCTGCAGGAGACCCCGGCGCCCGAGGGCACGGTGCCCTCGATCGTCCCCGACGGCGAGGCGATGCTGTTCCGCCCGTTCTTCACGCGGCGGGTCCTCGCCGCGGCCGGGCGGGTCGAGACCGCCGAGTGGGCCTTCGACCAGGCCC
Organism: Kocuria sp. CH-021; assembly: GCF_049716185.1. NCBI lineage: Bacteria > Bacillati > Actinomycetota > Actinomycetes > Micrococcales > Micrococcaceae > Kocuria > Kocuria sp. CH-021. Next base: position 109,226 of record NZ_JBNAFK010000010.1, on the reverse strand, counting down.
TGGCGGACGCCGGACCCCTCGCCGCCGGCGACGCCGAGGAGCAGGAGCAGCGACTCTGCGCGTTCGAGTCCGGCCTCGAGGCGGAGCGGTGGCGGCTCGACCAGGCCGTGGAGACGCTGCGCGACGAGCTGCGCCTGGCCGTGCGCCACGGTGTGCCGATCACCCTCCTGGCCCGCGAGACCGGCCTCGAGGAGGCGGACGTGGTGGACCTGCTGCACCTGGGCGACGTCCCCGCGGAGCCCTCCGCGGACGCGGCCGACCGGGCGCTCGCCGAGGCCTGCTGAGTTCCCGGGACGCGCCCGCCGGACCGCTGCCACGGGCCCTCGCCGCCGCGGCGCCGTTGTCGCGGTGGCGCCGGCGGACAGCGTCCGCCGGGCCGCTACGCTGGAGCTGTCCCGAACGCCCCCGCGCCCCGGAAGGACGCCCGTGAAGTCGATCGTCGCGAGCCTGCTCGTCCTGGCCCTGGTGGTGACGTCCGCCGGAGCGCTCCTGACCACGGTGGACGCCCAGGAGTGGCTGCCCGTCGTGGTGCTCGCGGCCCTCGCCTATCTCGGCACGTTCACCGTCTACCGGCGCGTGCGGGAGCGCTACGCCGACCGTTACGCCGACCGCCGGGACTGATCCCGGCGGGAGCGGCGCCACGCCCGCCACGCCCCGGTCGACCACAGGGCCCACAGCACGAGCAGCGGCTGGAACAGCAGCCGCACGGCCCGGGCGCGGTCGGTGTCCAGGCCGAAGGCGTCGGCGCGCGTGAGGTACTGCGAGACGTTGCCCGGGAACACGGCCACGAAGAACGCCGCGGCGAGCCACCCGAGCAGCACCCGCCGGCGGGGCAGGGCCACCAGCGCGGCGCCGAGGACGATCTCGACCACCCCGGAGCCGAGCACCACGGCGTCGTCGGGCACGGGCATCCACTCGGGGACCTGGGCCGTGAACTCCTGGCGGGCCACCGTGAGGTGGCTGATCCCGGCGCCGAGCAGGACGAGCCCGAGCAGCACCCGCGCGAGCGTGCGCGGCAGGGACGTGACGGGGGCGGCGGCCCGGGAGGACGGTGTCATGCCCGGAGGCTAGCAGTGCGGGACCGCCGGAGGTTTGGACAGGTCACCGGGCGCCCCGGCCGTGGTGCTACCGGCGGCAGACAGCCCGACCTCGTTGTCGGGACCGCGCACGGACGCCCGCGTGACCTGCGTCACCCACAGTAGGGGGTTACCGGGGGGTCCAGCGCACTGCATGCGAAATATGACGATTACGAATGCACATCGATCTGCCCGGGGCGGCCGAGGCCCCGTGCGCTGGGGACGGTCAGCAGAAGTCGGCCTTGCGGATCCGGCCGTGGGCGCCCGCGGAGCTGTCCTCCAGCCGGGTGACGGCGAACTCCGCCGTGCTCGAGAGGTAGGCGTGGGCGATGGGCCGGTCCATGCCGCGGTCCCGCGCCAGGAAGTCCACCCCGGCGCTCACGGCCCGGTGCATGGCCGCGGTCAGGCAGAACGTCCGCTCGTCGACGTCGTCCGTGCCCGAGCGGCCGACGACGATCCAGTGCTCGTCGGTCTCGGCGAACGGCTGCCGGTGCGCCACGGCGGGCACGCCCTGGGCGCCGGTCCGGCACACGGTCACCCGGAAGGTGCCGGACAGGGGCTGGCCGGCGGCTCCCAGGGCCCGGTGGAGCTCCCGGGGGCAGAAGACGGCGCCGTCCGCGCGGACCGGCAGATAGGCGGTGCACCCGGTGCCAAGCGGCCCGGGGGACGCCTCGGGGTCCAGGACGTGGAGGACCTCGACCTTGAGCACGTCCCCGGCCCGGGCCGCCGGCAGGAGCGCCGGTCCCGTGACCACGTGCGGACCGACCCCGTCGAGGGCGGGTACGTCGGGCTGCCGCGCTGCCGGGGGCGTGCCGGGCTCCTCCGGCAGGGGCGCCGGACGGTTCTCCTGGTCCGAGGGCGCGGCCGGCTGCGGGCGCCGGAAGCCCGGCACGCCGAGGCCGGAGGACGGGTGGGCGGCCCGCGCGGCCGCGGCGCGCGCCCGCGCCTCCTCGGCCGGGTCCGGCGCGGCGGGGACGGGCTCGGGGCGGGCGGGCTCGACGGCCGTGCCGCCCACCACCCGGAGGGCCGGTCGCCGCGCGTGCGGGAGCACGGGAGCGGATCCTGGTCCGGCGTGCTCAGTCATGGGCTGCTCCTTGGGGGCGGGGCGAGCGGTACTGCTCCGACTGTAGGAAGTCCGTGTTGCTGCACCGGACACGGAGTGTTTCCGGAGCATGACGAACCTCATAACGAGAGGAAGCATGCCACGGACGGGCGGGCAAGCCCCACAAATGACAATTGCGACGAAACCGCCCCCGTGCAGCCCTGTCCGGGCAGCACCTAGTCTGGCCGGATGGAAGTCCACAAGGCCCAGGCGTTCCTCGCCGTCGCGGAGGAGCTGCACTTCGGCCGCGCGGCGAAGCGCCTGCACATGGCGCAGCCGCCCCTGAGCCGCCTGATCCGGCAGCTGGAGGCCGAGCTGGGCGCCACCCTGTTCGAGCGCAACACCCGCCACGTGACCCTCACGCCGCAGGGCGAGGCCCTGCTGGAGCCGGCCCGGGAACTGGTCATGCTCGCGCGGCGGATCAAGGACGTGGTCCGCAAGTCGCAGGAGGGCGAGATCGGCCGGGTGCGGCTCGGCTTCGCCGGGGCCTCCGTGAACCAGGCGGTGGGTGAGCTGGCGCGCCAGGTCCGGCGCCGGCGCCCCGGGATCAGCCTGGAGCTCTACAGCTCGCAGTTCTCCTACCTGGGCCTGGAGAAGGTCCTGGACGACTCCCTCGACCTCGTGATCGGCCGGTGGGACTTCCTGCCCGCGGAGATCAGCTCCCGGCTCGTCGCCCTCGAGGAGCTGCTCGTCGCCCTCCCGGAGAACCACCCACTGGCCGACCGCGAGACGGTCGACGCCGAGGACCTCGCGGAGGAGGCGTGGATCGTGCTGCCCGGCGGGGCGGGGGCCACGCTGCCCAACCGGCTCAACACGCTGGCGATGAACGCGGGTTTCGTCCCGCGCGTGGTCCAGGTGGCCCCGGACTCCTGGACGCTCGTGGTCCTCGTGGGCGCCGGGATGGGCATCTCCCTGATCCTCTCCAGCGTCCGGGACAACGTGCCGTCCAGCGGCGTGGTCTACAAGCCGCTGACGCAGGAGCAGAAGCCGGTCGAGGTCCGCCTCATCTGGCGCCACGGGGACGCCAGCCCGGCCCTGCAGTCGGTCATCGAGATCTCCGAGACGGTGTTCCCCGCCCCGGACGGCCCCCTGCCCGCCCTGCCCACCAGTACCCCCTGACGCCTCCCCCAGCTCTCGGCCTCCCGCCCCCGGCTCCCCCGGATCGCCGAACTCACCGGTTCTCCCCGAGATGCGATGGTTCGTCTGTGCTTCTCGGGCCGAACCGGTGAGTTCGGCGGCGGGGGTGGGAGCGGGGCGGGAAGGGACCGGCGCTCAGTTGAAGGCCGAGATGCCGGTGATGTCCCGGCCCACCAGCAGCGCCTGGATGGAGTCGGTGCCCTCGTAGGTGGAGACTACCTCCATGTCCGTCATGTGCCGGATGACGTGGTTCTCGAGCAGCAGCCCGTTGCCCGCCAGGAGGTCGCGGGCCTCGTTGCAGATCCACTTGCCCTTCTGCGCCGTGGCCATCTTCACCATCGAGGCCTGCGCGTTGGACAGCTGGCCCCGGTCGGCGAGCTCGGCCATCCGAACGCACAGCAGCTGCATGGTGGTGAGCTCGCTGAGCATGTTCGCCAGCCGGGCCTGGACCAGCTGGTAGCCGCCGATGGCCTGGCCGAACTGCTTCCGGCGGGCGGCGTAGTCGGCGGCGATCTCGAAGGCCGCCATGCCGTGGCCCACGGCCTCCCAGGCGGCGCCGCCGCGGGTGGCCTGCAGGACCCGGGAGACGTCCTTGAAGGACCGGCAGTGCTCCAGCCGGTTGGCGTCCGGCACCCGCAGGCCCTCGAGCACGATGTCGGCCTGCTGGATGGCCCGCTTGCCGACCTTGCCCGTGATCACCTCGGGGCGGTAGCCGGCGGGGTGGTTGCCGTCGTCGTCCTTCTCCACGGCGAAGGCGTTGACCTTCCCGTCCTCGGCATTGCGCGCGAAGAGCACGACGACGTCGGCCGCGTCCCCGTTGCCGATCCACCGCTTGTGCCCGTCGATCACCCACTCCTGGCCCTCGCGGCGGGCCGAGGTCTCCAGGGCCACCGAGTCGGAGCCGTGCTCGGGCTCGGTGAGCGCGAACGCGCCGGTCTTCTCGAGCCGAGCCATGGCCGGCAGCCAGCGGTCCTTCTGCTCCTCGGAGCCGAGCATGTTCAGCGCCCCCATGCACAGGTTGCCGTGCACGCCCAGGAACGTGTTGATGCTGCCGTCGGCCCGGGCCATCTCCCGGGCCACCATGCCGGCGGCCCTCCGTGACATCCCCGGGCAGCCGTGGCCCTGGATGGTGGTGCCGATGATGCCGAGCTCGGCCAGGCCGGGCAGCAGCTCCCAGGGGAACTCGGCGCGCTCCCAGTAGTCGTTGATCACGGGCAGCACGCGCTGCTGGGCGAAGTCCCGCACCCGGTCCCGGACGGCGACCTCCTCGGGGGTGAGGTCGTCGTCGAGCCGGAAGTAGTCGGAGGTCGCGGCTCCCGCGCGGACGGCGGCCGGCGCCTCGGTCGAGGGAGCGCTCGCGGTGGTGGTCATGGTCGGTCCTTTCGTCGGCGGGTCCCAGGACCCGCGGTGGTCGGTGCGGTCGGTGCTGCCGGGAGTTCCCGGCGAGTGGCTCGCAGGATCGCGAGCAGGCCCAGCGCGGTCAGGGCGACCGCGGGGAAGACGAGGATCGAGGCGCCGGTGGCCCACGCCAGGGAGACCCCGGAGTAGCCCACGGCCATCGAGAGGAAGCGGATCATGTTGTGGATGCCGATCGCGGTCCCCGAGCCCCCGGCGGGCGAGAGCACGAGCTCCGTGGCCGCCGCGCTCTGGGCGAAGGCGATCCCGGTCCCGGCGAGCACGAGCCCGAGGACCACCAGGGAGACGATCACCCAGCGGGCCACGCCGAGGCCGGACGAGACCATGGCCAGGGTGACCACCGGGGCGGCGACCACGAGGATCAGGACGCCGCGGCTCAGCTGGACCCCGCTGCCGTGCCGGCGGCCCACCCGGGCCGCGACGGGCCCCGCCGCTGTCATGGCGAGCGCCAGGGTGAGGACCACGGCCCCGATCCGGGCGGGCCCCAGTTCCAGGTCCGAGCCGAGGAACAGGGGCACGGCCACGATGGCCACGGCCATGGAGCCCATGGCCAGCCCCGCTCCGGCCGCGGCGGTGAGATAGGCGGGGTCCCGCAGCAGGGCCGGGTCCAGCAGGGGCCGGGGTGCCGCCGCGTCCCCCGCGGCCCGCCGGGACCGCCGCCGGGAGAGACGGGCGAACAGCCACCAGCCGAGCACCGCGGAGACCGCGCTCGCGGCCGCCCAGGACCAGGGACCGGACTGCCCGGCCAGCAGCACGGCGGCGGCCGTCGACCCGCCGCCGACCACGAGCCAGGCCATCGCGGCCACGTGCATCGGCGGGCGCCGCCGCCGGATGCGGGGCATGAACACCGCGAGCAGGAGGATCAGCACGAGCACCAGCCCGGCGTGCACCACGAACACCCAGCGCCAGCCCAGGGCCTCGGTGAGGACGCCGCCGAAGGGCGGGCCCACGGCCTGCCCCACGCCGATGGCCGAGGCCCACGCCCCCATCGTCTGCGCGGTGCGCTCCGGCCAGGTGCTGACCAGGGCCGCCTGCACGCAGGGCGGGATCGCACTGCACGCCGCGCCCTGGACCATCCGGGCGAGCACGAGCGCCTCCATGCCCGCCGCCGCGGCGGCCGTGAGCTCCGCGAGGACCATGACCCCCAGCGCCGAGAGCAGGAAGGCCCGGACGCCGAGCCGGTCGCCGAGCCACCCCGCGAGCGGGACGGCCGTGGCCATCGCCACCGTGAAGGCGCTCACGGCCAGCACCGACTGCTGCGCCGTCATGCCGAGGTCCGTCTGGATGACGTACAGCGGCGCGTTGATCACGTTCGAGGACATCGTGCCCAGCGCCGTGGTGGCCAGCAGCGCCGGGTACGCGATCCGCCGCGCCCGCAGGCCGGCCCGCCCCCTCCGGAACGCGGTCATGCACGCACGGTCACGGAGCCCGGTTCGGTCTCCGGCTCGGTCTCCGGTTCGGTCTCCGGTTCCGGCTCCGGCTCCGGGACGACGACGCCCGCCAGGGCGGCCCGGACCCGGTCCGGCAGCGGCGTGGACCGGCCCGTGGCGGGATCCGTCTGCACGAGCACCGTCCGGGCGCGGACCGCGACCTGCTCGTGCTGGACCAGCTCGTAGGCCACCGTGCAGGACGACCGGCCGACCCGGGCGACCCGCACCCGGGCCGTGAGCTCGGGGCCGTGGTCGATGGAGCGCAGGTAGTCCAGCGCCAGGGACACCACCACGCGCGGCCGGGCGGGGTCCGGGACACCGTCCTGCCCCAGCCAGGCGGCCATCGCGGAGAGCCGCGCCTCCTCGAGCAGGGTCACCACCCGGGCGTTGTTGACGTGCCGGTTGAGGTCCTGGTCGGACCAGCGCACGGGCAGCACGGCGGTGTGGACGGTGCCGACGGGGCTGACGGGGCCGACAGCGCTCATGACGCCTGCCGGACCGCGGGCTCGCCGCGCTCGAGCCAGGCCAGGACGCGGTCCCGGTCGCCGTCGAGCCGGGGCGGGGCCTGCGAGTAGTCGACCGGGGTGCGGCTGAAGTCCACCGGGTGGCGGACCGTGGGGATCTCCCGGTCCCCCGTTCCCGCCAGGACCACCGGGTCCAGGCCGAGGCCCTCGGCGAAGCGGACGCCCTCGTCCACCCCGAGGATCGGGGCGCATGGCACCTTGACCGCCTTGAGCAGCTCGAACCAGTCCTCTGCGTCCCGGGCGGCGAGCCGCTCGACCATCAGCCGGCGCAGCTCCACCCGGTGGGCGTTGCGCGCGGGCACCGTACTGAACCGGTCGTCCTCGGCGAGCTCGGGCGCCCCGAGGCACCGGCACAGCCGCGCGAACTGCCCGTTGTTGCCCACCGCGATGACCATGTCCTTGTCCCGGGTGGGGAAGGGCTCGTAGGGGTAGAGGCTCGGATGCTCGTTGCCCATCCGGGTGGGGACGCTGCCGCCCGCCACGTACGCGGCGGACTGGTTGACCAGCCCGGACAGCGCCGAGGTCAGCAGGTTCAGCTCCACGTGCTGGCCCGCCCCGGAGGACTGCCGCTCGTGGAACGCGCCCAGGATGCCGGTGGCGGCGTGCAGGCCCGTGATCACGTCGAACAGGGCCACGCCCGCCCGGTACGGCTCGCCGTGCTGGCTCCCGGTGAGGCTCATCATCCCGGAGAGGGCCTGGGCCAGCAGGTCGTAGCCGGGCAGGTCGGCGCCGCCGGCGGTGCCGAAGCCGGTGATCGAGGCGTAGACGAGGTCCGGGCGCCAGGCGCTGACGCTCTCGTAGTCGAGGCCGTAGCGCGCCAGGCCGCCGGGCTTGAAGTTCTCCACCAGGATGTCCGCGCGGGCGATGATCCGCTCCACGACCTCGAGCTGCGCCGGGTCCGAGAAGTCCAGGGCGATCGAGTGCTTGTTGCGGTTGACCGAGAGGAAGAAGGTGCTCTCGCCGTCCCGGTGGGGCGGGACCCACGCGCGGGCGTCGTCCCCGGCGGTGCTCTCCACCTTGATGACGGTCGCGCCCATGTCCGCCAGCAGCATGGTGCAGTAGGGGCCGGCGAGCACGCGGCTGAGATCCGCCACCACCACCCCGGCGAGCGGGCCCGTGCCCGGGCGGCCGAAGATCTCCTGCAGGGCGTGGGCGTCCTCGAACTGGCTCATGTCTTCTCTCCTCGTCGTCGTTCCTCGTCCGGTGCTCGGCCCGGAGGTCGTCCGGGGCGCGGCCCGGTGGTGGTCCGGGGCTCAGCCGGCGTACTCGTACCAGCCGCGGCCGGTCTTGCGGCCGTACCGGCCCTGCTCGTAGAGCTTCTCCACGGAGGGGTGCGGCAGGTCCGCGGGGTCCCCGCTCTGCTCGTGCTCCGCGAGACGGATCAGGTAGGACACGTCGATGCCGACCAGGTCCATCAGCTCGAAGGGGCCCATCGGGTGGCCCAGCGCCGTCCGCGCCGCCACGTCGATGTCCTCGAAGCTCGCCACGCCGTCCGCCTCGAGCCGCAGGGCCTCGTCCCGCAGGGCCCCGAGGAGGCGGTTGGCCACGAAGCCGGGGACCTCGTGCTGGAGCCGGACGGGCTGCTTGCCGAGCCGGCGGGCCAGCTCCACAGTGGTCTCCACGGTGGCGTGCGAGGTCTGCGGGTTGCGCACCACCTCGACGCAGGCCATGACCAGCGCCGGGTTGAAGAAGTGCATGTTGCACACGCGGTCGGGCCGGCCGGTCGCGTCCATGAGCAGGGACGAGGGAATGGTCGAGGAGTTGGTCGCGAGGACGGCGTGCTCGGGCGCGGCCTCGTCGAGGTCGGCGAACAGCTGCCGCTTGATGTCGAGGCGCTCCACAGCGGCCTCGAGCACGAAGTCGGTGGAGCGCGCCGCCTCGATCGAGTCGGTCGTGTACGCCATCCGGGCGAGGGCGGCGTCCACCTCCTCCCGGCTCCTGCTGCCCTTCTCGGCGAGCCGGCCGAGCCGGCGGCGCACCTCCTCCCGGGACCGCTCGAGGGCGGCGGGGTCGAGGTCGCTCGTGGTGACGGTGTAGCCGGCGAGGGCGAAGACCGCCCCGATCTGGGTGCCCATGGCACCGGATCCCACGATCAGGACGTCGCGGACGGCGTCGATGCTCGGCTGGGAATTCATGCTCTGCTCCTCGGGGTGGTGGTGCGAAGGTCTGGGGGCGGTCGTGCGAAGGTCTCGGGCGGTGGTGCGAAGTCGCTGCGGGGCGACGGCCCTGCGGGGTGGCCGCCGGGTGCGGGCGGGGAGCCGCCCGCACCCGGCGGTTCAGTCCTGCTCGCGGAAGCGGGCGGGGCGCTTCTCCAGGAAGGCGCTCGCGCCCTCGGCCTTCTCGTCGGAGGCGTAGAGGAGGGACTGGGCCAGCCGCTCGAGCAGCAGCCCGGTGCGCTGGTCCGTCTCGGCGCCGTTGCGCACCACGAGCTTGGCCAGCCGCACGGCCAGGGGGCCCTTGGCGAGGATGGTCTCCGCGGTGGCGAGCGCGGCGCCCATCAGCTCCTCCGCGGGGACCACGCTGGTCACCAGCCCGATGCGCAGCGCCTCCTCGGCGTCGATGATCCGGCCGGTGAGGATCATCTCCTGCGCCCGGCCGAGGCCCACGAGCCGGGACAGCCGCTGGGTGCCGCCGGCGCCGGGCAGGATGCCGAGGTTGGTCTCGGGCAGCCCGAACCGGGCGTTCCCGGCGGCGATGCGGATGTCGCAGGACATCGCCAGCTCGTTGCCCCCGCCCAGCGCGAAGCCGTTGACCGCGGCGATCGTGGGCAGCTCGAGGTCCTGGACCCGGTCGTAGAGGCGCTGCATCCGGGCCCGCAGCCCGTCCCGCAGCGTGTAGCCGACCAGCTGGGAGATGTCCGCGCCGGCCACGAAGGACTTCTCCCCAGCGCCCGTGAAGACCACGGCGCCGACGTCCTCCCGCCGCTCGAACGCGTCGAGCGCGGCCTCGATCCCGTCCAGCACCCCGAAGTTCAGGGCGTTGCGCACCTCGGGGCGGTTCACGGTGACGACCGCGACCCTGCCGCGGAGTTCGGCCGTGACGGTGCCGGTCCCCGTGTCGACCACGGTTCCCGTGCTGGTGCCGGCCGTGGTGACGGCGTCGGTGGCGCCGCTCGTGCTGTCGGTGGTGGTGCCCGCCGTGCTGTCGGCGGTGGTGGTGCCCGCCGTGCTGTCGGCGGTGGCGGTGCCGGCTGTGCTGTCGGCAGTGGTGCCGGTCGTGGTGCCGGCCGTGGTGGCGGCAGTGGTGGTGCCGGTGCTGTCGGTCATGTCGGGTCCTTCCGGTCAGACGGTCGCGGTGGCGGGCTCGGGGGCGTGCGCGGCAGCGGTGTCGTCGTCGTCCGCGGGCCCGGCCTGCACGGTCAGGAAGGTGAGCAGCACGCTCCCGGAGACGAGGGCCAGGCCGAGGACGGCGGTGATCGGGGTGGGCAGGAAGAGCAGGAACCCGCCGACCGCGGCCGCCGCCCGGAACAGGGCGGGCATCCGGCGGTCGAAGCCGACCGTCCAGCCCTCGATGGCCGAGGCCAGGGCGTAGACCCCCACGATGCTCAGCGCGAACGCCAGCAGGATCCGGCCGGGCGAGTCCTGGGCGACCAGGGCGGGGTTGAGGGCGAAGCCGAACGGGACGATGTACTTCACCGCGCCGAGCTTCATGGCCGCCACGCTGGTGGCCATGGCGGGGGCCTTGGCCAGACCCGCCGCGGCGAAGGCGGCGAGGCCCACCGGTGGGGTGATGTAGGAGACGGACGCCCAGTAGATGACGAACAGGTGCGCCGCGAGCGGGTTGACCCCCAGGTCGATGACGGCCGGGACCATGACGATCGCCAGGAACACGTAGGCCGCGGAGATCGTCATGCCCATCCCGAGGATGAAGCAGGTCACGGCGCCGGCGACGAGGATGAGGACCACGTTGTCGCCCACCAGGGAGACCAGCTCCCGGGCCAGGGAAAGGCTCACGCCCGTGGCGGTGAGGCCGCCGACGATCAGGCCCACACCGGCGATGATCCCGACGATGTTGCTCAGCGTCCGGCCGCACTCCACCAGGAAGTCGGTGAACTCCCGCGGCCCGAACTTCTGGCCCGGGCGCAGCACGGCCACGATCAGCAGCACCAGGATCACCCAGTACGGCACCTGGGTCTCGGAGTCCGTGAGGAACAGCAGCCCGGTCAGCAGGCCCAGGGCCAGGACGTAGGGCCAGCCCCGCACGAGCGTGGCGAGGGTCCGCGGCAGCAGGTCCGCGGACACGCCCCGCAGCCCGTTGCGGGCCGCGTAGCCGTCCACCTGCAGGTAGATGCCGAGGAAGTAGAGGACCGCGGGGATGGTGGCCGCCACCAGGATCTCCGTGTAGGGCACTCCCACGAAGGAGACCATGAGGAACGCCGCGGTGCCCATGATCGGCGGGGTGATCGATCCGCCCGAGGAGGCCGTGGCCTCGATGCCGCCCGCGTAGGTGGAGCTGAACCCGGAGCGCTTCATGGCCGGGATGGTCATCGGCCCGGTGGTCAGGACGTTGGAGACCGCGCTGCCGCTCATCATGCCCATCGCCGCGCTGCTGGCCACGGACACCTTCGCCGCGCCGCCGCGGTAGCGGCCGAAGATCGACATGGAGAGGTTGTGGAAGAAGTCCGCGCCGCCGGTGTGCTGCAGGGCCACCCCGAAGACGAGGAAGCCGATCAGGATGGTGGCCGCGGTCTGAATGGGCAGGCCCAGGACGCCCTCGGCCCCCATGATGTGCACCTGGGCCAGGGTCGGCAGGTCGTAGGTGACGCCCTGCAGGACGCCGATCGGCAGGTTCTCGGCGACCAGCGGGTACAGGGAGAACAGCAGCGCGATGACGGTGACCGTCAGCCCGCCGGTGCGGCGCAGGGCCTCGAGCACCACGAGCCACAGCACGAACGCGGCGACCGTGGCGGTGGTGGGCGCCATGAACTCCCAGCCGTAGTTCTTGATCCGGGTCCCGTTGGCCGCGAAGTACGTGCACACCGCCGCGGAGACGACCATGAGCAGGACGTCGAACCACTGGACCCGGCGCTCCCGGCCCGCGCCGGCCGCGGTGCTGCCGCCGGTACCGGGCTCCTGCTGGGCCTCCACCTGCTGGGCCAGCGGGACCTTGCGCAGGGGGTTGACGATGAACACCACCGGCAGGAAGGCCGCCAGGATCAGGTAGAGGTAGGAGTTGGTCAGCAGGGACAGCCCGCCTACGTTCCAGAAGAACACCTGGTTCATGGCCAGCAGCACGCCCAGCACGGTCAGCGCGATCACGACCGTCCGCCAGAACGGGGTCACCCGGGTCTCAGTTCTCATCGTCGTTCCCCTCGCCGTTCTCCTGGCCGTTCTGCGGGCCGTCCAGCTCCTTCTGCTTCCACTCCGTCCAGTTCCGCTCGAGCTCCTCCTCGGCGGAGGACTCGACGACGCCGGGCCAGGCCTCCCGCATGCGCTCGCCGCGCTCGACGAGCTGGTCGTTCTTCCGCTCGAGCTCCTCGGTCCACACGCCGCGCTCCTCGAAGTAGCGGACGGTCCCCTCGTGGAACGGGACCACCAGCGGCTCCTTCAGCACGGCGTCGAAGGAGAACTGCTTCGTGTCCGGGGTGGTGCCCTCGTAGTGCTCGTAGTTCTCGACCATCGCCTTCACGAGGTGGTAGACCTCGTCCGCGTCGCGGTCGGCCGTCGTGGTGAGCGGGATCGTGTACTCGAGGACCCGAGCGCTCTCGCCCTCCTCGAGCCCGGCGCCGCTCGTGATCTCGCCGACCGTCACCATGGGCATGAGCTCCTCCCAGGTCTCGTAGCGGGCCGGGTCCGGGTCGTCGAAGCTCAGCCACTGGACCTCCGTGCTGGAGGCCAGCTCGTTGATGTTGGAGCCGACCACGTTCTGGTACAGGGCGTCGATCTGTCCCGCTTCGAGCCCGGCGATCTGCTCGCCGTAGGCCATCGGGACCTGCTCGACGTCGTCCCAGGTGAGACCGCCGTAGTTGAGGAAGCCCTCCATCTTGTTGTTGATGGAGGTGTTGGCGGTCAGCCGGGGGACCCGTTTGCCCTCGAGGTCCGCGAAGGAGTCGATGCCGCTGTCCTCGCGCACGAGCATCCCGTAGTTGCCGGGCGGCGCCCACACCATGCGGAGGTCCTGGGGACCCCACTCCTCGCTGGCGTACTCGTAGTCGCCCTCGAAGGCGTAGTAGTACTCGTCCCCGGCCCGCGCGTAGTCCACGGTGCCGTTCACGAGCGGGGCCAGCCGGCCGATGCCGGTGTCGGCGGTCATCAGCCGCACCTGCACGCCCTCCTCGTTGGTGAGGGTGTTCGCGATGGCGGCGAGATCGTTGTAGGTGCCGGTGCCCACGTTGTAGGTGGACCACACGAGCTGCTGCGGCAGGCCGTTGGGGCCCACCGGCTCGTTGCCCCCGGCGGCGGCGCAGCCGGTCAGGCCCAGCACTGCGACGGCGCCCAGGGCGGCGAGCCGTGTTGTCGTTGTCCTCATGATGGCCTTTCGACGTGCGGTGGTGGCGCTCAGCGCCCGGAGAAGGAGGGGAGCCGCCGGTCGAAGAACGACTGCTTGCCCTCCAGGAAGTCGGAGGTCCCGAAGAGGACCGGCTGGTGGTCCCGCTCGAACGCCAGGGCGTCCTCGAGCGAGTCCGAGGCCTCGCGGATCCCGCGCTTCACCGCCGCGACGGCGAGCGGGGCCCGCCCGGCGAGCTCGGCGGCGTGGGCGACCGCGATGCCGAGCACGTCCGGGTCCGGCACGAGGTGGTCGACCAGGCCGGCGTCCCGGGCGGTGCCGGCGTCCACGGGTGCGGCCTCGAGCAGGATCCTCCGGGCGCGGGCCGCTCCCACCCGCTGGACCAGCGAGTGCACCAGCCCGCCGTCCGGGGCAAGGCCCAGGCGGGTGAACGGGAACAGGAACCGTGCGCTCCCACCGGCCACCACCACGTCGCAGCAGCACACCAGACCGACGGCCACACCGGCCGCGGGCCCGGTCACCGCGGCCACGACCGGCTTCGCCAGGGACGCGAGCTCCTGCACGAGCCCGGCCACCTCGCTCATCCGGGCTGCCGACTCGGCGGGGCCGGCGGGCGGCATCGCGGCGAGGTCGCCGCCGCCGCTGAAGCAGCGGCCCGCCCCGGTGAGCACCACGGCCCCGGTCCCGGGGTCGGCGGCGAGCTCCGCCAGGGCGGCCCGCAGCCCGGTGCGCAGCTCGTGGCCGAGCACGTTGCGGCGGGGCTCGTCGTCGAGCGTCACCACGGCCACGGCGCCGGTGCGCTCGATGCGCACCCGGGGCGGGCCGTCGGCGGCGGTGGGGGACGAACGGGTCACAGGGGTCCTCCGGGAAGTCAGCGGATGTCGTGCAGATCACATTTCCACGACCCACTGTGAAACCTCAAATACCTAATGTGGCACTCAGTGATACCTATGAATCAATTGTCCGGCGAACCGTGTTGCGCAGCTCACGAATGCGTCATCCTCGTCGGAGGCATCCGAGCACCCGACCCCCAGGAGGACCCATGAACCCCGCCGCGACCGACCTGCTCGACGTCGAAGCAGACCTCAGTGCCGAGGAGCTCGAGACCCGGGACGCCGTCCGGGAGTTCGTGGACCGGAGGATCCGGCCGAACATCGCCGGCTGGTACGCCGACGCCGTCTTCCCGCAGGAGATCGTCCCCGAGATGGCGCAGCTCGGGCTGCTCGGCATGCACGTCCAGGGCTACGGGTGCGCGGGGAAGTCCGCGGTGCAGTACGGCATCGCGATGCAGGAGCTGGAGGCCGGGGACTCCGGACTGCGCACGTTCGTCTCCGTGCAGGGCTCGCTGGCGATGTCCGCGATCGCCAAGCACGGCTCCGAGGAGCAGAAGCAGCGCTGGCTGCCCGGCATGGCCGCCGGCGAGATCATCGGCTGCTTCGGGCTCACCGAGCCCACCGCGGGATCGGACCCCTCGACCATGGCGACCACCGCCGTGCGCCACGGCGACGAGTGGGTGCTCAACGGCGCCAAGCGCTGGATCGGGCTCGCCTCGATCGCCCACGTGGCCGTGATCTGGGCCAAGGCCGTCGACGAGAGCGGGCAGGAGCGCGTCCGGGGCTTCCTCGTGCCCACGGACACCCCCGGGTTCACCGCCGTCCCGATCGAGCCGAAGCTGTCCATGCGCGCCTCGATCCAGTGCGACATCGCCCTCGAGGACGTCCGGCTGCCCGCCGACGCCCTCCTGCCGCACCACCCCGGCCTGCGGGGACCGTTCTCCTGCCTCAACGAGGCCCGCTACGGCATCGTGTGGGGCGCCCTGGGCGCCGCCCGCGACAGTTTCGACGCCGCCCTGGCCTACTCCCAGCAGCGCATCCAGTTCGACAAGCCGCTCGCGGCCTACCAGCTCTCCCAGGCGAAGCTGGTGGACATGGCCCTGGAGATCCAGAAGGGGCATCTGCTGGCGCTGCGCATCGGGCGGCTCAAGGACGAGGGCCGCCTGGAGAACCACATGATCTCGGTGGGCAAGCTCAACAACTGCCGGATCGCGATCGAGGTGTGCCGCCAGGCGCGCACGATGCTCGGCGGCAACGGGGTCACGCTCGAGCACTCGCCGCTGCGCCACGCCAACAACCTGGAGTCGGTGCGCACCTACGAGGGCACCGACGAGGTGCACACCCTCATCCTGGGCCAGCAGCTGACCGGGCACTCCGCCTTCCGCTGAGCCCGCACCCGTCCCCGGGCACAGGGGCCCGGCCGGGCCGCAGTGGCCCGGGGACGGCGCCGTGGGGCGCCGCCGGCGCGGCAGGACCTGATCAAGATCACACCGGGAGGCATGGGAGACCGGGGCGAATCCGCGTAGCATCGAAAGCCACCCCCCTTTCTTCTGCTCGGGCTCGACGACGTGCTCGTTCCCCGTCCCTGCGCCCTCCCGGAAGGACCCGCCGTGCCCGCACCCCGCACCGCCCTGCTCCAGGTGGTCAATGCCCCCGGCCCCGCCGGCACCCGCCTCGCCATCTTCGCCCTGGCGATGGGCGGCTTCGGCGTGGGCACCACCGAGTTCGCCTCGATGGGCCTGCTGCCGTTCATCGCCGAGGACTTCGACGCCTCGATCCCGGCCGTGGGCCAGTCCATCTCGCTCTACGCCCTGGGCGTGGTGGTCGGGGCGCCGCTCATCACGTCCCTCGCCGCCCGGATGGAGCGCAAGACCCTGCTGCTGGCGCTGATGCTCACGTTCGTGCTGGGCAACGGGCTCTCGGCCGCCGCGCCGTCCCTCGAGTGGCTCTACGCCGCCCGGTTCCTCGCCGGCCTGCCCCACGGCGCCTACTTCGGGGTCGCCGCCGTGGTGGCCTCCTCCCTGGTCGCCCGCGAACGGCGCGGCACCGCCGTGGCCCGGGTGATGCTGGGGCTCACCATCGCCAACATCGTGGGCGTGCCGTTCGCCGCGGCCCTGGGCGGGGCCCTCGGCTGGCGCTCGGCCTATCTCCTGGTGGTGCTCCTGGGCGCCCTGACCATCGGGGCCCTGGCCCTCTGGGTGCCGCGCACCCGCAACGAGGGCATGGCCTCGGCGGCCCAGGAGGTCCGCGCCCTCGCCCGGCCCCAGGTGGCCCTCACGCTGCTGGCCGGGGCCATCGGCTTCGGCGGCATGTTCGCGGTCTACACCTACATCTCCCCGACCCTGACCGAGCTCACCGGTCTCGACATCGGCACCGTGCCGTGGGTGCTGGCCGTGTTCGGCGTGGGCATGACCCTGGGCTCCCTGCTGGCCGGCCCGCTCATCGACCGCTCGATCGAGCGCACCGCCCTCGGCGCGGGCGCCGTGTCCGGCGTGGCCCTGGCGTTCTTCGCCCTGTTCGTCCACGTCCCCGCCGCGGCCGTCCTGGGGGCGCTGTGGATCGGGATCATGGGCTCGATCTTCACGACCTCCCTCCAGGTGCGCCTGCTGCGCGAGGCGAAGGACGCCCCCTCCCTGACCGCCGCCATGAACCACGCGGCGTTCAACCTGGCCAACGCCATGGGCGCCTTCCTCGGCGGGATCGTCATCTCCGCCGGCTGGGGCTACCGCTCCCCCGCCTGGGTGGGCGTGGGCCTGGCCGTGGCCGGCCTGCTCATCCTGGGCTACGCGGCGCACCGGCGCCGGCACGCCGTCCCCAGCACGCCGTAGTCCCGTCCCGCGGCCCGTTCAGTCCGTGCGGTGCCCCCGGGAGAGCACGCGCCGGCGGGTGCCGCGCACCAGCCCCGCCACCAGCCGCTCGAGGGGGCCCTGCCCCATGGCCTGGCGCCAGAGGAGCGCGAAGGCCGCGGCCACGCCCACGTGGATCCCGAACCACAGCGGCTGGTCGTAGTGCACCTCGGCGGCCAGGGCCAGCAGGTGCGCGGAGTACACGGTGAGGGTCATCGCGCCCATCGCGCTCAGCGGCAGCAGCCAGGACGCGGAGCGGCGGGCCAGCAGGAGGAACACGCCCAGCGCGGCCACCGCCGAGCCCAGACCCAGCAGCAGGGCCGGCGGGGTGTTGGTGTACGGGCCGCCGACCGCCAGCCACCACCACGTGGTCGTGGGCAGCGTCGGCTCGGGTCCCCACACGATGATGTCGGTGACGAGCTCCGCGTCCAGGCCGGGGGTGCGCGCCACCAGCTGCTCGAAGCCGCCGGCCCGGACGACGAGCGCCCAGGAGGTCAGCGAGGCCCCGGCGGCCAGGAGCGTCCCGCCCAGCACCAGCGCGACCTGGACCCGGAGCCGGGCCAGGTCGAGCCGGCCGATGGCCAGGCCGGTCAGCAGATAGGCCAGGTACGGCAGCGCGGGAAAGGTCCCGGTCAACAGGAGCCGGGCCGCGGTGGCCCCCGGGTCCCCGACGAGGTCGAGGTAGTCCGGGTTGTAGCGCTCGACGGCGGGCAGGACGTCCCGGAGCAGGTGCACGAGCACCGGACCGGCGAGGGCGAAGCACGCCGCCCAGGCGAACAGGGCCCCTGCGGAGAGGCGCAGGAAGGGGATCGCCAGCAGGAAGAAGGCCCCGTAGTAGACGAGGATGTTGACGGCCGGGACCTCGTCGAGCGTGCTGCCGGGCAGCACGTGGTTGATCGCGAGCCCCAGGCCCGCGATCAGCAGGGCGCGCACGGCCGTGCCCGCCCGGTCGGCGGTCAGCGACCGGCCGGTGTGCGGCCTCCGGCCGCCGGTGCTGAAGGCGAGCCCCACGCCGGCCAGGACGGCGAACAGGGCCGCGGAGCGTCCGGCGAAGACGGTCCACTGGACCGTGGGCTCGAAGGTCTCCGGATCCCACGAGGGCAGGATGTGGACGGCGATCATCCCGATCAGGGCCAGGCCGCGGGCGGCGTCCACCCCCACGAGGCGGCGCCGGCCCGGCGCGGCAGCCGTGGTGACGGCCCCGGTGGCCGAGCCCACCGCCGGGTCCGCAGCGGGGTCCGCGATCGAGCCCGCCGCCGGCCCCACCGCGGAGCTGGCCGCCGGGTCCGCCGCGGCGGTCCGTGCCGGGCGGCCGCCCCGGGTCGCGTCCGCGCGGGGAGCGCCCGGCCGCTGCCCGGAGGCCTGCGCCCAGGGCACGCTCCTCGGTGGGCGGTTCCCGGGATCGGTCATGGCGGCGGCCCCCTTCAGCGCGGTGCGACGACGGGCCCCCTGCCCGCCGGGCCCGTCTGGCGGGCCGGTGTGCACTCCACTGTTGCTCGTGCACATGTGCCCGGCTTTTCGGCTTGCTGTGCTTCTCCTGTGACGCGGGTCCGTGCCCGGGCCGGCGGCTGTCCGCCCGGAGTCCGTGCCGCAGCTGTGCCGGCGCACCCGCCGTTCCCGTGCGCGGCGGCACCACGGCACAGGCTCCGCACAGCTTCCACAGGACGCGCGCCTAATCTGGTGGGCAACAGTGACAGTGTCACGTCCGCCCGGCACCGGGAGCTCCCATGCCCTACTCCTCCAGCTTCTCCGTCCTCACCGAGGTCCTGCCCCGCCTGAGCCACCCGGACGGCTCGCCGATCCGGGTGCTGGTGGTGGACGACGAGCCGGCGCTGGCCGACCTCGTGGCCATGGGCACGGGGATGTGCGGGTGGGAGGCGAGGATCTCCCACGAGGGCTTCGACGCCGTGGCCCAGGCACGCGACTTCGCCCCGGACGTGCTGGTCCTGGACCGGATGCTGCCGGGGCTGGACGGCCTGGAGGTCCTCGCCCGGATCCGCCAGTCCTACCCGGAGGTGCCGGTGCTGTTCCTCACGGCCAAGGACGCCGTGGCCGACCGGATCGAGGGCCTGGCCTCGGGCGGGGACGACTACGTGACCAAGCCCTTCTCGATCGAGGAGGTGCTGATCCGGCTGCACCGGCTCGTGCAGCGCTCCGGGGCCGCGGCGCAGGACAGCGCCACCCTGGTGGTCGGGGACCTGGTCCTGAACATCGACAGCCGCGAGGTCACCCGGGCCGGCGAGCCGATCGAGCTGACCGCCACCCAGTTCGAGCTGCTGCGCTACCTGATGGAGAACCCGCGCCGGGTCCTGTCCAAGGCCCAGATCCTCGACAACGTGTGGCACTACGACTTCTCGGGCCAGGCCAACATCGTGGAGCTCTACATCTCCTACCTGCGCAAGCGGATCGACGCCGGCCGCGCCCCGATGATCCACACCGTGCGCGGCGCCGGGTACGTCATCAAACCCGCGTCCTGATGCCGCCCGGCCCGCTGTCCACGCACCGCCCGCCGGACCCGCGGCCGACCTCGTCGCCGGCATCGTCACCGGCCCGACGACGCACCCGCCTGGCCACCCGGCTCATCGCCGGGGTGCTCGTCCTGCTGGCGGTGGTCCTGCTCGTGCTGGGCGCGACCATCGTGGAGCTCACCCGCCAGGACCTCGTGGAGCGGCTCGACGGCTCGCTGCGCCAGGCGACCGGGCGGGCGCTGACCTTCACCCGGGGCGACCCGGCCCTGGAACGGGACCCCCTCGACGCCCCCGGCCAGCCGGTGGGCATCCTGGTGGCCGTGCTGCACGAGGAGGAGCTGGTCAGGGCGTCCTACCGCACCGGGTCCGGGGAGCCCGCGCCGCTCCCCGAGCAGGACGTCGCCGCCCTGCAGGAGGCGGGCGTCTTCGCGGACCGGAGCCCGGACGAGCGGGACCTCGGGGACCGCCGGCGCTCCACGGGCACGGAGCAGGGCCGGCTCACGGACGTGGCCCTGTCCGTGGGCGAGTACCGGGTCGAGTCGGTCGCCCGGAACGCGCGGAACAGCAGCCAGGTGCTGGTCACCGGCCTGCCCACGGCCTCGGTCGACGACACCGTGGCGGAGCTCGTGACCACCATGGGCGTGGGCAGCCTGCTCGCGCTGCTGACCACGGCGGTGACCGGCACCGTCGTCGTCCGCCGTGCCCTGCGGCCGCTGGAACGGGTCTCGGCCGCGGCCTCCGGGGTCGCCCGGCTGCCCCTGGCCTCCGGGGAGGTCTCCCTCGCCGACCGGCACGTGCCCGCCGAGCTCGCCCGGCCCGGCACCGAGGTCGGGGAGGTCGGGCACGCGCTGAACTCCCTGCTCGACAACGTGGACTCCGCCCTCACCGCCCGCCAGCGTTCCGAGACCCGGCTGCGCGAGTTCGTGGCCGACGCCTCCCACGAGCTGCGCACCCCCTTGGCGGCCGTGCGCGGCTACACCGACATGCTCCAGCTCACCGAGCCCCTGACCGAGACCGGCCGGGCCTCCCTGGCCCGCGTGGAGCAGCAGACGCTGCGGATGAGCGCCCTGGTGGAGGACCTGCTGCTGCTCGCCCGCCTGGACGAGGGCCGCCCCCCGGAGCTGCGGGACGCGGATCTCGGCGAGCTCGTGCTCGAGGCCCTCACCGATGCCTCGGCCGCCGGCCCCGACCACGACTGGACCGTGGACGTGCCGGAGGAGCCGGTGCCCGTGCGCGCCGACGTCGCCCAGCTCCACCAGGTGCTGGCCAACCTGCTCTCCAACGCCCGCAAGCACACCCCGCCCGGCACCGCGGTGACGGCCGCCGTGCGCGCCACCGCGGACGGCTGGGCGGAGGCCTCCGTCCTCGACGCGGGCCCGGGCATCCCGCGGGAGTTCCAGGCCAGGCTCTTCGAGCGCTTCAGCCGCCTGGACGCCTCCCGGCGGACCCGGGAGGGCAGCACCGGGCTGGGCCTGTCGATCGTCCGCTCGGTGGTGCAGGCCCACGGCGGCACGGTGGACGTGGAGTCCCGCCCGGGCCGCACGCTCTTCACCGTCCGGCTCCCGCTGGGCGCCGGCTGACCTGCCGGCCGGCCCCGCTCACGGCGCGCCGGCCGGCCCCGCTCCCCGGCGAATCCTCGGCGACTCCCCCGGTCCCGCCGCCCTCAGCGCCCGCGGACGCCCTGTTCCCGGCGACGACGACGGCGGCGGAGCCAGCCCGTCGGACCGCCGTGGACGAGCAGGTGGCGGGTGTGGGGATCCAGGAGCATCAGGTAGGCGGTGAAGAGCAGGGCGGTCACGAACGCGATCGTCGAGGCGTCGACCGCCAGCTCGATGAAGGGCCACACGGAGAGCTGGTCCTGGGCGCCGAAGATCACGAAGAAGGTGAGCACCACGTACAGGGTGCGGATCTGCCAGTTGTCCCTGATGCCGGTCACGGCCAGGAAGGGGAGGAACCACAGGATGTACCAGGGCTGGATGATCGGGGAGAGCAGCACCACGGCGGCGAACGCGAGACCGAGCCGGCGGACCACCCGGTGGTCGTCGCCGCGGAACATCAGGAGCAGCACCAGGCCGATGGCCGCGTACTGCAGGACGTCGCGCAGCACCGGGGCCATCGCCGCGCCCGGCAGGCCGACCGCGTCCGCGAGGCCGCGGACCTTCTGGCTCAGGAACCCCGAGGGCGAGTAGCCGGTGAACCCCGGGGTGGGGTCGAGCAGGGCCCAGACCCATCCGACGCCCAGCTGCTGGGGGATGCCGCTCAGCACGAGCAGCCCGAAGCTGATGGTCGCCGTGGCCGCCCACAGGGCGAACTTCCGCCGCCAGGACGCTCCCGGCCCCGCCCACAGGAGCCCGATGAACGGCAGCAGCAGAATGGTGATCGGCTTGATGCCGATGGACGCGGTCACCAGCAGGACACCGGTGACCGGCCGGCCCGTGGCCGCGCAGTACGTTCCCGCCACGGCCAGCCCGAGCATCAGGGCGTCGTTGTGCGCGCTCGCCACGAAGCTGATGAGGAACAGCGGGTTGGCCACCGCGATCCACAGGGCACGGGCCGGGTCGATCCCGTGCAGCCGGGCGAGCTTGGGCACGTACACGACACAGAGGAGGACACCGGCGCAGGCCAGGAGGCGGAAGAGCAGCACGGAGAGATCCGGGTGCGCGTCGGTGAGGCCCACGATCGCCCGTGCCGACCACAGGAAGTACGGCCCGTAGGGCGTCCGGGCCTCAGCCCACGCCGGGTCCGTCCCCAGCATGAACCAGTTCTCCAGGGCGGAGATGCCGGTCGTGTACGGGTTCTGCTCGGCCAGCATCAGGCGGCCCTGCCCGATGTAGGCGTACACGTCCCGGGAGTAGACGGGGACGGCGAAGAGCAGGGGCAGCGACCAGGCGCAGACCGCGAGCACCACGGAGCGGTGGGCGCCCACCGGCCAGCCCTGGAGCCGCTGCCCGAGCCGGAGCCAGGACCGCACCAGCAGCATGGCGCCCGCGGTCAGCAGCACGGTGCAGGTGTAGACGCCCCATCCCTCGACCCGCAGCGCGATGACCAGTGGATGGCGGACCATGGGCGAGCCGTTCGCGATCCAGCCGGTGCCGACCGATCCGACGAGCATCATCACGGAGCCGATGAGCCCCTGCAGGACGGCGACGTGCGCTCGAGGGTGCCGGTGGGTGCCGGATCCGTCGGGGGAGAACGAGCCGGCGGAGGCGGTCGGTTCCGCGGTCCGGCCGCCAGGGCCCCGCGGCGCCTCCGGATCCGACCCCCCTGACATCATGACGTTCGCTGATCCCCTGAGTGTACGATGGCCGGGCGGACAGGTGCGCGGGACGCTCTCCAGAACGCCGATCCTAGCAGTCGCGCCCCCTTTCACCCTGGCGTCCTCGCCCAGGTGTCAGAAGTTCTCGCCACGTCCTCTCCCCGGGGACCGGCCTGCCGCCGCACCGGCACCGCGCTCGGGCACACTGGTGCTCCGGGGGAACCGGACCGGCAACGGTCCCGGCCGCGGCGCCCGAGCCGACTCCGCCCCTGCTCCTCCGCTCACCTGACAAGGACTGCCCCATGTCGTCCGACACGACCTCCAGCTTGCTCACCCGGTTCCGTGACCGCCCGTCATCCGGGCGCCGGCGGGCCTGGTGGA
Organism: Kocuria sp. CH-021; assembly: GCF_049716185.1. Taxonomy (NCBI): domain Bacteria; kingdom Bacillati; phylum Actinomycetota; class Actinomycetes; order Micrococcales; family Micrococcaceae; genus Kocuria; species Kocuria sp. CH-021. Next base: position 86,310 of record NZ_JBNAFK010000010.1, on the reverse strand, counting down.
GGTCCCCGCGCGGACTGCTCACCGTCTTCGTCGGGGTGCACCTGGTGTTCCTGGTGTTCGCCCTGCAGCTGTCCCTGTCCGGCGCCGCCTTCAGCGACACGTACATCTACCGCGCGTGGGCCGAGGCCGGCTTCGAGGACCAGAACCTGAACGGGGAGCCCACCCCCTGGGTCTATCCGGTGCTGGCGCTGGTGCCCATCGCGCTGGCCGGCGCCGCGGGTCCGGGACCGTTCTTCTTCCTGTGGGTCCTGATGATCACCGTGCTCAACGGCTGGGCCGTGGGGAAGCTGACGGACTGGGGCCGCGACCGGAGCGCCCACCCGGCCGCGTGGTGGTGGCTGGGCTTCGTCTTCCTGATGGGGTGGCTGGGCTTCGCCCGCGTGGACGGGCTCACGGCCCCGCTGGTGCTCGTCGCCCTGGTGTACGGGGCGGCGCACCCGGTGGCCGCCTCGGCCCTGCTCAGCGTCGCCACCTGGATGAAGGTCTGGCCGGCGGCCGTCGTGCTCGCGCTCGTCACCGTGGCCCGCCGACGGGTGGCGGTCGTGGTCACGGGGATGCTGGTCAGCGCGGCCGCGGCCGGTGTCGCCACCGCCATGGGCGCGCTGCCGAGGCTCTTCGACTTCCTCACCCAGCAGGGGGACCGCGGCATGCAGCTGGAGGCCACGTTCACCACCCCGTGGCTGTGGTCGTCCGTGCTGGGCCTGGGCGGGTCCCGGATGTACATGAACACGGAGATCAACTCCATGCAGGTCGACGGTCCCGGCGCGGCGACGATGGCGGTGCTGATGCAGCCGCTGCTGCTGCTGGCCGCCGCCGGGGTCACCGTGCTGATCGTCAGGGGCCTCCGCACCGGCGAGCGGGCCGGCGGCACGGATCGCACCGAGCTGTTGCTGGCCGGATCGCTGACCATGATCACCGTCTTCGTGGTGTTCAACAAGGTCGGCTCCCCGCAGTTCATGGTGTGGCTGGCTCCGGCCGTGGCCGTGGGACTGACCCACCACTGGCAGGCGTGGCGGGTGCCGGCAGCCATGCTCATCGCCGTCGCCGCGGCCACGTTCTTCGTCTATCCGCTGTTCTACTACGAGCTCAGCCACAACAGCCCGGTGATGGCCCTGGTGCTGACCCTGCGCAACGCCCTGCTGGTGGTGCTGCTGTGGTGGTCGGCGCGCCGCCTGTACCAGCTGGGCACCCCGCAGCCGGCCCCGGTGCTCGCCGCGAAGGAGTCCTGAGATCGCCGCCGTCTTCTTCGACCGGCTGACCGGTCTCCGGGACGCCGTGCTGCCCGCCCGCGCCGTGGCCTGGTTCTCCCGCCCGGCCGGCGTGTGGTGGGGTTTCGCCGTCGTCCACCTCTACTTCCTGGGCTGGATGATGTCCTTCGTCGTCCACGGCGAGGCCTTCAGCGACACCGAGCAGTACCGCCGGTGGGCCATGGCCGGGTACGACCCGACCGACGCCGGGGACGGGATCAGCCCGTGGGTGTACCCGGTGCTCGCGCAGATCCCGATCCACCTGGCCGGGATCGCCGGCCACGGACCCTACCTGCTGGTGTGGACCCTGATCATCACCGTGCTCAACGCCGTGGGCCTGCTCTGCCTCACCCGCGGCCGGCGGGGCGAGCAGGGCATCGCCCCCGCCTGGTGGTGGCTGTTCTTCACCGTGTTCCTGGGCTACCTGAGCTTCGCCCGGGTGGAGGGCATCGCGGCCCCGATCGTGCTCGTGGGGCTCCTGTACGCGTCCGAGCGGCCCGTCCTCGGCTCCGTGCTGCTGAGCACCGCCACGTGGATCAAGGTGTGGCCGGCGGCCCTCGTGCTCGCCCTGGTCATCGCCTGCCGGCAGCGCGTCCGGGTGGTGGCCGCCGGGGTGGGGGTCACCGCCGTGGTGGTGCTGGGCACGCACCTCTCGGGCGGCCTGCGGCACATCGCGGACTTCCTGGTCAACCAGGGCGAGCGCGGCATGCAGCTGGAGGCCACGTTCTCCACCCCGTGGGTGTGGCTGAGCGTCTTCGGCGTGGCCGGGTCGCGGATGGCCGACAACGTGGCCATCAACTCCACGGAGGTCCACGGCCCCGGCACCGAGCTCGTCGCGCTCCTCATGCAGCCGCTGCTCGTGCTCGCCGTCCTCGCCGGTGCGGCCCTGCTGATCCGCGCGCTGCGGCGCGGGGCCGAGCGCGAGGAGCTCTTCTACGAGGGCGCGCTGATGCTGACCACGATCTTCATCGTGTTCAACAAGGTGGGCTCACCGCAGTTCATGATCTGGCTCGCCCCGGTCGTCGTCGCCGGGCTCGTGCACGACCGGCAGCGGTGGCGGACGCCGGCGGCGCTGCTGATGGGCATCGCGGTCACCACGTTCGTGATCTATCCGCTCTTCTACACCCCGCTCATCCACGCCCACCCGGCCATGGCGGCCGTCCTGACGGCGCGCAACGTGCTGCTCGTCGTCCTGCTGAGCTGGTCCGTGCAGCGCGTCGCGGCGCTGGGGCGCAGGGTCCAGCCGGTGCCGCAGACCCTCGACGCCTGAGCCGGCGGGTGCTCCCGCCGGGGACGCTCAGTCGAGGGCGCCGCCGATGGGCTCCAGGGCGGCCTCGGGGGCATGGGTGGCCACCCGGCCGAGCTTCCACTTGTCGGTGAACACGGCGATGGGCTCGCCGTCGGCCCGCCGGAGCACCTCGGTGCCGGGGATGCGGTTGAGGGCGTCGGGGTCCGGGGCGACCACCCGCCGGGCCAGGGTGTAGGGCAGGGGCTCCAGCCGGACCTGGGCGCCGAACTCCCGGTCCATCCGATCGGCCACGACCTCGAACTGCATCGGCCCCACCGCCGCCAGCACCGGCGCCTGGTCCCCGCGGGCCTCGGAGCGCAGCACCTGGATGACGCCCTCGTGCTCGAGCTGGGTGATCCCGCGGCGGAACTGCTTGGCCCGTCCGGCGTCCACCGCCCGGACCACCTGGAAGTGCTCGGGGGAGAAGTGCGGGATCGGCGGGAAGACCACCGGGGCCCCCGTGTAGACGCTGTCCCCGGCCCGCAGCGCCGAGGCGTTGACCAGGCCCACCACGTCCCCGGGGAAGGCGGTCTCGATGGTCTCCCGGTCCCGGCCGAACACGTGGTGGGCGTACTTGGTGGCGAAGGGCTTGCCGGTGGCCGCGTGGGTGAGCACCATCCCGCGCTGGAATACCCCGGAGCAGACCCGCAGGAACGCCACGTGGTCCCGGTGGGCGCGGTCCATCCCGGCCTGGAGCTTGAACACGAATCCGGAGAACGGCGCGTCCACCGGCCGCAGGGCACCGTCGGCGTCCGCCCGGGGACCGGCCGGGGGTGCGAGGTCGACCAGGACGTCGAGCAGGGCGGCCACCCCGAAATTCAGGGCGGCGGCGGCGAAGAGCACCGGGGTGGCCTCTGCGGCCAGGAACGCTCCGGCGTCGAAGGCCCCGTTGCCCTCGGCCACCAGTTCGGCCGTCTCGACGGCCTCCGTCCAGGCCGCACCCTCGAGCCGAGCAGCCTCGTCGGGTCCGAACACGTCCACCTCGGCCAGAGCGGCGCCGGAGGCCACCCGCCGGTACCGGGTGTAGGCGCCGGTGCGGGGATCCACGGTGCCGCGGAAGTCCCCGGACAGCCCCACCGGCCAGGACAGCGGCACCGGCACCCGCCCGGTGCGCTGCTGGACCTCGTCCATGAGCTCCAGGGCGTCCTTGCCCGGACGGTCCCACTTGTTGATCACCGTGATCACCGGCAGGCCCCGCCGGCGGCAGACGTCGAAGAGCTTCAGGGTCTGGGTCTCCAGGCCCTTGGCCGCGTCGATGAGCATCACCGCGCAGTCCACCGCGGCCAGCACCCGGTAGGTGTCCTCGGAGAAGTCGGCGTGGCCGGGGGTGTCGAGCAGGTTGAAGACGGTGTCCCGGTAGGTGAACTGCAGGGCGGCAGAGCTGATCGAGATCCCCCGCTCCTGCTCCATCTGCAGCCAGTCGGAGACGGTCGCCTTCCGACTGGCCTTCCCGTGGGTGGCACCGGCCTCGGCGATGACGTGGGCGTGCAGGGCCAGCGCCTCCGTGAGCGTCGACTTGCCCGCGTCCGGGTGCGAGATCACCGCGAACGTCCGCCGCCGGGTGGCCTCTTTCACGACATCCTCCGGGGTCGGCCCGTCGAGAACGCTCGGGGAGGTGCGTGCTGATTGCTGTGCGGCCATGCCCACGACTCTATCTTCGCGTGAAAGCAGGGTTGTCGGCCTGACGTCTTCCGCCCCTGACGAGGGTCGGCGCGCGGACCGCCCACGGGAGGATCACCGGCGGGACCGTCGTCCGGGCAGGGCGAGATCGCGGCCGGCGTTCGCGGCGCGGGCCACGACCCGCTCCAGGGGACCGCGCCCGAAGGAGCGCTGCCAGGCCACGGCGAACAGCGCCGCGACCGTCACGTGGATGAGGAACCACAGGAGCGGCACCTCGTAGTGGAGCATGGCGGCCAGGGCCAGCAGGTGCGCGGAGTAGAGGGTCAGGGTCATCGACCCCATCGCGCTCAGCGGCAGCAGCCAGGAGCCGGCCCGGCGCGCCAGGAGGAGCAGGGCGCCCAGCACGGCGGTGCCGGAGCCGAGGTCCTGCAGGATCGCCACCGGGGTGTTGGTGTGCGGACCGGGGACCAGCAGCCACCACCAGGAGGTGTCGGGCAGCACCGGGTCCGGGCCCCAGACGATGATCTCGTCGATCCGGTCCTCGCTCAGCCACGGGGTGGAGCTCATGAGCTGGTCGTAGCCCCCGCCCTGGAGGATCAGCACCCAGTACACCAGCCACGCGCCCACGGCCAGGGCGAGCCCCGCCCACAGCAGCCGGCCCTGGACCCGCGCGGCCCGCAGGTTCAGCCGGCCGACGGCCAGGCCGGTGAGCAGGTAGGCCAGGTACGGGACCGCGGGATAGGTGCCGGTGAGGAGCACCTGGGCCAGGACGGTCCCCGGCTCGGCGAGCACGTCGGCGAACGTCGGGTTGTACACCTCGAACGCGGGCAGCACCCCCCGCAGCGACTGCATCAGCACGGGCCCCAGCAGGGCGGCCGCGGCGGCGAGGCCGAGCAGCGCACGCACCGGCAGGTGCAGGAAGGGGATGGCCAGCAGGAAGAACATGCCGTAGTAGACGAGGATCCCGTACGCGGGCGGGTCCGCCGGCATGACCTCGTTGACCAGCAGTCCCAGCACGGTGATCAGCACGGCCCGCACCAGCAGTCCCACCCGGTCCGCGGTCATCGCCTGCCCCCGGTGCGGAGTGCGCCCGCCGGAGGAGAGGGCCAGGCCCACCCCTGCCAGGAGCGCGAACAGGGCCGCGGCGCGGCCCGCGAACAGCTCCCACTGCAGCGTGGGACCGTAGTTCTCGGGGTCCCACGCGGGCAGGATGTGGATCGACATCATCCCGACCAGGGCCAGGCCCCGGGCGGCGTCGACCCCCGTCAGCCGGCGCCGGCGGACCAGCGGCAGGGCCGGGCCCTCCTCGGCGGTTCCTGCACGGGGGGCAGGGTGGTGGACGTTGACCATGGCGGCGCGTTCCTTCTGTCGGACGTACCGGCGGGCTCCCGCCCGCCGGTCCGGACCCATCGGTCCTTCTCGTCCTCCAGCTGACCAGGCCGGATTGTGCCGCTCTTGTGGCCTTCCTGTGCCGGGGCTGTCGACGCGGCCCGGCCCGCCCGGTCAGCGCCGCACGGTCTTCTCCAGACCGCTGACCAGCAGCACCGCGCACGTGAACCAGATCGCCCCGGCCGGTCCGAGCGGCGCGGCCACCAGGCCGGCGAGCAGGGGCATGGCCACCTGGCCCGCGCGGTTGCCGACGAGCCGCACGGCGAGCGCCGAGCCCCGCCACGCGGCGGGCACCGCGGTGGACACCAGGGTCATGGTGATCGGCTGGCCCAGGCCCAGGCAGAAGCCGCCCACGAAGAGGAGCAGGGCGGCGAGCCACGGCACCGTGATGACGGCCGGCGGCACGGCCAGGGCGCACCCGGCGCCGTAGAGGCTGACCAGCAGCAGGACGCGCCGGGACATCCGGTGGGCCAGCCACGGCAGCAGGACCCGGGAGAGGATCGACGCGCCGCCGCGCACGGCCAGCAGGACGCCGATCCACGCCGGGGAGACCCCGGCCCGCTCCCCCACCAGGGGCAGGAAGGCGGTGAGGATGTCGAGCATCGCGAGCAGGGCCAGGGACGCCAGCATGTGGGACGGGACGGCGGGGACCCGGAGGATCCGCACCATGGAGGCGCGCGGCGCTGCCCCCGGGACCACCTCGAGCTCGTCGGTGCCGGGAGCGGCCTGCTCCGCGGCAGCGGCGTCGTCGTCGTCCCGGGCGGGTCGGCGGGCGGAGCCGGCCGCGGATCCGCCGGCTCGCGGGCGCACGAGCATGACCGGCGCCACGAGGAGGGAGAGACCGGCCCCGATCCACAGGGACAGCGTGATGTCGGCGACCCGCTCCGGCGAGGCGACGTCCCCGCCCGCCCCCAGCAGCACGCCGGCCAGCAGCGGTCCCACCAGCTGCCCGGCGGAGAAGGCGGCCGTGAACCAGCCGAAGCCCTTGTCCAGCTGGTCCGGCGGGGAGAAGCGGGCGACCGCCGACTGACCCGCGATGGTGAACACCAGGTGCCCCATGCCGAGCAGGGCGCTCGCCACGGCGACGAGCGCCACGCTGGGCGCGAGGGCCAGCGCCACCGCGCCGAGGGCCAGGACCAGGGCGCCGGTGACCACCATCGTCCGCAGGTCCCGCACCCGGTCGGTCATCCGGCCCAGCCACATGGCGGTGACCAGGGGCAGCACCGCGTAGGCCGCCGTGACCAGGCCGACCGTCACCGAGTCCGCGTCCAGGGACAGCAGCTTGTAGGTGGTGACGGGGCGCACCAGGTTCAGGGCGGTCTGCGTGAGCAGGGCCGCGGCCACGAGGAACCACAGCCAGGCCCCGGACCGGGCCCCCGGGGCGGTCGCGGCCACGCCTCAGGAGCGCCGGGGCTTGACCGCGATCACGGGGGCGTTGGCCTCGAGCAGGATCTGCTGGGCCGCGCTGCCCAGCAGCAGCTTGCCCACGGGGCTGCGGTGCTTCACGCCGATCACCACGGCGGAGGCGTCCACCTGCTCCGCGGCGTCGAGCAGCTCGCCCACGGCGTCCCGGTTGCGGGTGTCGGGGGTGCGGAAGGTGACGGGCACGCCGTCGAGCTCACCGGTCTCGGGGTCCAGCTGGGCGCCCTCGAGGTTGAAGACCAGGAGCTCCTCCTGGCGGCGTCCGGCCTCCTCGACCGCGGCCGCGAGCGCGGCCTCGCCCTCGGGGGTGCTGGTTCGGGCAACGACGACGGTCATGGGAGCCTCCGCGGTGGGATGGGGATGTCGGACGGGCAGATCGGCCGGAGCAGATCGAGGGACAAAACGAGGTCCACCCTACGGCCGAACGTGTGAGGAGCGTCTCTGCCGGCGTGAGCAGAATGCGCAGAACCAGCACAACGATCACTACGCACGAAAGGGCGATCAACGGCCGACGCGTGATCCGGGTCACTTATCGTCGGTGCAGCGGCTCGGACAGAGCCATGCACCCGCACCCCACGACCCAGGAAAGTGGATTCCCGTGAGCTCACCACCAGACCAGGCCCAGCCGGGCACCCGGCGCCGGCACCCGGTCGCCATGACGGTCTACGGCCTCTTCGCCGCCGCCGTGATCGGCGTGGCCGCCTTCTTCTCGTTCCAGTCGGCCACGGCCGGCTCGGACGTCCGCTCGAACCTCACCCTGATCGCCCCGGCCGGCGCCGGCGGCGGGTGGGACACGTTCATGCGGGAGCAGCAGCAGGCCATGCGGGCCAACAGCCTGGTCAACAACACCCAGGTGGTGAACATCCCCGGCGCGGCCGGCACCATCGGGCTCGGCCAGCTCTCCACCATGGAGGGGCAGGCCAACACCCTGATGGTCACCGGTGCGGGCCTGGTCGCCGGTGTCGCCCAGCTCGACTCGGCCGTCACGCACGACGACGTGCGCCCGATCGCCCGGGTGGTCGAGGAGTACGACGTCGTGGTGGTCCCCGCCGACTCCCCGTACGGGACGATCGACGAGCTCGTCGAGGCCTGGCGGGCGAACCCGGCCGAGGTCGCCTGGACCGGCGGCGGCACCTTCGACCAGCTCGTGATGACCGAGCTCGCGCTCGTGGCCGGCATCGAGCCCTCGGAGACCACCTACATCCCGAAGTCCGGCGGCGGCGAGGCCACCCAGGCCCTGATCACCGGCACCGCGGACGCGGCCACCTCCGGGTACATGGACGTGGCCGACCAGATCGAGGCCGGCCGGCTGAAGGCACTGGGCATGGCCGCCCCGCAGCGCCTGGAGGGCGTCGAGATCCCGACGCTCACCGAACAGGGCTTCGCGGTGGACCTGGCCAACTGGCGGGCCGTCCTGGCCCCGCCCGGGATCACCGACGAGGAGTTCGCCGAGCTGCGGACCCTGCTCGAGGAGTCCGTCGCCACCCCGGAGTGGCAGAAGGCCGTCGAGCGCAACAAGTGGACCGAGGTGTACCTCGCGGGCGACGAGTTCGACGCGTTCATGGCCTCGGAGCAGGAGCGCATCGCCGAGCTGGTGGAGGAGATTTCCTGATGAGCACACCCACGTCCTCGCACACCGGCACCGCCGGAGAGCACCGGACCGACGTCCAGCCCCCGTGGGAGCAGCCGGAGACCCCGGCGACCTGGTGGAGCGGCCGCAGCGGCCTCGTGGTGCCCGCGGTGGTGGCCGCGTTCAGCACCTATCTGCTGATCGGCGCCCTGACCATGGAGATCCCGGAGGGCACCGACTTCCCCGGCCCCACGTTCTACCCGTTGATCCTGACCGTGGCCGGCTACGTCCTGGCCGCCCTGCTGGTGCTCCACTACCTGCGCACCCCGGAGCACCCCGAGGAGCTCTCGGCCCGCACCTGGCGCACGCACTCGGACTGGTCTGCCGTGGCCTGGTCCGCGGGCGGGTTCCTGGCGTTCGCACTGACGCTCGAGGTGCTGGGCTGGATCCTGGCCGCCGCCCTGCTGTTCTGGGCCGTGGCCCGCGGCTTCGGCAGCCGCCGGCCCCTCTTCGACATCTCGCTCGCTCTGCTCGTGAGCAGCGCGATCTACCTGGCATTCACCGTCGGCCTGGGGCTCAACCTCCCGTCCGGCATCCTGGGAGGCGGTTTCTGACATGGACGCACTCAATCTCTTGATGGAGGGGTTCGCCGGCGCGCTGACCCCCATGAACCTGCTGTGGGTCGTGGTGGGCTGCCTCCTCGGCACCGCCGTGGGCGTGCTGCCCGGCCTCGGCTCCTCGATGGCCGTGGCCCTGCTCCTGCCCATGACCTTCGCCCTGGACCCCACCGCGGCGTTCATCCTCTTCGCCGGCGTCTACTTCGGCGGCCTGTTCGGCGACTCGACGATGGCCATCCTGATGAACACCCCGGGACAGGGCTCGGCGATCGCCTCCACGTTCGAGGGCCACAAGATGGCCAAGGACGGCCGGGCGCCGCAGGCCCTGGCCACCGCCGCCATCGGCGCGTTCATCGGCGGCATGGTCGCCTCGGTGGTCGTGGTCTTCCTGGCGCCCCGGCTCGCCGACTTCTCCGCGAACTTCGGCCCGGCGGAGTTCTTCGCCCTGGCCCTGTTCGCCTTCGTCGCCACGTCCTCGGTGGTCTCCGACTCCGCGGTCAAGGGCCTGGTCTCCCTGGTCCTGGGCCTGGGCATCGCGACCGTGGGCATCGACGCGATCTCCGGCTCGGAGCGCTTCACCTACGGCTCCGCCAACCTGTTCGACGGGATCTCCCTGGTGACCGTCTCCGTGGCGATCCTGGCCCTCGGCGAGGTCCTGCACGTGGCGTCCCGGATCCGCCGCGACCCGGTCGCCCACCAGATGAAGGTCACCGGGCGTCCCTTCCTCTCCCGCGCGGAGTTCAAGGAGGCGGCTCCGGCGTGGGCGCGCGGCACCGCGATCGGCCTGCCTTTCGGCGTGATCCCGGTGGGCGGCGCCGAGGTGCCGACGTTCATGTCCTACGACCTCGAGCGCCGCATCGACCGCCGCCGCGCCAACCCCACGTTCGGCAAGGGCGCGATCCGCGGCCTGGCGGCCCCCGAGGCGGCCGGCAACGCCACCACCGGCACCGCGATGGGTGCGCTGCTGGCCCTCGGGCTGCCGGTCTCCGCGACCGCGGCGATCATGCTCGCGGCGTTCCAGCAGTACGGCCTGCAGCCGGGCCCGCTGCTGTTCGACCGGGCGCCGGAGCTCGTGTGGGCCCTGCTGGCCAGCTTCTTCATCGCGATGGTCGTGCTGCTGGTCATCAACCTGCCCTTCGCCCAGCTGTGGGCGAAGCTCCTGCTGATCCCCAGCCAGTACCTCTACGCGGGGATCATGGTGTTCTGCGGACTCGGCATCTACGCCACCTCCGGGGCGGTCTTCGACCTGCTGCTGCTGCTCGGGCTGGGCGTGCTGGGCTTCATCATGCGCCGCCACGGCGTGCCGGTGGCCCCGCTGCTGATCGGCATGGTGCTGGGCCCGCTGGCCGAGACCAGCATGCGCGACGCCCTGCTGTCCTCCAACGGCGACTACTCGATCTTCGTGACCGGGCCCATCCCGCTGGTGCTCTACGGCCTGCTGCTCATCGTGCTGGCGCTGACCGTCCGGTCCAAGATCGTCAACCGCGCCCGCCGGGACGTGTAGCCCCCGGTCCTGTTCCGCCCGCAGCGCCCCGTCCCGGAGATCCCCGGGGCGGGGCGCTGCCGCACGTCCGGCCGGACCCCGTGCCGCCGCACCGGCCCGCGGCCGCCGACGCGACGGCACGGGGCCGGGGCACGTCGCCGCCCGCGGAGCACCCGGCGGGTGTGGTGTCCGGCAGGATGGGAAGCACCGCCGCACCGATCTCACGTTCCGGCCGGCGCGTCCGTCTACGGGGTGATGAACACGAAAGAGCCTTTCGAGACGCTGGTGGCCCGGCACGGCCCCGTGGTGTGGCGGGTCTGCCGCGCCGTGCTGAACAGCTCCGCGGACGCCGAGGACGCCTGGTCGGAGACGTTCCTGGCCGCGCTGCGCGCGTATCCGGAGCTGCCGGTCACGGCGAACGTGCAGGCGTGGCTGGTCACGATCGCCCACCGCAAGGCCGTCGACGTCGTCCGGGCCCGGTCCCGGGCGGCGGTGCCCATGGCCTCGCTCCCGGAACCCCCCGCGCACCGGGACGACCCGCACGAGCACGACTCCCCGCTCTGGGCGGCCGTGGCCGCCCTGCCGCCCAAGCAGCGGCGCGTGCTCGCCTACCGGCATCTGGGCGGACTGCCCTACCGGCAGATCGCCGAGCTGCTGGGCGGCACCCCGGAGGCCGCCCGCCGGGCCGCCGCCGACGGCCTGGCCACGCTCCGCAGGACCCTCCCCGAGCCCCTCGCCGGGACCCGCCCCGGCACCCGCACGCCGTCCGACCGGACAGGAGACCACCGATGACCACCGCACCGCACCCCGCACCCCTGAACAGCCGTCACCGCGCACCCCTGAGCAGCCTTCGCGCCGGCACCCCCGTGCCGGAGACGGTGCTGCGGCGGCTGCACCGGCGCCTGGAGGACGGGGCGGCCGCGGCCGGGCTCCTCGACGTGGCGTACACGACGGTCGGCTCCCCCGTGGGCGAGCTGCTGCTGGCCGCCACGGAGCAGGGCCTGGTCCGGGTGGCCTACGCCCGCGAGGACCACGAGCAGGTCCTCGCGGACCTGGCCCGCCGGATCAGCCCGCGGGTGCTGCGGGCCCCGGCCCGGCTGGCACCGGCCGTGCGGCAGCTCGAGGAGTACTTCGCCGGCACCCGCACCCGGTTCGACCTGCCCCTGGACCGCTCCCTCTCGCACGGGTTCCGGCGTCTGGTGCAGGAGCACCTGCCCGAGATCGGCTACGGCAGCACGCAGAGCTACGGCGCGGTGGCCCGGTCGGTCGGACGCCCGCAGGCCGCGCGGGCGGTGGGCACCGCCTGCGCCTCGAACCCGCTGCCGGTGGTCGTCCCGTGCCACCGCGTGCTGCGCGGCGACGGCGGCCTGGGCGGGTACATCGGCGGGGCGGCGGCCAAGTCGGCGCTCCTCGAGCTGGAGGCGGCGGCCTGAGGACGCCGGGACTGCGGCTCAGAGCGGCGGCTCGAGGTCCCCGTACCGGGTAGCACGGTCGTAGGCGCGGGCCGTCCGCAGCAGCTCGACGTCGTGCCCGTGGGCCGCGACGAGCTGCAGCCCGACCGGAAGGCCACCGGGGCCGAAGCCGCCCGGCACCGAGACCGCCGGGCACCCGGTCGCCGAGACGAGGCTCGCCGATCGCATCCACTCGACATATGTCTGCATCGGCATACCGGCGACCGAGCGGGGCCAGCGCTCCTCGGAGGGGAACGGCAGCACCTGGGACGTGGGCGTCAGCAGCACGTCCCACCGGTCGAAGAACGCCCGCACCGCCTCGTGCAGGCGGGTGCGGGCCAGGGCGGCGTCCATGAGCTGCCCGGCCGTCAGGGCCAGGCCCCGCTCCACGTTCCAGATGATCTCCGGCTTCACGAGCTCCCGGTGCTCGGCGACCACGGTGCGCAGGTTCACGGCCATGTCGAAGGCCCGCGTCGTGTCGAACACCTCGTCGGCGTCGCGCAGGTCCGGGACGGCCTCCTCGACCACGGCCCCGAGTTCCTCGAACACCCGCGCCCGGTCGAGCAGCACCTGCACGATCTCCGGCTCCACGGGGACGCCCAGGCCGAGGTCCGTGCTCAGCCCGATCCGGACCCCCGCGAGGGGCCGGGCTGCCGGATCGGGCAGGCCCTCGGCCGCGAGCGCCCGGAAGCCCGTCCGCGGCACCGGGCAGTCCAGCGGGATCCGCGGATCGGGACCGGCCAGCACGGACATGGCCAGGACGAGGTCGTCCACGCCGCGGGCCAGCGGACCGGAGCGGCCCAGCCACGCCCAGGCGTGGCCGGCGGGAGCGGAGGGCACGACCCCGGCGGAGGGCCGGAACCCGGCGACGTTGCAGAACGCGGCCGGGTTGCGCAGGGACCCGCCCATGTCCGAGCCGTCCCCCAGGGGCTGGATCCGGGACGCGATCGCCGCGGCCGCCCCGCCGCTGGAGCCGCCCGCGCTGCGGTCGAGCGCCCAGGGGTTGTGCGTGGTGCCGAAGAGCTCGTTGAAGCTGTGGGAGCCCGCCGCGAACTCGGGCACGTTGTTCTTCCCGGTGCTGATCACCCCGGCCGCCCGGAACCGGGCGACGATCAGGTCGTCGTGCGCCGGGACGTGCTCGGCGAACACCGGGGAGCCGGAGGTGGTGCGGATCCCCGCGGTGGCGTGGGTGTCCTTGTGCGTCATCGGCACCCCGTGCAGGGGCGGGAGCTCGTCCGCGGGCGTGCCGGCGGTGAGCTCGTCGGCGCGGGCCGCGGCCTCGTACGCCTGCTCGCGGACCTGCGTGATCACGGCGTTCACGGCGGGGTTCACGGCGTCGATCCGGGCGAAGTGCGCGTCGAGCACCTCCCGCGCGGAGACCGTGCGGTCCCGCACGGCCGCCGCGAGGTCCCGGGCCGAGAGCCGGCAGAGGTCGCTGAGGTCGCCGGGATCGGTGGAGTCGCTGGAGTCGCTGAGGCTGCCGGGGTCGCTGGTCATACGGTCACCGTACGGCGACGCCCGGGCCCGGGCCGGGCATCCGGCGGCGTGCCCCCGTAGCATTGGAGGATGCTCTCCCTCCACGGACCGTTCCTCCCGATCCCGTCCCGGCCCCGGAGCGGAGGTGAGCGCTGATGTGCGGTCTCGCCGGTGAGATCCGGTTCGACGGCGCCGCCGCGGACCCGGGCACGATCCACCGCATGACGTGCGCCCAGTCCGGCCGCGGCCCGGACGGCTCGGGCGCCTGGGCCCAGGGGCCGGTGGCCATGGGCCACTGCCGGCTGAAGATCGTCGACCTGAGCCCCTCGGGCGGGCAGCCGATGGTCGACTCCCGGCTGGGGCTGTCGATCGTGTTCAACGGCATGATCTACAACTACCGGCAGCTGCGCGAGGAGCTGCGCGGGATGGGCTACGAGTTCTTCTCCACCTCGGACACCGAGGTCGCCCTGAAGGCCTACCACCGCTGGGGCCGGGAGTGCGTCTACCGGTTCCAGGGGATGTTCGCCTTCGCGATCGCCGAGCACACGAGCGGGCGCACCGTGCTGGCCCGCGACCGGCTGGGCATCAAGCCGCTCTACGTCGACCACACGGGGGCCCGGCTGCGGTTCGCGTCCACGGTGCAGGCGCTGCTGGCGGCCGGGGACGTCGACACCTCGATCGACCGCACCGCCCTGTCCTACTACCTCACCTTCCACTCGGTGGTCCCGGCCCCGCGCACCATCCTCAAGGGCGTGCGGAAACTGCCGCCGGCGACCGTGCGCACGGTCGAGCCCGACGGCTCGGCCTCGGACCACGAGTACTGGAACCCCCAGTTCACCCGCGACGAGGACCGCTCGAGCTGGTCCGAGCAGGACTGGGAGGACGGGCTCGTCGAGAAGCTGCGCACCGCGGTGAAGCGGCGCATGGTGGCGGACGTGCCGGTGGGCGTGCTGCTGTCCGGCGGGATCGACTCGAGCCTCGTGGTGGCCCTGCTCGCGGAGAGCGGGCAGGAGGACCTGCAGACGTTCAGCATCGGCTTCGAGTCCCGCGGCGAGGAGTCCGGGGACGAGTTCGAGTTCTCGTCCCTCGTGGCCCGCCGCTTCGGCACCGACCACCACCAGATCGCGATCGACGACACCCGCCTGGTGCCGGCGATCGACCGGACCGTGGCCGCGATGAGCGAGCCCATGATCAGCCACGACTGCGTGGCGTTCTACCTGCTCAGCGAGGAGGTCTCGCAGCACGTCAAGGTGGTGCAGTCCGGTCAGGGCGCCGACGAGGTGCTCGGCGGCTACCACTGGTACCCGCCGCTGGCCGACGTCGCGCGCGACGACGCCCGGAAGACCTACTCCGAGTCGTTCTTCGACCGCCCGTGGTCCCGGCTCGCGAAGGTCCTCTCCCCCGAGTGGATGGCGACCCACGACGCGCCGACGGCGTTCATCGAGCGCCACTTCGGCCGCCCCGGCGCGGAGACGGCCGTGGACGCCGCCCTGCGCACCGACTCCACGGTGATGCTCGTGGACGACCCCGTGAAGCGCGTGGACAACATGACCATGGCCTGGGGCCTCGAGGCGCGGGTGCCGTTCCTCGACCACGAGCTCGTGGAGTTCGCCGGGCGGATCCCCCCGGAGCTCAAGCTCGCCGACGGCGGCAAGGGCGTGCTCAAGCGCGCGGCGCGCGGCATCGTCCCGGACGAGGTGATCGACCGGAAGAAGGGCTACTTCCCCGTCCCGGCGATCCGCACCCTCGAGGGCGGGACCCTGGACCGGGTCGAGGCCGCCCTGACGGACCCGGCGGCGGTGCGGCGCGGGCTCTACAACTCGGAGGTCGTGGAGTCCCTGCTGGCCGACCCGAACCGGCACCACACGCCGCTGCGCTCCAACGTGCTGTGGCAGCTGGGCCTGCTGGAGATGTGGTTGCAGGAGAACGGCATCTCCTGACGGCCCGGCCCCGGGCACACGACGACGGCGGGCCCCTCCGTCCCGTGCGGGTGGAGGGGCGCGCCGCTCGCGCCGGGAGCTCCCGGCGCCGCGTCAGTCGCGCCGGCCGGCGCCGACCAGCTCGCGCTCGGCGTCCGGGCCCGGCTCGGCCTCGCCCCAGCCGCTCGGACCGGCCGCGGCGGCCGGATCCGCGGGAGCAGAGGTGCGGTCCCGGCGCAGGGAGTCGCCCTCGACGTCCACGTTCGGCAGGATCCGGTCGAGCCGGCGGGGCAGCCACCAGGCCTTGTCGCCGAGCAGGTGCATGACCGCGGGGATCAGCATCATGCGCACCACGAAGGCGTCGACGAGCACGCCGAAGGCGAGGCCGAAGCCCATGGGCCGGATCATCGCCATGTGGGAGAACACGAAGCCGGCGAACACGGAGATCATGATGATCGCCGCGGCGGTGACCACGGCCCGCCCGGCCCGGAGCCCCTCCTGCACGGCGGCCCGCGCCGAGCGGCCGTGCACGAACGCCTCGCGCATCCCCGAGACCAGGAACAGCTGGTAGTCCATGGCCAGGCCGAACAGCACGCCCACGAGGATGGTCGGCAGGAAGCTGAGCACCGGCCCGGGCGCGTGCACGCCGAAGACGCCGCCCAGCCAGCCCCACTGGTAGATGGCCACCACCGCGCCGAAGGCGGCGAAGAGGGAGAGCATGAACCCGGCGGTCGCGACGACCGGCACGAGGACCGAGCGGAAGACGAGCACCAGCAGCAGCAGGGACAGCCCGACCACCACGGTGAGGTACAGCGGCAGGGCGTCCGCCAGCAGCTGGGAGACGTCGATGTTGCCGCCGGTCTGGCCGGTGACGCCGATGCGCACGCCGTGCTCCTCCTCCAGGGCGGGGGACAGCGCGCGCAGGTCGCCGACGAGCTCCTCGGTGGACTCGGCGGCCGGGCCGTCCACGGGCACGACCTGGAAGGCGGCGGTCCGGCGGTCCTCCGACAGCCCGGCCGGGACCACGGCGACGACGTCGTCGTGCGCCATGAGCTCCTCGCCCACGGTGAGCTGGAGCTCCGCGGCCCCGGACCCGTCCGTGCCCTCCGGCAGGTCGGCGACCACGAGCAGCGGGCCGTTGGTGCCGGCGCCGAACTTCTCGTCCAGGACCTGGTAGGTGCGGTACTGGGTGGAGTCCTCGGGCTCGGAGGAGGCGTCCGGCAGGCCTAGGCGCATCGAGGCCGCGGGGAGGGCGACGACGACGAGCGCGAGCACGCCGGCCACGAGGGTCAGCACCGGGTGGCGGGTGGCCACGCCGGGGCGGGGCTCCCCGAGGTGGGCGGGTCGGCGGGCCGCGCGGGTCCGGGCGCGGGCGGAGAGCAGCCGCTCGCCCACGAGGGACAGCAGCGCCGGGGTGAGGGTCACGGCGATCAGCACGGCCACGGCCACGCAGACCGCCGCCGCGGTGCCCATGACGCCCAGGAACGGGATGCCGGTGACGTTGAGCGCGGCCAGGGCGATGATGACGGTCAGCCCCGCGAAGACCACCGCGTTGCCGGAGGTCCCGGTGGCCAGGCCGATGGACTCGTGCAGCTCCGTGCCGGCCAGCAGCTGCTGGCGGTGCCGGTTGAGGATGAACAGCGAGTAGTCGATGCCCACGGCCAGGCCGAGCATGACGCCCAGCATCGGGGTCACCGACATCATGTCCACGGCCCCGGAGAAGGACAGCACGCCCAGGGCTCCGACGGACACCCCGGTGAGCGCCATCAGGATGGGCAGTCCGGCGGCCACGAGGGTGCCGAGCATGGCCAGCAGCACGATCCCGGCGATGACCACGCCGATGACCTCGGCGGGGCCGAAGAGCTGGGAGATGTCCTGGGCGATCTCCAGGGAGTACTCGACCTGCACGCCCTCGAGCTCGGTGCCGTCCACGGCGGCCTGCAGGGCCTCCTTCTCCTCGGCGGTGACGGCCTGCTGCTCGGCGGTGAAGGTCACCACGGCCATGGCCGTGGTGCCGTCCTCGGAGACCGTGCGGGTTTCCTCGGCCAGGGCCATCATCCGCTCGCCGCGGTCGAGCTCGGGCAGCCCCGCCACGAGCTGCTCGCGGTTGCGCTCGAGCTCCGCGCGGGCGTCGTCGAGGGCGTCCTGGCGGGCGTCGAGCTCGTCCAGGACCCGGTCGGGGGCGTCGGCCCGCTCGGCCTGCTCGCGGGCGTCGTCGAGCTTCTGCTGGTTCTCGTCGAGCGTGTCCTCGGCGGCGTCGAGCTGCGCCCGGCCGTCGGCTGTCTGCTCGCGCCCGTCCGCGAGCTGCTGCTCCTGGTCCTCGCGCTCGTCCTGCGCGGCGAACGGGTCCAGGACGCCGTCGACACCCGGGGACGCCTGCGCGGCTTCGAGCGCCTCGCCGATCTGCTCGCGCTGGTCCGCGCTGAACGGCTCGCCGTCCTCGGTCTGGAACACGATCCGGCCGGTGCCGTGGCCGGCGTCGGGCAGCTCGGACTGGAGGCGGTCGGCGAGGCGCTGGGTCTCGGTGCCGGGGACGGTGATCGCGTTGGTCAGCTGGCCGCCGAAGGCCGCGAAGGCGCCGCCGGCGAGGAGCAGGACCGCAGCCCAGGCCGCGACCACGGCCCAGGCGCGGCGGGCGGCGAAGCGCCCGAGTCGGTACAGCAGATGTGCCATGTCTCTTCTCTGTCGGTCGTGTCCGGAGCGTCGTGTCGGACGCGTCGTGTCTGGAACGTCGTGCTTGGAGCGTCGTGTTCAGGAGCGTTGTGTTCAGGAGCGCCGTTCGAGGGAACTCGTGCGCCGGAGGTCGTGCCGGGGGCGGTGTTCCGGGGAGGTCGGGCGCGGAACGCCCTGCCGGGAGCGCGGGCCGCGCGTGCGGGTCAGTCGGCGAACCCGTGGCGCAGGCGGTCCACGGCGGTGCGCAGCAGCCGGTGCCAGGTCATCCGGCTGTCGGGGGTGTCCACCGCACCGGTCTCCTCGGCCCACTTCTCGAAGGCCACGGCCAGGGCGTGGAGCAGCAGGCTCGCGAGCAGGTCCACGGTGAAGGCGGACGCGCCGGGGACCCGGTCGCTGATCTCGGCGGCGAGCCGGGCGGTGAGGGTCTGGAACACCTCGTGCGCCCACACCGCGGTGGTGGGACTGTCCTCGCTCGCGCCCATGAGCCGGGCGATGTGGCACATGGCCGGAACGAGCTCGGTGCGCTCGATGACGTCGGCCAGCTGCTCCAGGACGGCGCCGGGGCTCGGCCTCGCGGGCGGCGGGGTGGCTTCCACGACGCGGGCGAAGTTGTCGACGAACACCCCGAGCAGCTCGGTGAAGCGCGCGTAGACGGCGTCGTCCGCGGAGGCGAAGTGGTTGAAGATCGTGCGCCGGGAGACCCCGGCCCGCTCGGCGAGGTCGTTGACGGTGAAGCGTCCCACTCCCCGTTCCGCGGCGAGGGCCGCGGCGGCGTCGATGATCGAGCGGCGGTTGTGGTACTTCACCGCCTCCCGCCGGTCCTCCGGGGGGCGGTCCTGGGCCGGTTCGGCGGGCAGATTCGTCATAGTTCGTTACACTAGGTGCAAGAGTGCACTCCGTGCAACGTTGCACCGAGTGCAGTGGACCACATCAGGGTGCACCTGGAGTCCCGGACCATCCCAGCGCGTTGGTTGCCCGCCCCACCACGTCCGGCGGCACAGTGTGGCCGCCGTCGAACTCGACGAACGTGACGTCGTGGCCGTCGCGCTCCAGCGCGGGCACGATCCGCCTGCTGGTCCGGCCGATCGGGAGCACCTCGTCCGCGACGCCGTGCGAGACGAAGACCCGCGGCTTCCCCACCCGCTCGGCGGGCGGGACGAAGCCTGGGGAGAACGCCGCGATGCCGCCGAACAGGTCGCCGTTGGCGAGCCCCAGACCGAGGGCGTACGAGGCGCCGTCGGAGAAACCTGCGACGGAAACCCGGCCGGGATCCACCGGCACGAGCTCGAACGTGCGCCGCAGCGCGCGGTCGAGCACGGCGACGTCGGGGCCGTAGTCGCCGCCGACCGCGTCCCAGGTCGTCCCTCGGGAGGCGGGGGCGAGCACGGCGAACCCGTGCTCGCGGGCCGCGCGCCGCAGCAGGTCGAGCCCGCCGCGCGCGCTGCCGCCGGCCCCGTGCAGCGACACGACGAGCGGCACGGACCCCTCCGCCCCGGGGGGCACGTAGAGCAGGGCGTCCCGCTCGTCCGCCACGCCGAGCTCGCGCTCGCCCGGGTCGGCCGGCCCGGTGGGCTCGCCCGCACCGGGGCGGGCCGACAGGGATGCGCGGCCCTGCCGCGCGCTGTCTCCGTCCGGTGGCATCGGCGTCCTCGTCCCCGTGCAGGCGGGAACCGCTGCCGTCAGCCCCAGGAGGGCGCCGGCGGCGAGGAGCGCCCGCCGAGTCGTCATGGAGGCGACCCTACGCCCGATGCTCCGTGCCGCACGAGGTCCATGGTCGGGACATCGGGGGCCGCCCGGACCCCGTTCTCCGAGGCTTTCCCGGATGCCACGCCCCGCACGGACCGCGGCACCGGCTGCCGCGGCGCAGGGCCCCCCGTGCGGCCCGGGCGGCAGAACGGGACGGCAGGACGGGGCGGCAGCACGGGCGTCCTGCCCCGGGGTCAGGCAGGCGGGTCCGCCAGGGCCCGGGCGCGCGCCACGGACGGCGAGACGCCGTAGGCGGCCTTGAACACGCGGGAGAAGTGGGCGGCGTCGGGGAAGCCCCACCGGGCGGCGATCCGCGCCACGGGAACCCCGGCGCTCATGGGGTCCTCGAGCGCGCGCCGGCACCGCTCGAGCCGGCGCGTGCGGACCCAGGTCGAGACGGTGGTGCCCTCGTCCTGGAAGACCTGGTGCAGCCGCCGCACGGAGATGTAGTGCGCCCGGGCGATCGTGGTGGGGTCGAGGTCCGGCCGGCCGAGATTGGCCTCGACCCAGTCGTGCACGCGGGCCCGCAGCCGGTCCTTCTCGTGCGCGGAGGCCGCCACCTGGTCGTCGAGCTCGAGGTTGAAGGACGTGGTGAGCAGGTCGAGGGCGGAGTTGCCGAGCCGCTGGCCGTTCATCCCGGTCAGCGCGTCCATGTGCTCGGCCATCGACGCGAGGAAGGACGCCACCATGTCGTGCACGGCGCCCTCGGGGCCGAGCCGGCAGGCCCGCAGCTGCGCGACGGCGGCCGGCGGGAGGTCGAGGACGCGGTGGTCGAACATCAGCACCAGCAGCCGGGACTCCTCGGGGAACTCCAGGCGGTAGGGCTCGGAGGTGTCGTAGAGGGTCAGGTCCCCGGGGTTCAGAACGCTGCGCCGGCCGTCCTGCTCGACGACGCAGCGCCCCTCGAGCTGCAGGTTCACCTTGAAGCGCCCGCCGCCGGTGTCCCCGGGCCCGGTGGGAACGCGCTCGACCGCGTGCGGCGAGAACCGCAGGTGCGAGACGTGCAGGTTCCCCGCCTCCCGGCCCACGATCCCCGCCCGGAAGGTCCGGGCGGCCGTGGTGGTGCAGCTCAGGGGCACGAAGGAGCGGGAGGTCAGACGCGACCAGTCCCGGATGGACTCCACGAGCTCAGGGCTCGTCGCGGTCCGTCCCGGTCCGGCCGGCGTCAGCCCCATCGCTCGATCCCTCCCTGTCCGGCACGGTGCGGACCACCGGGGCCCGCACCGTGACTGGCATCACATCTGGATCGCCATAATAGACCGGTTGGTAGGTAATTCGCTGTTTGTGTCGTCGCGTCCAGCCGACGGCGAGGGCCGCCACGGCGAGCTCGACCCCCACCACGAGGAGCATGCCGCCGTGGCCCGCCCCGGCGGCGGCCTCCACCGGGGCCGCTCCCCCGTGGTGGGCGTGGGCGCCGTGCGTCCCTCCGGCCAGCAGCGGGAGGAGCAGCACGTGGCCGAGCGCCATCGCGAGGGCCATGCCCATGGTCATCCGCACCGGGCCGGCGGGGTCGCCGGCCCGGACGAGCCCGGCGAGGCAGGACAGGCACAGCAGCGCCATGACCCCCATGAGCACCGACCACCCGGGCCCGTGGGCACCGGCGAGGGCCATCTGCGCGTGCAGGGCGACGGAGGTGGCCACGCCCAGCACGAGCAGCACCCGGAGGAGGTCCGCCCCGCGGCGCGCCTCCCCGGACCGCCCGGCCGACCGGCCCGGTGCCCGGAGGAGGTCCGCCCCGCGGCGCGCCTCCCCGGACCGCCCGGCCGACCGGCCCGGTGCCCGGTGCGTTTCCGGCATCCCGCCCGCCGGCTCCAGGACGGTCACCGCGCGTCCCCGGCCACGCCGGCCGCCTCGGGCGCCCCGGACTGCTCGGAGGCCGCGGACTCCCCCGGAGTCTCCGGCGGTGCCACGGACCCGCCGCCCTCCACGGCGCGGCCCGAGCCGACCCCGGCGAACACCTCGGGCCGGCGGCGGCGGAGGTACTCGCCCCAGAGCAGGCCCGCGAGCCCGGCGGCCAGGATGATCGCCGGCATGACGACGGCCAGGAGGCTGGGCCCCTCGGCGCCGATGAGCACGTCGAAGTTCACCAGGACCAGCAGGAAGACCGTTCCCAGTCCCACCGCGGACAGTCCGGGGGCGATCCAGCGCACCCAGGCGGACTGCCCGTCCGGATCCCGCCGGAAGTGCCCGATGACCGCCAGGGAGGTGATGGCCAGCAGGAAGATCAGCCCGAAGGCCCCCGCGTTGACGAGCCACGTGAACAGGGTCAGCACCGGGAAGAGCGGGCCGAGCTCGGAGCCCTGCCCGGCGATCGCGAAGACCGTCACGAGCACCACGGCGAGCGCGCTCTGCGCGAGGGAGCCCGCCACCGGGGCGTGGTTGCGCTGCCCGACGGCGCCCAGCCACCGCGGGAGCACGCTCTCGCGGCCCAGGGAGAAGAAGTACCGGGCCACCGCGTTGTGGAAGGCGATGAGCGCGGCCAGCAGGCTGGTGATGAACAGGACCTGGGCGATGTCCGCGAGCAGCACCCCGCCGTGCTCGCCCAGGAACACGAACACGAGGTCCGGCCCGTACTCCTGGGAGGCGGCCACGATCCCGCCCGGGCCGACGCCCACGGCCAGGGCCCACGCGGAGACGGCGTAGAACACCGAGATGATCGCCACCGCGGTGAACGTGGCCCGCGGAACGGCGCGCGCGGGGTCCTTGGCCTCCTCGCTGTAGATCGCGGCGGACTCGAAGCCCATGAACGCGGCGATGCCGAAGGACAGCACGGCGCCGATCCCGTAGGTGAAGAACTCGGACGGCATCAGGGGCTGGGCGCTGAGACCCTCCGGCGCCACTCCCAGGGAGACCACGTCGACCACGATCACCACGAGGAACTCGAGGGTGACCAGGACCGCGATGACCTTCGCGGAGAGGTCGACCCGACTGACCCCCAGCAGCCCCACGAGGACGAGCCCGGCGAGGGCGGCCGCCCACCACGGCACCGCGAGCCCGAGGCGCGCCTCCAGGAAGGAGGACAGGACGAAGCCGAAGATCCCGTAGAGCCCGATCTGCATCGCGTTGTAGCTGATGAGGGCGAGCCAGGAGGCCCCGATGCCCTGCCGGGCGCCGAGCCCGTCGGCCACGTAGGCGTAGAAGGCGCCGGCATTGGTGATCCGCGAGGACATCGCCCCGTAGCCCACGGCGAACAGGGCGAGGATCACCCCGAGGACGAGGAACCCGAGGGGCACCCCGAGCAAGCCGGTCACGGCGAACGTGGACGGGACGCCGCCGGCGAGGACGGTGAGCGGCGCGGAGGCCGCGATGATGAGGAAGACCAGCGACGGGACGGTCAGCGTCCGGCGCTCCAGGCCCGTGCTCTCGGTGAGGTGGCCGTGCTCGGCGGCCCGGTCGCTGCGGTTCACGTCAGTGCTCACGGTTCAGCCCTCGCAGCCGCAGTCGTGGGCGGGGCGGGCGCTGCCGTGCTCCCGGCCCGGGTGGACGCCGCCGTGGTCGTGGCCCGTGATGGCGTGGGCGCCCTCCGTGGCGGGCACCGGATCGGCGTGGCCCACCTCGGTGCCGCAGCACGTGCCGCCGGCGGTGGACCAGTCCGGCAGGTCGAGCGCCGGGTTGCGGTCCAGGAAGCCGTAGGGCTTGAACCAGAAGCCGTAGTAGTCCACGGGCATCACCGGCCAGTCCTCGGTGCGCGGGATGTGGGTGGGCCCGAAGGTGTGCCACAGCACCACGTCGGTGTTCTCCAGCGAGCGGTCCTGCTGCACCCACTCGCCGAGGCCCCCGCCGGCGTGCTGGTTGGGGTACACGCCCGCGGGGAAGCGCTCGTCCTCGTCGAAGGGGGTCACCCACAGGTGGTGGGTGGCGAACTGGGCCCGCTTCCAGGCCGAGGAGCCCTCGGCGGCGAGCAGCCGCGGGCCCGGCATGGGGATCAGGTGGTAGGCGGTGGGCTCGCCCACGTGGTTGCGGCGGTTGGGGTTGGTCACGAACCACTTGCGCCCGGTCTCGGCGTTCGCGTCCCGGACGCCCTCGGACTCGCGGGTCACGTCGGTGCGCGACCACGTGAAGGCGTTGCCGTACGGGTTGTCCTCGCCCATGGGGATGCGCACCAGGTTCTCCTCCTGCACGGAGTTCTCCGTCCCGTCGACGGCGACGTCGAGACGGGCACAGAAGATGTGCTGGTGCACCGGCGCCTGGATCCCCGGGGCGATCTCGTTGGAGTGCCGGTTCGGCTTCCCGGGCTCGCACGCGCCGGCGAAGACGATGCCGGTGGCCTTGGCCTCCACCTGGATGGAGCCGTCGAGGTAGAAGTACCAGAAGAAGCCGTACTCGTAGTTGCCGATCGTCGCGAAGTAGCTGATCACCAGCCGGCGGGAGCGGCGCACCTGCGGGGCCTCCCCGAACTCGGTGTGCTTCCAGAGCACGCCGTAGTCCTCCTCGTGCATGCACACCGCGTGCGGGATCTCCATGGGGTGGCCCTCGTCGTCGGCCACGAACGCGTCGAAGTACTTGATGACCCCCAGGCAGTCGCAGCCGAGCTTGAGGGAGTTGGCGTTCTTGCCGAGCAGGTACTCCCCGGCGTCGAAGTAGCTGATCCAGAAGCGGGTGTTCGTGGTGTCCCCGTAGGGCACCACCATCTCCGGCACGGAGCCGCGGTAGAGCACCGAGCGGTCCTCGGGCTGCTCCCCGGTGTCGTCGCGGAAGGTGACCTGGTTGAGCACCAGGCCCTCCTGGGCGTTGAAGCCGATGCGCAGCTTCCAGTTCTCCCAGGTGACGTGGGTGCCGTCAACCTGGAAGGACGGGCCCTCCGGCTGGACGATGTCGAGGGGCTTGAGGGTGGTCCGGGCCGGGCCGACGTGCTCGGGGGTGTAGTTGGCGTCCGCCATGGGCACGGGCACGTCGCCGTCGTCCTCGACCCGGATGACCTCCCCGGCCGTGAGGTCGATGTGCACGATGAGCCCCTCGACGGGGTGGCCCCACGGGTTGTCGCCCTCGAAGCGGCGGTGGAAGGTCAGGGAGCGCATGACCCGCTTGCCGGTCTCGTCCTCCCGCGGGAAGAAGCCGGGCGCCAGCGGGGCCACGAAGGTGTGCGTGGTGTCCTCGATCCCCCGGCGGGCCATGGCCTCCTGCCAGCGCGGGTCGGCCATCACGATCTCCGCGGCGCGGTCGTACTCCTCGAACATGTACTGCGCCTGCCCGTAGGGGTGCTCCCCCGTCCGCAGGGTCTCGACCGAGAGGACCGCACCGGCGGTCACGGAGACGAGCACGCGCCGCGTCTCGGCGGTGTCGGTGTCCAGCAGCGTGATGTCGAGCGACCGGTCGAAGTCGTCGCCGTCCGTGTGCGCCAGGACGACGGACTTCGGGGGCTCAACGGGCATCACCCGGGGGAACCGGGTGGACGGGCGCAGGAGGCCGGCCTGCTCCAGGACGGCGCGGGCCGCGGAGATCTCGGCGGCGGTCAGCATGTCGAGCGGGTGGGTGACCCCGAGCTCGGAGGGCGAGGTGGTGAGAGCGGTCTGCTGCACGGTGGTACTCCTTCGGCGGGAACGGGTGCGACCCCGGGTGGGAACACGATCAGTGTGAGCGCGGACACAGCCCCGGGAGCGGGCCCGAGGCGTTCACTGCACGCGCCGTCAACGGGCGTGCGCGGGCGGTCAAGGGAACCCGGTTCCCGGCGGCGTGGCCTACCGTGGGCCCAGGGACAGGCCGGTGCGACGGAGAGGACAGCAGTGGAACGGGAGGACAGCGCCCGGCGCGCGGACCGGCGGCCGGTCGATGAGGAGGAGCAGCTCGGGCTGGCGGAGGGGCTCGCACACCGGCTCGACCGGCCGATGGGCGTGCTGGGCGTCCTGTTCCTGTTCGTGGTGCTGGGCCAGCTGCTGGCCGAGGACGAGGGGCTCGTGACCCTGCTCAACGTGGTCGGCTGGCTCTTCTGGGCCGTGTTCGTCGGGGAGTTCCTGCTCCGGGCCTACGTGGCCCGGTTCTCGGCCCGGTTCTGGAAGCGCAACTGGTGGCAGGTGCTGTTCCTGCTGCTGCCCTTCCTGCGCTTCGTCCGCGCGCTGCAGGCCGCCCGGCTGCTCCGGCTGACCCGGCTCACCCGGGCGGGGAGCGTGCTCTCGGCCGGGGTGCGCGGCTCGCGCTCCGCGGGGAAGCTGCTGTCCAGCCGGATCGGCTGGCTCGCGGCGGTAACCGGCGTCGTGGTGCTGGTCTCCAGCCAGCTGCTGTACGTCCTCGGCCACTACGCGGAGTACGGCCCGGCGCTCTCCGACGCGGCGATGTCCACCGTCACGGGCCGGGAGCTCGGGGCGCAGGGCGGCTTTCCCCGCGTGCTGGAGGTGGTGCTGGCGCTCTACTCGGTGGCCGTCTTCGCCACCCTCGCCGGCTCCGTCGGGGCGTACTTCCTCCGGGGCGAGGCCGCGGCCGGATCAGAGGCTGCCTCGCAGCCCGGACCGGGGTCCGCACCGGGGTCCGGGACCGGCCACTATGCGGGCCGGGAGAGCGCCGAGTAGGCTGGGGCCGACCGAACAGATCAGCAGGCTGTCCATCCAGCCCGGAGGGGACGGCCCTGAGAAGGAGGATCGATGAAGGCTCTGACATGGCAGGGAAAGCGCTCCGTGAGCGTCGAGGAGGTCCCGGATCCGCAGGTCCAGGAGCCCACGGACGCGATCGTCCGGATCACCTCGTCCGGGATCTGCGGGTCGGACCTGCACCTGTACGAGGTGCTGGGCCCGTTCATGGACAAGGGCGACATCATCGGCCACGAGCCGATGGGCATCGTCGAGGAGGTCGGCTCGGCCGTCACCCACATCAAGGCCGGGGACCGTGTGGTCATCCCGTTCAACGTCTCCTGCGGGCACTGCTTCATGTGCAACCAGGGGCTGCAGTCGCAGTGCGAAACCACGCAGGTCCGCGAGTACAACAGCGGCGCGGCGTTCCTCGGCTACTCGCGGCTCTACGGCTCGGTGCCGGGCGGCCAGGCCGAGTACCTCCGGGTGCCGCACGCCGACTACGGGCCCATCAAGGTCCCTGAGACCGGTGAGGACGAGCGGTACCTGTACCTCTCCGACGTGGTGCCCACCGCGTGGCAGGCCGTGAAGTACGCCGCTCCCCCGGAGGGCGGCTCCCTGGCCGTGCTGGGCCTGGGGCCGATCGGCCAGATGTCCGCCCGGATCGGCCGGCACCTGGGCTACCGCGTGCTCGCGGTGGACCCGGTCGCCGAGCGTCGGGCGATGGCCGAGCGCCACGGCATCGAGACGCTGGACTCCTCGGGCGACGTGGCCGAGCGGCTGAAGGACCTCACCGACGGCCGCGGTCCGGACTCCGTGGTGGACGCGGTCGGGATGGAGGCGCACGGCTCCCACGTGGCCGGCGTGGCGCACAAGGCGGTGGGACTGCTGCCGTCCCCGCTGGGCCGCAAGGCGATGGAGACGGCCGGGGTGGACAAGCTCGATGCGCTGTACACCGCCATCGACGCCGTCCGGCGCGGCGGGACGATCTCGCTCAGCGGCGTGTACGGCGGCATGAAGGACCCCATGCCGATGCTCACGCTGTTCGACAAGCAGGTCCAGATGCGCATGGGCCAGTGCAACGTGAAGTTCTGGATCGACGAGCTCCTGCCGCTCGTGGACGACCCCTCGGACCCGCTGGGCGTGCTCGACCTGGCGACCCACCAGGTGCCGCTGGCGCAGGCGCCCGAGATGTACGAGAAGTTCCAGAAGAAGGAGGACGGCTGCATCAAGGTGGTGCTCAAGCCGTAGCCCCGCCCATCGCGGACGTGCCGCCGGCCCCCGTTCCTCGCGAAGGACGGGGGCCGGCGCGTGCCCGGCCCCCGGCGCTCACCGGCAGTGCCCGGCCGGCCGCGCCGGGCCCACGAGTTCGGCTCGCCCTGTTCAGCCCGACCCGTGCAACCCACCGGGTCCAGTTCGCCCGGTTCAGCCCACCGAGTTCAGCTCGACCTGCTCAGCCCACCGTGATGCGCACCCGGGCGGGCAGCAGGGCGTCGAGGTCGCCGTCCAGGGCGAGGGCGGGCGTGGACGAGCCGAGGGCCGCGTCCGGGACGCCGTGCACCGCCATGCGCAGGGCGAGCTCCGTGGTCAGCCACGGGGTGGTGCCGTAGCCGGGGTTGCCCTGCGCCTCCAGCACGCCGGGGAAGCTGCTCCCCTCGTGGGTGGTGAACGTGCCGCGGGTGGTCCAGGACCAGCCGGTGAGCACGTCGCCCACCGGGCCCGTGCCGACCTGGGGCAGGACTCCCGACAGGACGCCGGCGAGCCCCGCGCGCACCGGGTGCGGCAGGCCGGTGGCGAGCCCGGCGAGCGCCTGGAAGGCGGCCACCGCCTGCGCCGCGGCGAGGCGCCCGGCGCCCCGGAGCCCGCCCGAGCGGCCGACGGCCATGGCCTCGCGGAAGGCCACGGGGCGGGCGGCGGCCCCCGGGACGGGGCTGAGGGCCTGGGTGCGGTGCACCACCGGGGGGTTGATCGCCGCGAGCGGGCTCATGGCCGCGAGCACCCGGCCGTCGGCGGTCCGGGCGCGCAGGCGCAGGGGACTGAACGCACGGACGGCGTCGGGGTCCGCGGCGGTCCCGCTGCCGGGCGCGGGGTCCGGCAGGCGGGCGGCGACGTCCCCGGTGCGGGCCGGGTCGGGGTCACGCAGCACCTCGACGAGGCTCTGCACGGTCCCGCCCGAGACCGACTCCGAGAACCCGGTCCCCGGCGGGGTGCGCACGGAGGTCACGAGGTCCGCGGTGCGCAGTGTCTCGCCGCGGGCGGCGGCGTGCCGGCGGGCGGCGTCGACGAGGACGTCGGCGGGCAGGGCCTCGAAGCCGGCCGTGTGCACCAGGGCCACCCCGGCGGCCCGCGCGGCCCCGTGCAGCTCCCGGTCCGTCCGGTGCACGAGCTGGGACTCGCCCGTCACGTCGACGTAGTGGGTGCCCTCCGCGACGCACGCGGCGAGCACCGGGGGCGCCAGCCGCGTGTAGGGTCCGGCGAGATCGACCAGCACGTCGGCCCGGCGGACGAACGCACGCAGGGAGCCGGGGTCCGCGATGTCGGCGTGCAGGACCTCGGGGACGGGGAGGTCGCGCTCGGCGCACAGGGCGCGCACGCGCTCGGGGTCCCGGGCGCCGACGACGACGTCCACCCCCGCCTCGGGCGCCCGCGCCAGGAGATGGGCCAGCGCCGTGCGACCGGTGATGCCGGTGGCGCCGAGCAGGCCCACGACGGGCCGGGAGTTCTCGTGGGGTTTCATCCGGCCACTCTAGGGGACCGGCTGGGCGGCCGGGCGGGAGCGGGAGCGGGAGCATTCGCCAGGAGCGCCCAGCGCCGCTCCGTCCCTGGTGGCGGTCAGGTCCAGGGCCTACCGTGGCGGTCAAGGATCCGCACTCCGCCCACCTGCGCTCCACCACCTGCGCTCCCTCGGCCATCGCCGCTCGACCGGCGCCACTCGAGAAAGGCCCTTCCGTGACCGCCACCCCTGCCTCCCCCGCCGGCACCCGCCGTACCGACCCGCGGCCCACCACCGCGGACCGCGTCCGTCAGGTCGTGGTCACCGTCAGCGAGATCGCGTGCCTCCTGGGCACCCTCGTGGGGATCGGGGTCTTCGGCACCCGGGTCGAGGAGTCCTCCGGCGGCAGCCTCTCCGCGGACGCCACCCTGCTCGCGCCGGCCGGCACGGCGTTCTCGATCTGGTCGGTGATCTATCTGGGGCTGTTCGCCTACACCGTCTGGCAGTGGCTGCCCTCCCGGACCACGGACCGCCGCGCGCGGGCCACGGGCGGGCTCGCGGCGGCCTCCATGCTCCTCAACGCCGGCTGGCTGCTGGTCACCCAGCAGGGCTGGATCTGGACGAGCGTCGGGGTCATCGTCGCCCTGGTCCTGATCCTGGGCCTGCTGGTGGACCGCCTGACGCGCGTCCCCGGCCGGCGCGGCCCGCTCGACCTGGTGGTGGTCGACGGCACCTTCGGTCTGTACCTGGGCTGGGTGTCCGTCGCGACGGCGGCCAACGTGGCGGCCGCCCTCGTGGCCTCGGGCGTGTCGCAGGAGGGCCGGGGCGCCGAGTGGATCGGCGTCGCCGTCGTGCTCGTGCTCGCCGTGGTCGTCGCCGCGATCCAGCGGCGGGTCGGCGGCCGCTGGGCCGTGGCCGCCGCGGCCGCGTGGGGGCTGTCCTGGATCGCGATCGGCCGGGCCACGGACGAGCCGCGGTCCATGATCGTGGCCTGGGGCGCGGCCGCGGCCGCGATCCTGGTGGTGCTGGCCACGGCGTACTTCCGCCGGCGCGCCGACCTCCCGCAGGATGCCGGCCAGCAGGGAGCAGACCGGCCCGGTGCCGATCAGCACGGGGCCGACCGGGGAGCGGACACCGCCCGGCCGGTGGACGAGCAGCGCTGAGGCCGTCACTCCGGGACGCCGCCGGTCCTGGCGCCGCCGGTCAGCCGCGCAGCCGCAGGAGCGCCCGCACGGCCGCGTCCCCGTAGCCGCCGCCGAACCGGACGGCGTGCACCAGCAGCGGCGGCAGCTGGTACCACGGCACCCGGTCCTGCCAGCCGGACGCGAGCGGGTGCTCGGCGTCGTAGGCGGCCAGGCACTCCTCGTCGAAACCGCCGAAGAGCAGCATCATCGCGATGTCGACCTCGCGGTGCCCCCAGTAGGCCGACGGGTCGATCAGCCAGTTCCGCCCGGCGGCGTCGACGAGCCGGTTCCCGGCCCACAGGTCGCCGTGCACGAGGGTGGGCGGCTCCTGCGGTCCGGCGAGCTCCTGGGCCCTGGGGGCGAGCTCGTCGAGCAGGTCCGCGGCGCGCGGGTCGATCCGGCCGGCCCCGAGCGCGTCCCGCAGCAGCGGGCGGATCCGCCGCTCGAGCAGGAACCCCGCCCAGTCCTGCGTGGGGGACAGGTCCACCTCGAAGGAGCCGATCCGCCCGGGCAGCTCCGGGTCCAGGGCGCCGAAGGCCCTGCCCTGCGCACGGTGCAGGGCCGCGAGCCCGCGCCCGCACTCCTCCTCGGTCCCGGGAGGGCGCCGGCCCGGGGCCTCGTCGATCCACTCGAGGACGATGCCGTCGTCCGTCCAGCGCACGACCTCCGGCACCCCGAGGAACTCCGGGGCGTGCTCCCGCAGCGCGTGCAGGCCGGCGACCTCCGCCGCCATCATCCCGGCGGGCGGGTCCGCCATCGTCTTGGCGAACAGGAGTCCTCCCGCCGCCTCCAGGCGGAAGGCCGACGCGGTGTCGCCGCCGCCGAGAGGCGCCGCCCGTTCCACCCCGAGGCCGTCGACGAGGTCGTGCGGGAGGTCGTGCAGCGGGCCGGCCGCCCGGTCGGAGGTGCTCATGGCGTCCGCCCTACTTCCCTGTGGTCTGGGGCGGGTCGTGGCTCGCGTCCTGGGGCGCGTTCCTCCCCGCGTCCTTCGCCGTCTCCTTCGCCGCGTCACGCCCCGCGTCCTCCACCGCGTCCTTCACTGCGCTCTCTCCCGGGTTCCTCGCCGCGTTCTCCTCCGCGGCGCTGCCGGGGTCGACGTCGGCGCGGGCCCGCGCCCGCACCACGGCGTCGACGGCGCGGATGAACCCGAGGTGGCTGAAGGCCTGCGGGAAGTTCCCGGCGAGCCGCCCGCCGGCGGGGTCGTACTCCTCCGCGTAGAGGCCGAGGTCGTTGGCGTAGCCCACGAGCTGCTCCAGGAGCTCGCCGGCGTCGTCCATCCGCCCGCTGCGGGCGTACTGCTCCACGAGCCAGAACGTGCAGATGAGGAACGGGTACTCGTCGCCCTCGAGACCGTCCAGGCCGGAGGCGGTCCGGTAGCGGTGCACCAGTCCGTGCTCGCCCCGCAGGTCCCGTTCGATCCGGGCCACGGTGCCGAGCATCCGCGGGTCGTCGTAGGCCACGAAGCCCGTGTGCGGCAGCTGCAGCAGCGAGGCGTCCACCTCGGTGTTCTCGTAGGTCTGCGTGAACGTGTTCAGCTCCGCGTCGAAGCCGTGCTCCATGATCTCGGCGCACAGCCGCTCCCGCAGCTCCCGCCAGCGCTCCACCGGCCCGGAGAGCCCGTGCTCCTCGACGGCGCGCACCCCCTGGTCGAAGGCCGCCCACATCATGGCGCGCCCGTGCACGAAGAACGCGGAGGGTCCGCGCATCTCCCAGATCCCGTGGCCGGCCCGGTCGAAGTTGCGCTCGCAGAAGCGCAGCAGGTTCTTCTGCAGCCCCCACGACCACCGGTCCTCCTCCACGCCCGCGTCCCGGAGGGCGGCGAGCGCCAGCATGACCTCCCCGACGACGTCCGCCTGGTACTGGCCCACGGCGCCGTTGCCGATCCGCACGGGAGTCGACTCCTCGTACCCCCCGAGGTGGTCCAGCTCGCTCTCGGGCAGCTGCCGCTCCCCCGCCAGGCCGTACATGATCTGGATCTGGTCGGGGTCCCCGGCCACGGCCCGCAGCAGCCAGTTGCGCCAGTGCAGGGCGCCGTCGGTGAAGTCGTGGGCGACGAGCACCTCGATGGTCAGGGCGGCGTCCCGGAGCCAGGTGTAGCGGTAGTCCCAGTTGCGGCTGCCCCCGAACTCCTCGGGCAGCGAGGTGGTGGGGGCCGCCACGATCCCTCCGGTGCCCCGGTGGGTGAGGGCCCGGAGCACGAGCAGCGAGCGCAGGACCGCCTGCTCGTGGCGCTTGTGCGTGCTCACGTGGGAGGACCACTCGGTCCAGAAGGACACCGACCGGTCGAGGGCGGCGGCGGGGTCCACGGGGACGGGCAGCCCGTGGTGGGACTCGTGCCAGGTCAGCACCCAGTCGAGGGACTCCCCCGCCGAGAGCGGGAAGCGCCCGCCGAGCCGGTCGGCGACAGCGCCCTCCTCGTCGTCGGCGTGCCCCGGTTCCTCCGGATCGGTCCTCTCGAGCGGGTCGGCGCGGGGGAAGTCCTCGGGGTGCAGCATGGGCCCCGTCAGGAGCAGGGCGTCCGGACCGGCGATCGACAGGTGTCCGCACGTGCCCTCGCCGTCGATGTCGACCCGCCGGGTCCAGGGCAGGGCGCGGCCGTAGTCGAAACGGATCCGCAGGTCGTGCTCCACCTCGACCGTTCCCGAGACGCACTCGACCCGCCGGACGAGGTCGGCGTGGTCCGGGTGGTCGTCCCGGGCCGCCACCGGGGGCAGGAAGTCGGTCACCACCACGGTCCCGGTGGGGGTGCGCCACGTCGTCTCGAGCACGAAGGTGCGGGGCAGGTAGCGGCGCGAGGTGACCTCGCCGTCGACGGCGGAGATCTTCCAGCGCCCGTCCTCGGGCGTCCCGAGCAGGGCCG
Source organism: Kocuria sp. CH-021 (assembly GCF_049716185.1). Lineage (NCBI taxonomy): Bacteria > Bacillati > Actinomycetota > Actinomycetes > Micrococcales > Micrococcaceae > Kocuria > Kocuria sp. CH-021. The sequence goes on along the minus strand of NZ_JBNAFK010000010.1, from coordinate 53,152 downwards.
CGAAGACGGACGGCGAGTCGAAGCGGGGGAAGCACAGCCAGTCGACGCTGCCGTCCCGGGACACGAGAGGCCCGGTGTGCAGGTCGGACAGCAGCGCGTAGTCCTCCAAGGGGGTGGACGGGGACAGGGTCGCGTCGTCGCTCATCCACCCATTCAACCAGCCGCGGCCCGTCGTGCGCCGGACACGGCCCCGCCACCGTCGCTCGGCGACGACCGGGGCCGGCAGCACGGGAGGCGCGGCTCCCGGGGTACCGTGCAGACATGACGAGCATCAGGACCCTGATCATCCTCGGCGCCACCGGCGACCTCACGTCCCGCCTGCTCCTGCCGGGCCTGGGCACGCTCCTGAGCACGGCCCCGGAGCTGCGGATCGACGTGGTCGGCTCCTCCCGGGAGCCCGCGGAGCACTGGGAGCAGGTCGTGGCGGAGGCCTTCGACTCGGTCGGCGCGACCGGACCCGCCGCCGCGCACACGCGGGACAGCGCCCGCTACGTGCCGGGCGACGTCACCGACGCCGGCGACCTCGAACGCCTCCTCGACGGCGTGGAGGGTCCCGTCTGCCTGTACTTCGCCCTGCCGCCTGCGGTCACCGCGCAGGCGTGCGAGGTCATGGCCGGGATGGAGCTGCCGGAGGACCTGGTGCTGGCCCTCGAGAAGCCGATCGGCTCCGACACGGAGACCGCCCGGGAGCTGAACCGGCTCGTGGGCCGGCTCGTCCCGGAGGAGCGGACCTTCCGGGTGGACCACTTCCTGGGCATGCCGGCGGTGCTCAACTTCGTGGGGCTGCGCTTCGCCAACCGGCTGCTGGAGCCGCTCATGAGCCGGGAGCACGTGGAGTCCGTGGAGATCGTCTTCGACGAGACCCTGGGCCTGGAGGGCCGCGCGGGGTTCTACGACGCCACGGGAGCGCTGCGGGACATGATCCAGTCCCACCTGCTGCAGGTCATGGCCCTCGTCATGATGGAACCGCCCTCCTCGTTCGACCAGGTGGAGATCCCCACGCTGACCAGCCACGTGCTGCGGGCCGCGAAGCTGTGGGAGGGCGACGTCGCGGCGGCCGCGGCCCGGGGCCGCTACACCGCGGGCAGCGTGGACGGCCGCGAGCTGCCCGACTACACGGGCGAGGACGGGGTGGACCCGGAGCGCGGGACGGAGACGTTCGCGCAGCTGGTGCTCGAGGTCGACACGTGGCGCTGGAACGGCGTGCCGGTCACCCTGCGCTCGGGCAAGGCGGTGGGCAACCCCCGCCAGGAGATCGTCATCACGTTCCGCCGCCCGCCGCACGACTACGAGCAGCTGCCCCACTCGGGCGACGTGGCGCCGAACGTCCTGCGCATGGGTCTCGAGGAGGAGCAGCTGAGCCTGGAGCTCAACGTGGGCGGACCCTTCGACTCCCGCGGGATGACCCGGGTGACGCTCTCGTCCGGAATGGCCCGGCCCGGCCTGACCGCCTACGGCAGCGTGCTGCGGGGCATCCTCGAGGGCGACCACACCTTCAGCGTCCGCGGGGACGCGGCGGAGCAGGGGTGGCGCATCGTCGAGGAAGTGCTGACCGCCTTCGACGACGGCCGGGTCCCGCTGCTCGAGTACCCAGCCGGCAGCTCCGGACCCGTCTGAGCGGGTCCGCGCCGGCCGGCGGCTCCCGTCGTCGGGATCCCTCCCCGGACCCGCTGGGCGCCCCGCCGGGGTCTCCCCCGGGGACTTCCGCCGGAGTCCCCGGCGACAGGCCGCGGGGTGCCGGGACGCCCTGGGGACGCCCCGGCACCCGAGGGGTCAGAGGTCGCCGATGGCGGAGCCGAGCAGGCGGACCGGCTCGAAGGCCTCCGCGTTGGTGTTCTTGGCCTGGGCCCCGCGGAAGGCGGCCATGCCGCGGACCCGCCCCGGGGTCATGTAGGGCTTGCCGGCCTGGTCCCGGTGGGAGAGCACGGCCTCGACCTTGACGTCCACGTAGCCGTCGATGTCCACGAACACGGACGGGTCGAAGTCGCGGGTCACCGACGGGGACTCGAAGCACAGGATCGAGTGGTGGGCCCGGGCCGCGCGCAGGGTGGCCTGGTGCACCGCGTAGTGGTCCTGGTGCTGGTCGTGGGCGGAGTGGGTGAAGATCACGTCCGGCTCGAACTCCCGGATCGCGGCCTCGATGGCCCGGACCATGTCGTTGCTGACGGTCTCCAGCTTCGTGTCCGGGAAGTCGTGCACCCGCAGGCCCGTGAGCCCCAGGAACGAGGCGCCGCGCTGGGCCTCGGCCGGGCGCAGCCCCACGTTGCCGCCGACCTCCCCGGAGCTCATCACCAGGCCGCGGACCTCGTGGCCGGTGTCGACCAGCTTGGCCAGGGTCGCCCCGCAGGCGAGCTCGAGGTCGTCCGGGTGGGCCCCCACGGCCAGCACCCGCCGGCGCTCGACCACGGTGGTGGCGGGGATCCGCCGCTCGGCGATGATGAAGCCGAAGGTCCCGGTGGCGACCAGGGTCGCCACCGCGATCGCGTCGCAGACCAGGGTGACGGGCATGATCGTGGCGCACCACAGGTTGAGCACCAGCAGCACCGAGTAGACGACGACGATGGCCCGGCGCAGCGTCCTGGCGCCGGCGATGAACCGCTTGTGCCGCGTGTAGGCGGCGTCCGACAGGACGTAGACGAGGACGACGGTGCTCAGCAGAGCACCCACGACGGATGGCAGCATGTTTTCCCCCCAGAGAAGATCGGCCCGGCCCGGATGCTCCTTCGCTCCGGGCCGAGGACGCCACCGGCCCCCCGACCGGTTCGACGTCCACCCGCCGCGGTGGTGGCCACCAACGGAACGGGTATGGATCAGTTTGCATGAGGAAACAGCTTTTTGCATCCGCTAATGGGCTCTCGGGCGACCCCACATCTGCCCACATCGCCCTCCACCCGCCCGGCGGCGGAGGGCGGCGGCAGGACCCCGGTGCCCGTGGAGATCTTTATAGTCAGCCTGCTTTCCTATTGCCCCGTTTCGTGTGAGACTGGGCGGACACCGCTCGACGAGCTCACCGTTCACGGTGACCACCACAGGAAAGAGGTACATCCATGATCAGCACGATCCAGAACCTTGGTGTCCGCAGCGAGCACGCCTACGCGGCGGGCTTCGCCTCCATCGGCCTGTCCGTCCTCTCCTGGGCGGCCAGCCTCGGCAAGAGCAAGTCCAAGCCCCAGGCCGACCGCTGGGGCCTGTTCGTGGGCGAGTGGACCCCCACCTTCTTCGCGATCGGCATCGCCCTGAAGCTCGAGGAGACGTCCTCCAAGAAGTAGCCCCCTCCCCGGCGCGGCCGACGGCGCGCGGCCTGCAGGAGGAACGGCGGCCCCCAGCATCGAGGTGGGGGCCGCCGTCACGTCCGGGCCCGGCTCAGTGGCCGGCGCGGGGCAGGTCCTTCACGGCAGGGCCCTCGAGCAGGGACCCGTCCGCGGCGAAGCGGGAGCCGTGCAGCGGGCAGTCCCACGAGCGCTCGGCGTCGTTCCAGCGCAGCACGCCGCCGAGGTGCGTGCACACACCGGAGATCTTGCAGGTGGTGCCGTCCACGGTGGACACGGCCACGGGGCGGCCGTGCTCGCGGCCGACGACGCCCTGTCCCTCCGCGGGCGCCTCACCGGGCAGCTCCTTGAGCTCGGCCTTGAGCCAGTCCTTGGGCGCGTTGAGGCCCACGCCCGCGTTGACGCGCAGGGCGGTGAGGATGTCCGACGGCGAGGTCACGCGCCGGCCCAGCGTCTCGGCCCACGGCACGCTGCCGCCGAGGATCTCGGCGTTCAGCGCGATCGCGGCGGCGACGGCGTTGCTCATCCCCCACTTGTTGTAGCCGGTGGCGAGGTAGATGTTGCCGCCGCCGCGGGGCAGGGCGCCGATGAAGGGCACGAGGTTGACCGACTGGTAGTCCTGCGCCGCCCACGCGTGGGTGCGCTCGGCCCCGGGGAACCAGCGCTGCGTCCAGGACTCGAGGTCGTCCACGGCGGCCTGCGGGGAGGGGGAGCGGCCCACCACGTGGTCGTTGCCGCCCACCAGCAGCAGCTCCTCCCCGTCGACCGGCACGGTGCGCAGGGTCCGGTCGGGGCTGTCCGCGGTGATGTACATGCCCTCCGGGATGGACCCCGGCGCCCCGGGCACCCGGTAGGTCAGGGCGTAGGAGCGGTTCGGGGAGAGCTTCGCGAAGTACCCGCCGCGGTCCAGGACCGGGGTGCCCGTGGCGAGCACGAGCCGGTCGGCCTGCACCGATCCCTGGGAGGTCTGCACGGTCAGGGGCGAGCGCACGCCGGCGCCGGTGATCCGGACGCCCTCCACGAGCGTCCCGCCGCGCTCCCGCAGTTCGGCCGCGAGGGCGCCCAGCACCTCCATGGGGTGGAACTGCACCTGGTCCGCCATCGTGATGGCGCCGGAGACCTTGTAGGGCAGGCCGGTGTCCCGGGTCCAGTTCACGTGCAGGCCGGCGATCCGGGCGGCCTCGAGCTCCTTGCGCAGGGCGGAGGCGCCCTTGGACGTCGTGGCGTAGGTGTAGGCGGCGCGGCGCTGGAACGGGACCTCCCGCTCCTCGAGGAACCGGACCAGCCACTCCTGGCCCTCCCGGTTCGCGTCCGCGTAGGCGCGCAGCACCTTGTCCGACTGGTGCCGGTGGATCTGGGAGAGCGTGGTGCCCTGCAGCAGGGACAGCTTCGCCGTCGTGTTGCCCGTGGTGACGGCACCCACCGAGCGGGCCTCGAGCACGGCGACCCGCTGGCCCGCACGCGCGAGCAGCACCGCGGTGGTCAGCCCGGTCAGCCCGGCACCCGCGACCACCGTGTCGTAGTGCGCCCCGGGGACGAACTGGTCCGTCGCGGTGGACGGCACCTCGTACGTGTCGAGCCATACGGATTTCATGGAGAAGCTCCCTCGTGATCGCTGCTGCCGGAGTGGTCGTCGCGGTCGGACCCTGAGGCCATCCTGTCGGCCGCCCGGTGCGAAGTCCACTGTCCATCTCCGGTGAGCGATCCCCGCACCGGCTGTCGGAGGCGATTCCTAGACTCGTCCCCATGCCCCCGGAACCGTCCATGGTCGACATCACCCGCATCTACTACGAGCCGGCCGCCGCCGAGCTGCCCCGGGGGCGGGAGGTCCTCGAGCGGTGGCCCGACGCCACCCTGGTGGAGGTCCCGAGCCACTGGCAGATCCCGGAGCTGCACGGGGACGAGACCAACGCGCGGCGGTGGGTGCGGATCAAGCGCGAGGCCCTGGTGCTGGGGGTCAAGAAGTCGCTGGCGGCACGGCCCAACGGCCGGTCGGCGGACTTCATCGCGCCGTCCACGGCCAACGGGTGCGCCATGGCGTGCGCCTACTGCTACGTGCCCCGCCGGAAGGGCTACAGCAACCCGGTGACGGTCTTCGCCAACATCGAGCAGATCACCGGCTACCTGGACCGGCACATCCGCCGGCAGGGCACCAAGCCGGAGCCCAACCAGTGCGACCCGCACGCGTGGGTCTACGACCTCGGGGAGAACAGCGACTGCTCCGTGGACGCGCTGCTCAGCGGCAACGTGCGGGACCTCGTGGACCTGTTCCGCCGGCACCCCACGGCCAAGGCGTCCTTCGCCACCAAGTACGTCAACCGGGAGCTACTGGACTGGGATCCGCAGGGCCGCACCCGGGTGCGGTTCTCGCTGATGCCGGCGCACCTGGCCAAGCTGACCGACATCCGGACCACGCCCGTGCCGGAGCGGATCGCCGCTGTCGCCGAGTTCGTGGCGGCCGGCTACGAGGTGCACGTGAACTTCTCGCCGGTCATCGTCACGGACACGTGGCTGGAGGACTGGGCCGAGCTCTTCGAACAGCTCGACGACGGCCTGAGCGCGGCGGCCAAGGAGCAGCTGGCCTCGGAGGTCATCTTCCTGACCCACAACGAGCAGCTCCACGAGGTGAACACGCAGTGGCACCCCAAGGCCGAGGAGGTGCTGTGGCGCCCGGACCTCCAGGAGACCAAGCGCTCCCAGAACGGGGCCCTGAACGTGCGGTACCGGTTCCGGGACAAGCAGCGGTACCTGGAGCAGTTCCTGGACCTGCTGCACGAGAAGCTGCCGTACTGCGACGTCCGCTACGCGTTCTGAGCCGACGTTGCGCTACGCGCCGTCTGCGCCCGATTCCTGTGATCCCGGTCCGAGCCCGTCTGCCACACCCGTCCTCCGGGCTCGCGGACCGGAAGAGGACCTCTGCGTCACGCCACCCGGGGGTCGTAGCCGTCCGACGGACGGGAGACCGTGGTCAGCAGGAACACCGAGTCCTCCAGAGCCTCCACCGAGTGGCGGGAGTCGGTGAGGGACAGCAGCTCTCCGGCGGTCAGCTCCTCGGCGAGCTGACCGCGCTTGAGCACCCGGACCCGGCCGCGGAGCAGCTGAAGCGTGGCGGCGGGCGGGGAGACGTGCTCGGCGAGCTCCTTGCCGGCGCACAGCGCCATCACCGTCTGCCGCAGCACGCCGTCGTGGACCACGAGCTCCGCGCTGCGCCCGGCACCCGACGCCCGCGCCTTCTCGAGGTTGGCGGTGGCGAGGTCGTCGAGGCGGGTCATGGGTCCTCCTGGTGGGGCGTCGGCGGGGCGGGGTGTCAGAGCAGCGCGCCCTCGAGGCGCAGCAGGTACTCCTTGCGCTCCATGCCGCCGGCGTAGCCGGTCAGGCGCCCGTTGGCGCCGATGATCCGGTGGCACGGGACCAGCAGGCTGACGGGGTTGCGGCCGTTGGCGGCCCCGACCGCCTGGGCGGCGCGGGGCACCCCGATCGCGCGCGCGACCTGCCCGTAGGTGCCGGTCGTGCCGTACGGGATCCGGGCGAGGGCGTTCCACACGCGCACCTGGAACGGCGTCCCGTGGAGCACGACGTCGGCGTCGAACTCCTGCAGCCGCCCCGCGAAGTACTCACCGAGCTGCTCGCGGACGTGCGGGAGCAGGTTGTCGTCGCGCTCCCCGAAGGAGGCGGGGACGGGCCCCTGGCGTGCCCCCTCCACGGAGAGCGCCACGAGCGCGCCGGACTCCTCGACGAGCGCCAGCGGGCCGATCGGCGACTCCACGACGGCGTGACGACGGACGGTCGCGGTGGTGGGTGCCGGGCCCAGTCTCAGTCCCATGGGCTGATTCTACGCCCGGCGCAGCTGCTCCCGCGGAGTGCGAGCCAGGGTGTAGGACGGCTCCCGCAGCCGGTAGGTCCACTCGTAGTTCTCCGCGCCCGTGGGGACGTTGAGCAGGGGGTCGAAGCGCTCGTCGTTCCCGAACGGTGCGCCGGGAGCGAGCTCGACCGTCCCGAAGCGCTGCCACGGTCCGACGGGTGTGGCCCAGTGCAGACCGACAGCCCAGGGCTCGGCGGCGACGGCTGCCCGGAAGCGGTCCGGGCGGGCCGGCAGGCGCTCCGCCCTCGGCTCGGGGTGCGCGGCGACCAGCACGGGCCCGTCGAGGCCGCGGTAGGGCATGAAGGAGGCGAAAGCACCGTCCGGCACGTGCCGGTGGAAGGTCGGCACAAAACGGGAGAAGCGCCCGCTGCCGGCGGTCGCGAGGAGGATGTCGGCGCGGCCGTCGCTGCGGCCCTCCATCTGCCCGGAGGGCGGCACAGGGCAGCGCAGAGCGAGGCCCAGGATGTCGGGCCACCCGTGCGGGAAGCCGAAGGAGCGGGAGAAACGGGCCCGGACAGGGTCCTCACCGGCGTCGTCGATCCAGTGGATGCCGCTGCTCCCGCCGCCCGTCCGGGTCAGGACGCCTTCGAGCCCGACCCCTTCCGAGTGGATGGGCCGGTGGGCGCGGAACTGCTTGAGCAGGACGAACGGCGCGCGGGCGGCGGACCCGAGCAGGGTGCTGATGGGTGCGGTCGTCATGGCCCACACGCTACCCGGGGCTCGCGCCCGGGTCAGCGGAGCCGGACGCGGATCGGCCCGCGAGCCGTCCTGCCGTCGACGGGGCGGCCGCGCTGGGTGATGTCCGCGAGCCCGTCGTCGGCCAGCCGGCAGGCCTCCTGGCGCACGTCCTCCATCAGGTCCCGCCAGCCGTCCGGGGCCAGGGCGCGGGCGGCCTCGGAAGGGCAGACGGTCTTCTCGGGTCCGCGGCGGCGCAACAGGTCGAGCAGCACGGAGCGCATCTCGGCGGACGACGGCGTGGTCACGGGCGGCTCCTCTGCGTGCGGGTCCGGTCCGGCCCGGACGTCCGTCCGGTCAGGAGCGCGGTCACGTCCCGGCGGACCGGGGTACGGTCCAGGGTCTCAGAACGGCGGCGGATCATCGGCCGGACCGGAGCGGGCACCGGGCCGGGGAGCGAGACCCGCAGCGGGATCCCGGGCGAAGTCCGACGCGAGGTCCGGGGCGTCGTGCGGTGCGCGGGCAGGCGCACGGCGCGGGAAACGGTGCGGGGTGCTGTCCGCGACGGGGTCCGGAGCCTCGGAGCGGTACTCCTGCGGATAGGTCCTGTGCACCTGTCCTGCGGGAGATGTCCACATCAGCACGCCGTGCCGGCCCAGGACCCCTGTCCCGTCCGGAACCCCGGCGACAGGACGCGGTCGCCCGGAGTCCCGCCGCCCAAGGGCCGGCTGTCCGCGGTCCAGGTCCTCGGGTTCCACGTGCTCCACCCGCCACCGGCCCAGCGGGCCGTCCCGGTGCTTGAGCAGGTGGTGGTGCCGGCACAGGTGCGCGAGGTTGTCCGCCGAGGTGCGGCCGCCGTCGGCCCAGGCAACGGTGTGGTCGAGGTCGCAGCGCGACGCCCGGCGTCGGCAGCCCGGGAAGCGGCACGTGCCGTCCCGGGCCCGCAGCCGGTGCTTGAGGTCCGCGGGCACGGCGTAGGTGCTGCGGTCCCGGTCCAGGACGGTCCCGGTGACCGGATGGGTGAGGATGCGGGACCAGGACGGCGCACGAGCCGCGATCCGCTCGGCCAGGCCGATCGGGATGGGTCCGTAGCCCTCCAGCTCCGCGCAGCGGGAGGTCCGCAGCAGGTCCTCGACGGGACCGGTGAGCGCCTCCCTCGTGCTCCGGAGGAGGGCGAGGGCCGGCACGGTGACCGTCACGTGCCCGCGGATGCCGCGCAGGTGCTCCGGGAGGTCGGCGGGCTCGCCGTCGAGCAGGATGTCCGCCAGCACGTCGGCCCGCAGTTGGGGCACCGTGCGGCGCTCCGGAGCTTCGGCGGCGAGAGCGGACGGCCCGGCACCTCCGGCCGACGGCGCGGGCGGGGCCACGGGCGGGACCTGCGCCGCGAGGACGCCGTCCGGCGCCACAGGAACGTGGTGCGGAGCGGGGAGCGCCGCGCGGTCGACCAGCGTGTCGAGGCGGTCCTGGATGGCGTGCGCGGTGCCCGCGTCCAGGAGGGCGCACAGCTGCGCCATGCCGTCCTCCCGGGGTTCGACCCACACGCGACGGTCCCGCAGCGCCAGCCGGTGGCGCTGCTCCTCGGTCTTCCGCAGCAGACCCGCACGGCGCCGACGTGCGAGGGCTCGCAGCTGGGCCACGGTGCTGTCCGGCGCCCGCAGGAGCAGCTCGTCGACGATCCGGCGGACGCTCTCGGCCGGTGCCCGAAGCTCCGGCGCGGAACTGTCGGCGTCCCACACGAGGTCGCGCCACAGCTCGATGAGCACACCTGCCTGCCGGGAGCCCATCAGCCCCTGCTCCAGGGCCTCCAGGACCCCGGGCAGGGACTCCGCGAGCAGCACGGCGTCCTCGACGCGGCGCAGCGCGGTGCCCGCGGGCAGCCGGAGGGCCGGGCCGATCTCGTCGGCGACGTCCCGGATCGTCTGCTCCGCGGGCTCGAGCGAGTGAGGGCCGAGCCGGTCGGCCTCGGCGGGCATCCAGTCCGCCTCCACCATCCAGCGCTGCTCCCGGGCCTCCTCCTGGAGCTGCCAGAGCCGGTGCAGCAGCCGGTACTGGCGTCCTGCCGCCCGAGCCTCGGCGCAGGACTCCTCGACGAGCGCCCGCACGCCGTCGGAGAACTCCTCGCCGATCTGGGCCAGGTCCGTCTCCTCCCGGAGGGCGTCCTCCAGGGTTCGGGGCGGCTGGGAGGTGGTGGCCATGGTTCATGGTCCCAGCCGGATCCGACACGCTAAGACGTGACCCGTATCACCTTCGGGGTCTCCGCGTCCCGCCCGGCAGGGCTGGGCAGGACACGGGGAGCCGCCCAGACTGCCCGAACAGGCAGTCCGGACAGCCCTCGGCGCTCCGCTCACGAAAGGGTCCGCGCGCCCCGCAGGGCCGGGTGGAACGCGAAGAGTGGCTCAGGCCTGCGCGAACGGGTAGTCCGTGTAGCCCTCGGCGCTCTGCGTGTAGAAGGTCCGCGGGTTCGGCACGTTCTCCGGCAGACCCTCCGCCCAGCGCCGTGCCAGGTCCGGGTTCGCGATCGCCGGGCGCCCGACGACGACGCCGTCCGCCACGCCCTCCTCGATCAGCCGCACGCTCTCCTCGCGGGTGGTCGGAACGTCGCTGAAGCCGCTGTTGGCCAGGAAGGCGCCGCCGAAGCGGGTGCGCAGTCCCTGGACGAACTCCCCCTCCGGCTCCTTGTGCAGCACGGAGAGATAGGCGAGGCCGAGGTCCTGGATGCCGTCGACGAGAGCGGCGTACGTGGCCCGGACGTCCTGGTGGTCCGTCTCCCAGGCGTCCTGGATGTTGTGCTCGGGCGAGATCCGCAGGCCGACCCTCTCCGCGCCGACGGCCTCGGCCACGGCCCGGACGACCTCGACCACGAAGCGGGCGCGGTTCTCCGGGGAGCCGCCGTACTCGTCGGTGCGCTGGTTGGCGCCCGGCGCGAGGAACTCGTGCAGCAGGTAGCCGTTCGCGCCGTGGATCTCCACACCGTCCAGGCCCGCCTCGATCGCGTTGCGCGAGGCCCGGACGAAGGACTGCACCACGCCCGGCAGCTCCTCGGCGGTCAGCGCGTGCGGCACGGGGTAGTCGGCCTTGCCCTGGTAGGTGTGCGTCTTCCCCTCGATCGCGAGAGCGCTGGGGGCCACCGGCTGGGAACCGCCGTTGATGTCCGGGTGCGTGACGCGCCCGGCGTGCATAACCTGCATGAACAGGCGGCCGTCGGCGGCGTGCACGCTCTCGGCCACCCGGCGCCAGCCCTCGACCTGCTCGGGCGTCTCGATGCCGGGCTGGTAGGCGAAGCCCTGCCCCACCACGTCGGGGTACGTGCCCTCGGTGACGATGAGGCCCATCGAGGCGCGCTGGGTGTAGTGCTCCACGTTGAGCTCGCCGGGGACGCCGTCACGACCGGAGCGCATCCGAGTGAGCGGTGCCATGACGAGGCGGTTCGGCAGCTCGAGGGAGCCGAGGGTGACAGGCGTGGACAAGGTGGAGTGCGGCACGGGGAGGCCTTTCATCAGGGAACTGGTTCTTTCCGTCTCAACGGAAGATCCCGCGAAGTTATTTGCGCCCCTGTTGTCTCGTTCCTCACAACTGGTGCCATACATACCCCAGGGGGTATTATCGAACCAGACACCCCGAACTCGTCGGGCGGAGCGGAAGGACCTCTCATGCAGAACAGCACCACAGCACCCGTGCGGTGCGGGACGCACGCCCCGCGCCGCACGGACGCCTCGACCGCTCCCAGGAAGGACTGAACCGTGGGACTCCTCAGCCGCCTCTTCGGCACCAGCTACGAGACCGTGGACGTCGCCCGTGCACGGGAGCTCCTGGACGACGGGGCCGTGCTCGTCGACGTCCGCACGCCCCAGGAGTACCGCGCGGGTCATGCCCCGGCCGCCCGGCACATCCCCCTGGAGGCCATCGCCACTCGTCAGCGCGAACTGTCCAAGGACCGGCAGGTCGTGACGGTCTGCCGGTCCGGCGCCCGGTCGGCGAACGCCGCCCGGCAGCTCGCCGAGGCCGGCTACCAGGTGGCCAGCCTCCGCGGGGGCATGACGGCCTGGCAGCGCGCCGGCGAGCGCGTGGTGGCCAAGAACGGCCGGCCCGGCACCGTCGCCTGATCCGGGGCCGCGGCCCTCGCGCCGGCGCCGGATCAGCATCCGCCGACCCGGCCAGGCAGGGCCACGATCAGCATCCGCCGTCCCGACCCGACCAGGAACGGCCACAGGCCCCCGGGGCCCTCACCCGACCTCCCGCCCCGGCAGGGCGCGCCCGTAGCCGCGCGGGGTGGCGCCCAGCACCGACCGGAACTCCCGGGTGAGGTGGGACTGGTCGGCGAAGCCCAGCTCCGCGGCGAGTGCACCCAGGTCCGCGTCCGGGTCCGCGCGCATCCGTTCGGCCGCTTCCTGGAGCCGACGACGACGGAGCAGCAGCTGCGGCGGCATCCCGACGAACCGGGCCGCGAGCCGTTGCAGCGAGCGCTCGGACACGTGCAGCTGCCGGGCGAGGTCGGCCGGGCTCCGCACGTCGGCGCCCGCCTCGAGGAGGTCGACCATGCGGTTGGCCACGGCACCGTCCCGCACCGCCGCCGGGGACACGGCCGCCGCCAGCGCCCGGACGTGGTCTGCGAGCAGGGCGGCCGCCTGTGCGTGCCGGCCGGCCGGGTCCGCTGCCGTCATGGCCTCCGCGACGGCCGGGTGCAGTCCGGGGGCGGGGAGTGGCGCCGATCCGTCGAGCAGGTCCGCCGGGCGCTGGGTGAACAGCAGGACCCCTGCCGGTCGCAGCAGCGCCCCGACCGCCCAGCCCCAGCCCGTGAGCACCCGGGTGGACGCACGGCTCGTGGGTCCGTGCAGCGCCGCTCCGTCCGGTTCGACCACCACGTTGCTCGCCGGATAGCCCAGCACCAGCTGCTCGACGCGCTCCCCTGCCGGCAGGTCCCACTCCGGGATCCACAGCTGCCGGACGAGATGGGCGACGTCGTCGGGCGCGGGCAGGCGCACGACCGTGGCGTGCGGTCCCGGGGTGAGGTGGCCCCGCGTGGTGGGCGGCTCGCTCATGGCACGAGCGTAACCAGCCGAGGGTGGCGGAAATCTTCAAGACCGGCCTCGGCCCCCTCCCTAGGCTCGGAGCATGAGCACAGAGCAGAACCTCCGCGGGGCCACCGGAGCACACACGACCGACGGGACGCCCCACGGGTTCACGTCCCTGACCCCCTTCATCGCGGTGGTCGACGCCGCCGCGGCGATCGACTTCTGCACCCGCGTCTTCGGGGCCGTCCTCGTCGACCGCACCGACATGCCGGGGGCCGACGGGACGCCCGTCGTCGTGCACGCCACCCTCGACCTCGGCGCCGGACGTCTCCAGCTGGGCGAGGTGAACCCCGACTTCCACCTCGTCCCGCCGCCCGCGGGCGACGACGACTGCTACTCCCTGGGCCTCTACGTCCCGGACGTCGATGCCGTGGTGGCGCGCGCCGTGGCCGCCGGCGCCACCGTCCGCGAACCCGTCAGCACATTCGTCTCCGGCGACCGCTTCGGCAGCATCCGGGACCCGTTCGGCGTCCGCTGGTCGGTCATGACCCGGGTCGAGGACCTCTCCCCGGAGCAGAGCAGCGCCCGTGTCGCCGAGTGGGCGGAGTCCGCGGGACAGGCGTGAACCGGCTTGCGGCTCAGGCGTCCCAGGAGCCGGCGGCCGGGCGTGGAGCTCCGGGGCCGTGTCGTCCGGGTCGCGCTCCGAGCGGGAGATCCTGCCGTGTGCACCGGGCTGCGGTGCCGTCCCCGGCGCCAGGACTCGCTCGCCGCGGGGCCGAACCTCGGCGGGCGAGGGCCCGGGGCCCGCGCGCGAACTCCTCGGACGCGTGCGGGCCCCGGTCTCCGGGACGGGTGCCGTCCGCGGCTTTCCGCTCCGCGGCCGGCACCGTCAGCTTCTCCCTGTGTCCCGGGGATCCCCTCGCACCGATCAGCCAACCAGTTCGTGCTGAACGCGAGCTGAGGCGGGGCGACCGCGCGGGGTCCCGGCGCTGCCGTCCGTTCCTGCCGCCGGCGCGCCGGCTCAGGAGCCGGCGAACCAGAAGTCGCCGAAGTCGTACTTGAGCACCCGGTAGGCGAAGTCGTTCTCGGTCGCCCCCTCGAGGGCGTAGCCGTAGCGGGCGACGACCTCGCGCTGGGCGTCGTACTCGGCGAACGTCAGGGCCTGGCCGCTGTTGATCACGAGCGGGCCGCCGAGGTCCTGCACGTTGCTGACGATCGCGGAGTAGGGGACGGGAACGGTCTCGACCTCGGTGTAGGTCCCGGCGTTCTCGTCGACGAGGTACTTCCGGTACTCCGAGCGGAGGGAGGGGTCCGCCGTGGACACCGGGGAAGTCCCAACGGGCACAGGGGCCGTGTAGTCCGGACGGCTTCTCATGCTCCAGAACGAGTTGTCGAACATCGTGAGGTAGTACTGGCCGTCCGCCAGCGCCGCGTCGTCGAGGCGCACCACCGAGTGCTGCCCGCCGGTGTCGGGGAAGTTCCCCGCCTTCTCGAGGAGGAGGCCCTCGGCGTCGCTGCCGGCCCAGACCTCGCGCTGGCCGATGATGTAGTCGATCGCGGGGCTCCCGTGGACGTCGTCGACCTTCAGGATCGCGGAGGTCTCCCGCGCGCTGACGATCACGGAGTCGCCGTCCGCGGACCAGTCGACCGAGTTGAGGTGCAGCCAGTCGTCCACCCCGTTCGGACCGTAGGGCTGGGTGCGGGACTTGTAGTCGGCGAGGAGCTCCGTGAAGTCGATCGTCTTCTCGTAGGTCCCGGTCTCCAGGTCCAGGGACACCAGGACGTCCTCCACGCTGCCCTTGGCGGTCTCCGTGGCCAGGGTCACGACCTTGCCGTCGTCGGTGATGTCGAAGTCGTGGTGCATCTCGTAGCCCGTCAGGACGTAGGTGGCCACGACCCGGCCGAGGCCGTCGATGCGGGCCACCTGGTCCTTCCCGACGGTGGTCACCATGGTGTCGCCGTAGAACTCCAGGCGGTCCGTGCGGTAGCCGTCGAGGTCGAACTCGGCGCGCAGCACCCCCGCGTTGTCGTAGAGCAGGGTGTAGTCGACGTGGCGCCTCAGCCCCATCACCGCGAACAGTCCGTCGGTGAGCTCCTCAGCGTTCCCCACCACGGTGCGGTCGAGAGTCGTGCGGTCGCCCGACGCGCTCGGCGGAGCGGTCACGGTGAACGAGAACTCCACGGGTTCGCCGTCGTCGGGCTGCCAGGTGGTGGTCACGGTGTTCTCGGCGCCCGGGACCACCCCGATGAGCTGTCCCTCGAACGACGAGGCGCTCGGGTCGTGGTCCTTCGCGACGCGCGTGAAGTCCTCGGTGCCGGGAGAGCTCACGGTGTAGGTCAGGGTGCCGCCGCCCTCGGTCCCGAACTGGGCGTAGACGCCCGTGGTGTTGGTGCCGAAGGGGTTGAGCACGAGCAGGGGGTCGTCCGGGGCCGAGCCCAGGGTCTGCAGGTCGTCCAGCGCGGCGTCGACCACCTGCTGCACGTCCAGGGCGAAGCCACGAGGCTCCACGGGCACGCCGTTGCGGGCCACCGAGACGGTGTAGAGGTTCGCGTCCGCCTCCGGATAGGTCTCGGCCGTGGCGACCAGCTCGTTGGCGGCGGGCACGAGCGGAGGCGCATCAGGCTGCCGCAGGAGCGTCGGCGGCGGGGCCGCGAGGGCCGGAGCCCCCGATACGACCAGGGCGGCCGCCGTGAGAAGGGTGACGGAACGAGCGCGGGATCTGTTCGACATCTCGGACTCCTGGCGGTGGGCGCGGCGGTCAAGTCCGGCCGAGTGTAACCACCGAACCCCCCTCTGATAAGGGGCGATGCATTTGCGGCGGCTAACGTCCCACCTCGGGGGCGGGTCGGCGGCGCGGCATGACCCCGGATGACCTCCCGTGGGCCCGAATTCCCCTCATGCTTCCTCGCCGGACTCGCACTGGTCCGCGCAGTCGCGCAGCCGCGCCACCAGCTCCTGCGCCGCCGGGTCCTGGTCGAACTCGCTCACCACGAGGCGCCGGACACCGGAGCTCTCCTGGACCTCGATCACGTAGGACTGCTGGTCGGCCGTGCCGCGGCGGGCCGCCGGGGCGGTCGGTTCCAGCCGGTGCGCGCGGACGGTCTCGAAGAGGTCGAGGAGCGCGTCCTGCTGCGCCCGGGGCAGGGACTCGGTCTCGAAGCTCCGCTCCACGGCCAGCCCGGGGAAGTACGCGATGCCTCCCTCGCGGCGGTAGCTGACTCTCGCCATGAACGGCACCGTCCCTCCGTAGGACGCGGGTGGCCCGGGCCGGTCTCCGCGGGGACCGGCGGGGCCGATGGGGAATCAGTTCCCGACTATACCCGTGGCGCCCTTCCTGGTCAGGCGCCAGCACCCGTCCGCCCCCTCGAAGTCGGACATGGCACCCGTGGCGACGTCCCCCGCGAGCGTGCCGGCGTACCGCGCCGAGCCGGCGTCGAAGGACAGGAGCAGGGTGCTGTCCTGCTGGTGCCACTTGCCGGTCAGGTCGCCGGTGAAGGACCCGTCCTCGTGGAACGTCAGGGGCGTCTGCGCGTAGGTGTCCGTGCAGCCCCAGCTGTAGTGGAGCACCCACTCGTCCGCGAGGGCACCCACCGCCCGGGTCGCCTCGGGCGCGACTCCCACCTGCTGCCACGCGTCCGCCACCACGTCCCGCTCCGCGGGTCCGTACAGGGTGACGGCGTGCTTGATGGTGAGGCCCGCGAAGTCCTTGAACTGCGCGGTCCACCGCAGGCGCCGCAGCTCGGGGTCCCGCATCGCGGCGTACCAGATCCGGCCGGCCCGGTCCCAGCTGTAGCCGCCCAGCCCGATCGCCGCGAGGCAGAAGGCCCGGTTCGGGATGCCGGAGTTGATGTGCACCCCGCCGTTGTCGTCCAGGGTGTGCACGAACCGGGACATGTGGTCCGGCTGCGGGTCCTTGCCGAGCACGTCGTCGTCGAACGCGGTGCCGGGTGCCTTCATCGACCGGAGACCGACGCCGTCGACGGCGCTCGTGAAGAGACCGGTGCCGATGATCCAGTCGGCGTCCGCCGCGGTCTGCCGGGGCTCGGACACGTACTGCTTGACCATGGCCCCGATGACGTCGGAGAAGTGCTCGTTGAGCGCCCCGGACTGGTACATGTACAGCAGGTCGGACTCGTGCGTGGTGATCCCGTGCGCGAGCTCGTGCCCGATGACGTCCACCGCGGCGGTGAAGCGGTTGAAGTACTGGCCGTCACCGTCCCCGAAGATCATCTGCCGGCCGTCCCAGGCCGCGTTGTTGTACTTGTCCTGGTAGTGCACCGTGCCGAGCAGGGGCATGCCGGCGTCGTCGAGGGAGTTGCGGCCGAAGACCTCCTGCATGAGGTCGAACGTGGAGCCCAGCCCCTCGTACGCCTCGTCCACGGCGGGATCCGCGCTGGCGGGATCCCCCTCGGAGCGCACGAGCGCGCCCGGCAGCTCGGCGGTGTTGCCCGCCGAGTACACCCTGCGCTCCCGGTGGGCGGCGGCCTGTGCCGCGACGGAGCGGGCGGTCAGGTCCACGATCAGCCGCTCCGCCCGGACCGTGGTGTCCACGGCCAGTGCGGCCAGGGCGTTCCTGCGGGTCTGCTCGTCCCCGTGCACCGCCATCTGCTCGTGCACGTACGGCGGGATCACACCGCAGAACGGCCCGTGTCCGCCCCGGTGTCCGTGGTCCGTGGTCATTGCCTGTCCACCTCTCCGCATCAGATCCGGTTGCCCGCGGCGTCCAGTTCACCGGGCGCCGTCCCCGCGGAGGCCGGCCTCCGCCCGGCGACGTCCGCCGGCTGACCGGCGCTGCTGTCCGCGGGTTCGGGCCCATCGGCGGAGCCCCGCCTGACCAGGTACCAGCAGCCGCCCGGCGAGCCGTCGAAGCAGGACATCGCCCCCGCTCCCGCGCTGCCGGTGACCGTGCCGCCGTACTGCGCGGGGCCGTCGGCGAAGCGGATCAGCAGCGTGCCGTCGTGCTGGCGCCAGGCGCCGGAGAAGCCGCCGCCCGAGAAGGTGCCGTCCGGGTTGAACACAAGGCCCACCCGGCCGTAGTCGTCGGTGCAGCCCCAGCTGAAGTGGAGCACCCACGGACCGGAGATCGTCACTGTTCCGCCCCTTTCCCCGTCCGGAGCGTGTGCACCGGCGGGACCGCTGACCGGGTTTCCCGGGGACCGGGGAACCATGTGCATCGATCATCCCACCAGAGTCCGACGACGTACCGGTCGGCGCGGAAATCAGCAGCCGACGCCCTGCGGGTTCTCGAGGCAGTCGTCCGCGTAGTTGCGCACCGTGGAGCGCCAGACGCTGATCGGCACGGGCGCGCTCGCCACGTCGTTGAGCCCTGCCACGGGCAGCCACGGACCGCCCGCCACGGAGTACTCGCCGGAGAACCAGGTGGTGAGCGAGACGGCGTAGTCCCCGGTCTCGGTGTAGACGTGGCTGGTGTCGGTCTGCACGTCCCACGCCCCCTCCGCGAGCGGGGCGCCGCTGAGCTCCGTGGGGCCGAGCCCGGTGCCGTCCCCGTAGTCCCACGCGTACTGGACGGGAACGGCGCGCACCTGCACCGGGAACCCGCCCAGCTCCGTGCTGAACTGCTGGGGCCGCGCCTCCGCCCAGACGTTGGTGTGCATGCCCCTCAGCGTGTCCGGGGCCGGCTGGACGGCACTGGCCGCGGGCGCGACGGCGAGCGTCCTGAAGTCCTGCAGGGTGAAGGTCGGCAGCTCGACGACCTCCTCGCCGCCCTCCGCCTCGGCGACCGCCACGCACATCGGCTCGCCCCAGGGGGTGTTGAGGTCCACGTCCTGCCGGACGACGACGTTCATGTAGACGCCCTCGCCACCGTCGGCCGTGGTGCAGTTCCGCTCGGCCAGGCAGTCGTCCAGAGCCCCGCCGGTCCGGTTGGTGCAGGGGTTCTGCAGGCCGAACGTCTGCGACTTCGAGCGCGCGATGGCGTCCGGGTTGAACGGCCGGTCGATCCCCTGGTCGCTCAGGTACTGGCGGAGGGCTTTCTGGAAGACGGGGTCCTCGTCGGGGTCGTAGTCGACCGGGACGGCGTTACTGGCTTCTTTTGCCGCCGTCTTGGGGGACTGAATAGATTGCCGCTCTTCGCGCATTTCTGCACCAAGGTGAATGTCTTTTCCATCCGCGGATACCGATACATCCTTAAGTGAACTACCGGATATTTGGTCACCAATTCCGTTATTCAGTGCTTTTTTATTAATTCGATCCGCCACCGAGGGGCCTTCTTCCGCACTGGCAGGCATCGTCGCAAAGTTAGCCCAGAGCAATGCAAGTAAAGTTCCTCGAAGTGCTATACAGGTCCAATATTTAGCCACCCGAGATCGCCGCCGCAGTTATGTAGGTCCAAGATTGGCCTTTGTAATCGAGGTAAACGAGAAATGGCTTGTTTGGGTCGATTTCAGAGGTTTCTTCATACGTCACCTCGCCGTCTTCTACGAGCCTTCCCCCTTCTGACCACCCTTTGACCACAGGTTTATATATTCCATCCGCTGCTCGCACAACAGGGTTTTCCTGTATTTCAAGCGTTTCCCTGCCGCCAACCAGCCACGCGCCCAGTTCGTAAGCTTGTTCAACGGTCGCCAATTCTTCCCTGCATACTTCACAGGATGGAGCCGTAATTTCCCGCGCGTACGAGGTGTCACCGGTCTGGTAGGCGTACCACATCGCGTCCGACCAGTAGTCGAGGAACGCCTGCGCCCCCTCCCGGGACTCCTCCTTCGCCAGGGCCGGCATGACAGGCTTCGGCACGTTCTGCGCAGGCCCGTCGAGCGAGGCCGGCACGTAGGCGTCGGGAGTCGCGTCGGGACCGGGCGTCGCCGATGTCGCCGAGGCCGACGAGGCTGCGCTGGAAGGCGACGCCGCGGCGCCGTCGTCGTCGGTGCCGCACCCCGCGAGGAGCAGCGCAGCCAGGGCGGCACCCCCGATCGCCGTGCCGACTGGGTTGGACCGGACCATGGAGTTCCCCGCTTCGCTCTGCCACGCCCCCGACGGACCGGCTGGATGGCTCAGATGGTAAGCGCCCTCCGCCGCGCCGGAGCAACCCCTGTGGACGCCGAAGAACCCGCGTTTTCATGGGGCCAGGTCAGCGCCACCATGGTCACGACTTCGTTAACGTCAAATTGACCCTAACAGTGTTAGAGTCAATGCAACCTGAAGACCGACGCAAGGGAGGAGGTGACGATGAGCGCGCAGAACGTGGCACTCGCGGTGTCCACCGTCATCTTCGCCGCCCGGGACACCGGCCCCGACGGCCGCAAGGAGCTCTGGCTGCCCCTGGTCCGCCGCATCCGCGATCCCTTCCGCGGGATGTGGGCCCTGCCCGGCGGGCCGCTCCAACCGCACGAGGACCTCGAGGCCTCCGCCGCCCGCTCCCTGCAGCTCACCACCGGCCTGCAGCCCGGCTACCTCGAGCAGCTCTACGCCTTCGGCGGCCTGACCCGCTCGGCGAACGCCGAGGAGCGCGTCGTCTCGATCGTCTACTGGGCCTCGATCCGCGCGGACCAGGCCTCCGACCTCCACGCCGACCTCAACGTCACGTGGATGCGCACCACCGAGCTGCCGCCCCTGGCCTTCGACCACAGCGACATCGTGGACTACGCCCTCTACCGGCTGCGCAACAAGATCACCTACAGCCGCGTGGCGCACTCCTTCCTCGGCGAGACCTTCACGCTCGCCGCACTGCGGGAGGTGCACGAGGCGATCCTCGGCGCTCCCCTGGACCCGGCCAACTTCCGGCGGCAGGTGCTCGCCTCCGGCGCCGTCCTCGACACCGGCACCCGCCTGGAGGGCACCCGCCACCGCCCGCCCCGGCTCTACCGCTACAACTCCGACCTCGACCTCGCCGACCGCACCCCGGCCGGCCGCACCAGCCAGGAGCAGACATGACCTCCGTCGCCACCCGCATCGACCTGCTGACCGAGAAGCCGGCCGACCTCCCGGGCACCGCCCCGGCCACCAGCACCTGCAGCACCGATCTCGCGGCGAGACCGTGGGACTTCGCACCGGCCGTCGCCGCCGGCTACGGCCCCGGGGCCTCCGAGACCGACACGGTGCCCGCCGGCGCCCCCGCCCAGCCCGTGATCCCGGAGGAGTACCAGCACGCCTCCGCCGAGGAGCTCGACCGGCGGATCACCGCCGCCAAGCAGACGCTGGGCGAGCGCGTGGTGGTGCTCGGCCACTTCTACCAGCGCGACGAGATCGTGAAGCACGCCGACTTCCTCGGCGACTCCTTCCAGCTGGCCCGCGCCGCGCGGTCGAAGCCGGAGGCCGAGGCCATCGTGTTCTGCGGCGTGCACTTCATGGCCGAGACCGCCGACATCCTCTCCGGCGACCACCAGTCCGTGATCCTGCCCAACCTCGCCGCCGGCTGCTCCATGGCGGACATGGCCGACGAGGACTCCGTCGAGGAGGCCTGGGAGCAGCTCATGGACGTCCTCGGGGAGACCGGCGACGACGACCGGCAGAGCGTGGTCCCCGTGACCTACATGAACTCCTCCGCGGCGCTCAAGGCGTTCTGCGGCCGGCACGGGGGCATCGTGTGCACCTCCTCCAACGCCGCGACCGTCCTGGAGTGGGCGTTCGAGCGCGGGCAGCGCGTGCTGTTCTTCCCCGACCAGCACCTGGGCCGCAACACCGCCAAGGCCATGGGGATCTCCCTGGAACAGATGCCGATGTGGAACCCGAACAAGGACCTGGGCGGGAACACCGCGCAGGACCTGCAGGACGCCAAGGTCATCCTCTGGCACGGCTTCTGCTCCGTGCACCGCCGCTTCACCGTGGCCCAGATCGACAAGGCCCGCGCCGAGCACCCCGGAGTGCGGGTGGTCGTGCACCCCGAGTGCCCCATGCCCGTGGTCGACGCCGCCGACGAGAGCGGCTCCACCGACCACATCCGCAAGGCCGTCGAGGCCGCCGAGCCGGGCAGCACCTTCGCGATCGGCACCGAGATCAACATGGTCAACCGGCTCGCCGACGAGCACCCCGAGCACACGATCTTCTGCCTCGATCCCGTCATCTGCCCGTGCTCCACGATGTACCGGATCCACCCCGGCTACCTCGCGTGGGTGCTCGAGGAGCTCGTCGCCGGGCGCGTGATCAACCGGATCTCCGTGGACGCCGGAACCGCCCGGGACGCCGAGGTGGCGCTCGAGCGGATGCTGGCGGCGCTGCCGCGGTGAGCACGCACCCGGCACCGCGCGTGCTCGTGGTGGGGACCGGCGTCGCCGGTCTCACGGCCGCCCTGGGCGCCGTCCGCCACGGGCTCGACGTGACGCTGCTGAGCAAGGACGCCCTCGACGAGACCAGCACCGCCCGCGCCCAGGGCGGGATCGCGGCCATGACGGCCGGGCTCCCGGCCGGCCAGCGCCGCGACTCCGAGCTGCTCCACGTCCGGGACACCCTCGCCGCCGGGGCGGGGACGTGCGACGACGACGCCGTGCGCGTCCTCGTGCGCGAGTCGGCGGCCGCTGTCGACGAGCTCGTGGCGCGCGGGGTCGGCTTCGACCGCGAGGCCGGAGCGGACTCCCCCTGGCTCGAGGGCCTCGAGGGGGCCCACTCCGTGCCCCGGATCCTGCACGCCGGCGGCGACGCGACCGGCCGCGAGATCCAGCGGGCACTCCTGGCCGCCGCGCTGGCCGCCGAGGCAGCGGGCCGGCTGGTGATCTCCCGGCACACCATGCTGGTCGACCTCGTGCTCGGGCCCGGCGGCCGCGCGGCCGGGGCCCTCGTCCTGACGGGTCCCGGGGACCGGCCGCGCGAGCTGACCGCTGACGCCGTGGTGCTCGCCACCGGCGGGGCCGGGCAGCTCTATCCGCACACCACCAACCCGGTCGTGGCCACCGGCGACGGCGTCGCCGCGGCGCTGCGGGCGGGCGCCGCCGTGGCGGACCTCGAGTTCGTGCAGTTCCACCCGACGGCACTGGCGGCCCCGGGCTGCTTCCTGGTCTCCGAGGCCGTCCGCGGCGAGGGCGCGGTGCTGCGGGACGCCACGGGCCGGCGCTACCTCGAGGACGCGCACCCGCTCGCGGAGCTCGCTCCCCGCGACGTCGTGGCCCGCGAGAACGTCCGCCGATCCCTGGCCCAGGGCGGCCGGCCGGTCCTGCTCGACTGCACCCGCATGGCCCCGCCCGGCCCGCACGGGAGCGGCACCACCGCCGAGTTCCTCGCCCGGCGCTTCCCCACGATCGACGCCGCCCTGCGGGCGCACGGCGTCGACTGGTCCCGGGAACCGGTCCCCGTCACTCCGGCGGCCCACTACCTGATGGGCGGCGTGGCCACCGACGGCTTCGGCCGCACCACCGTCCCGGGGCTCTACGCCGTGGGCGAGTGCGCGGCCACCGGCGTGCACGGCGCCAACAGGCTGGCCTCCAACTCGCTGCTGGAGGGAGCCGTCTTCGGGGCCCGCGTGGCCGATGCAGTACAGGCCGACGCGTTTCGCACGGACGCGCCGGGAACCGGCCGGGCGGCCGACGACGCCCCGGTCTGCCTAGTCCTGTCCGGCCGCGCCGAGAGCCTGCCGGCGGCCGGTTGTTCAGGGATCGCGGCCGCCCGGTCCCGGAGCACTGCGCCGTTCGGCTGGAACGCCGTGCCGGTCGACGAGGACACCGAGACGGTCGACGCAAAGGCTGTGCCGTTCGACGGGAAGACCGCGCCGTTCGACCGCGCACAGTTCCAGGACGCGATGTGGGCGGGCGCCGGCGTGCTGCGCGACCGCGCGGGGCTCGAGGCACTGTCCCGGCGGCTGGCCGGCTTCCGCCCACCGGCCGGCCTCTCCCGCCGCGCGGTCGAGGACCGGAACCTGCTGACCGTGGGCCGCGCCGTGACCGCCGCGGCCCTGCACCGCACCGAGTCCCGCGGGGCACACTTCCGCGAGGACTTCCCGGCCTCCGACCCCGCCCGCGCGCGACGCACGTTCTGGCTCCTGGAGTCCGTCCCGAGCACGACCCCCCACCACGCACCGATCAGCGAACATGTCGATGCCGGCATGTTCGACATCCCGGAGAGGATCCCCGCATGCTGACCCGAGCCGCCATCACCGAGGTCGTGGAGCGGGGGCTCGCCGAGGACGCCCCCTGGGGCGACATCACCTCCGAGCACCTCATCCCCGCCGGCACCACCGCCCGGGCCGAGCTCGTGGCGCGCGAACCCGGCGTCTTCTCCGGCGGCCAGGTCTTCGCCGCGACGTTCGCCGCCGCGGACCCCGCCGTGGCCGTCGAGCTGGTCCGCGCCGACGGCGACCGGTTCGAGGCCGGGGACACGCTGGCCGTGGTGACCGGTCCCGCCCGGGCGGTGCTGACCGGCGAGCGCGTGGCCCTCAACCTCACCCAGCGGATGTGCGGGATCGCCACGCTGACCGCCCGCTACGTCGCCGCCGTCGAGCAGACGGTCGCCCGCGTGGAGCAGGCCGCGAACCTCCCGCCCGGCACGATCACGCGGACCCGGGTGGCCGACACGCGCAAGACCACCCCGGGGCTGCGGGTGCTCGAGAAGCACGCCGTGCTCAGCGGGGGCGGGCACAACCACCGGCACTCCCTCTCCGACGCCGTGATGGCCAAGGACAACCACCTGGCCCTGCTCACGGCCGACGGCACCGACCTGGCCGGCGCCCTGCGGCAGCTGCGCCGCCGCCTCCCCCACACGGTGCACCTCGAGGTGGAGGTGGACCGCCTCGACCAGATCGAGGCGGTCCTGGCCGGCGGCGCGGACACGGTCCTGCTGGACAACTTCTCGGTGGACGACCTCGTGAGCGGTGTGGCGATCATCGACGGCCGGGCGACCGTGGAGGCCTCCGGCGGCGTGAGCCTGGAGACCGTCGGGGACATCGCGGCCACCGGGGTGGACGTCATCTCGGTGGGCGCGCTCACCCACTCCGCCCGGAACCTGGACCTCGGTCTCGACATCGGGCTCGGCCACCGCCCCGGCACCGGGACGGGATGACCGTGCTGTACCTCGACTCGGCCGCGACCACCCCGGTCCGGCGGGAGGTGCTGGAGGCCATGTGGCCCTACCTCACGCAGGAGTTCGGCAACGCCTCGAGCCACCACGAGGCGGGCCGGCGGGCCCTCGCCGGCCTCGACCGGGCCCGGGCGACGGTGGCGCAGGTGCTGAACTGCCGTCCCGCCGAGGTCGTGTTCACCTCCGGCGGGACCGAGGCGGACAACCTCGCCGTGAAGGGCATCGCCCTGGGGCGCCGGGACCGGGACCCGGCGCGCACGCACGTGGTGACGAGCGCGGTGGAGCACTCCGCCGTGCTCGGCTCGGCCCGTGACCTGGCCCGCTGGGACGGCTTCGAGCTCACCGAGCTGGGCGTGACCGCCGAGGGACTCGTGGAGCCCGATTCCCTCGCGGGGGCTGTTCGTGCGGGCACCGCGGTGGTATCCGTGATGCATGCGAACAACGAGACGGGTGCGGTCCAGGAGATCGCCGAACTGGCTGCGGTGGCTCGGGCGCGGGACGTCCCGTTCCATACGGATGCGGTCCAGGCGGCCGGGGCGCTGGAACTGGACGTACAAGCGCTCCACGTGGCGGCGCTGAGCCTCGCCGGGCACAAGATCGGCGGGCCCAAGGGCACCGGGGTGCTGTACCTGCGCCGGGGCACCCCGCTGCGCCCGCTGCTGAGCGGCGGCGGGCACGAGCGCGGCCGGCGCTCCGGGACCTCGGACGTGGCCGGCGCCGTGGGCTTCGCCACGGCCCTGCGGCTCGCGGCGGAAGAGCGCCCGGAGCGGGCGGTGCGGCTCGCCGGGCTGCGGGACCGGCTGATCGCCGGGATTCTGTCCGCGGTCCCCACGGCGGTGCTGACCGGACCGGACCCGCGGGAGCGTCCGGCGGCGCGGCTGCCCGGGAACGCCTCGTTCTGCTTCCCCGGCGTCAACGGCGAGACGGTCCTCGTGGACCTGGAGGCGCGCGGGCTGCTCGTCTCCTCGGGCTCGGCCTGTTCCGCCGGGGACACCGAGCCCTCCCACGTGCTGACCGCCATGGGGATCCCGGCCGAGGTCGCCACCACCGCGGTCCGGTTCACCCTGTCCGCCGAGGTGACCCCGGAGCAGGTGGACGGGATCGTGGCGGCGGTCCGGGACGTCGTCGGGCGCCTGGGCGCCCCGCGCGGCTGAACGGGCTCAGCCGGCCGGGACCGGGTGCTGCACCCCGTCGTGCACGACCGCCAGGACCGGCTCGCCCTTCTCCTCCACGGTCCGCATGCTCTCCGGCACCGGGGTCCACGAGGGATCGGGGCAGGACTGGGGCGCGGGACCCTCGGGAACGGCGCTCGAGGCGCCCCGGCCGTCGAAGCCCTCCAGCCGGAAGCCGACGACCTTCCCCCACAGCGCGCCCGGCGCGCTGGCGATCCCCCGGGTCTCGGTGACCACCAGGTCCGTCCGCTGCACCAGGACCTCCGAGCCTCCCGGGCCGGCGCACTCCCACGAGATCGCGGTCACCGACTCGGACTCGGCCACGAACTCGAGCGAGGCCGCGTTGGCCTGCAGCGTCGCCTCGTTCCAGCCGAGCGCGGCCATGGCGTCGGCGCCGGTCACCCAGCCGGTGCCGTCCTCGTGGAGCTGCGTGGCCGCCCAGGCCGGCACCGTCAGCCCGATCGACGCCCCCGCCGCCGCGAGAGCCGCCAGGACCACGAACACCTTCTGCATGTGCTTCCCCATTCCCCTGTCCCCCGGCACCGGGGAGATCCTCCCGGGCCGTTTTCCCGAACGCTAATGCAGTCGCGAGGACGGATCCAGCGGCGTGACCCTTCTGTGACCCCCGTCCGACCTGCGACGACACGTTCCCGGCCTCGCCGTGCCGCGCTCAGGCCGCGGCACCCCGCTCGACGGGCACCGGGTGCGCCACACCCTCGTGGACGATCTCCAGGGCGGGGCCCGTCTGCTCCTGCGCCCGCTCGGTGGACCGCGGCACCCGGGACCACGCCCCGGGCTCGTGCTCGCTCCCGTGCTCACGCCCGTTCTCACTCCCGGGGCAGGCGTCGAGCTCCGGGCCCTCGACCACCGAGACGGCCACGGCGTCCGCGGCGAAGCCCTGCAGCTCGAAGCCCGTGACGGCACCGGTCACGGAGCTCCGCTGCACGGTGGCGACCAGGTCCGCCCGGGACGTCGTCGTCGTCCGCCGCTCCTGCACGGCCACGGCACCCGTGGCCTCCTGCACGCACTCCCACGTGGCCGTGGCCACGGTGACGGTCTCGGCGACGAGGTCGAGCTCCGCGGCGGAGGTCTGCAGCCGGCCGTCGGTCCAGTCCACGGCCCGCAGGACGTCGTCCCGGCCCACGGAGCCCGTGCCGTCGGCGTGCAGCGTCACGGCCGCCTCGGCCGGCACGGTCAGCCCGATGGAAGCGGCCGTCGCGGCGGTCAGCACGCAGACCGGCAGCGTCTTGTTCACTCGTTCTCCCCTCGTCCCTCCTGTCCCCCGACAGGAGTCCGGCGATCAGGCCGTGCAGGGGAGGCTAGATGAGAAGCGGTGGAGGCGTCCAGCGCCGCGGCCCGCCCGGCCGCCCAGGGGGCGTGGTGCCGGCCGCGCGTGCGCCTCAGCCGGCGGCCTGCTCGCGCAGCACGTTCTTGCGGATCTTGCCGGACGCGGTGCGCGGCATCTCCGCCACGAGACTCAGCGTCTTGGGCACCTTGTAGCGGGCGAGCCGCCCGGCCAGGTGCTCCTGGATCGCGTCCGCGGTGACCTCCTGGCCCTCCCGGGGCACGACGACGGCGTGCGGCACCTCGCCCCACTTCTCGTCGGGCACGCCGATGACCGCCACGGCGGCCACCTCCGGCAGCTCGAGGATGGCCGCCTCGACCTCCGCCGGGTAGATGTTCTCCCCGCCGGAGATGATCATGTCCTTGATCCGGTCCGAGACGAACAGGTAGCCGTCCTCGTCGAGATAGCCCAGGTCCCCGGAGTGGAACCACTCCCCCTCGAAGGAGCCCGCCGCATCGGGGCGGTTCCAGTACTCCCGGATGACGTTGGGCCCCGAGAGCAGGATCTCCCCCGCCTCGCCGGGTCCCGCGGGCTCCCCGGCCGCGTCCACGATCCGCACGTCGGAGAAGAAGTGCGGCAGCCCCGAGGAGCCGGCCTTCTCGCGGGACTTCGCCGCCGGCAGGTTGGTGGCGCCCGGCGCGGTCTCCGTCATGCCGTAGCTGGCGGTGAAGGCCAGTCCGCGGCTCTCGTAGGCGTCCAGGACCCGCATGGGCACCGCGGAGCCGCCGCAGGTGAGCTTGCGCAGCGAGGACAGGTCCGTGCTGTCCCAGTCCGGGTGCTCGCACAGCAGCTGATAGGTGGTCGGCACCCCCGACAGCCAGGTGACGCGGTGGGCCTCGATGAGCTCCAGCACCCGGCCGGGCACGAACTTGGACTCGAGCACCAGCGTGGCGCCCTTGAGCAGCGTCGGCAGCACCCCCATCCCGAGCGATGCCACGTGGAACATCGGCGAGATCATGAGCGCGACGTCGTCGGCCGCCACGTCGTAGTCCACCAGGACGTTGACGCAGTTCCAGGTGAAGTTGCCGTGGGTCAGGCAGGCGCCCTTGGGCCGGCCGGTGGTCCCGGAGGTGTACAGGATCACCGCGAGGTCGTCCAGGCCGACCGGGACGTCCTCCGTCCAGGGCTCGGCCGCCCCGATCACCGTCTCGAGGGCGGGCACCCCGTCCACGTCCTCCTCGGCCACGACCCAGCGGGGCACGCGCGCCAGCTCCCTGGCCGCCGGTTCGGCCAGGCCCGTCAGGGCGGCGTCGTGGATCAGCACCGAGACGCCCGCGTCCTCGAGCTGGTAGCGGATCTCCGGGACGGCCAGGCGCGTGTTGAGGGGCACGAGCACCGCGCCGAGCGCCCCCGCCGCGAACATCGTCTCGAGGAAGGCCGGGCTGTTCTCCCCGAGGAAGGCCACCCGGTCCCCGGGGCCCACGCCCTGGCCTGCGAGGGCCGTCGCCAGGCGCCGGGACCGGTCGTGCAGCTCGCGGTACGTCAGCGTGCGCTCGCCGTGGACCACGGCCACCTTGGGGCCGGACTTCTCGAGCCTCCGGACGAGCCAGGATCCCAGTCCCTGATTGCGCATGCGATCGTCTCCTCAAACAGTCGTCAAAGCCAATAGTTGAAAAAATCCACTATTTGTTTCTCAGCGTAGAGAGAGCTGGATCACATTGTCCAGACCCCGGGGCCCGCAGATCCACCGGAGACCCGCCGATTTAGCACCATTCTTCAATGGTTGACATTTTCAATAGATTGCTGTTCCAATGGGTCCACTGTGCGCCGGCCCGCACGACCACCGGGACGCCCCCGGGGACCGGAGCCGGCCTGCTCACCGCACCGGCGCCCGACCCCGGTGCCGCGCCCACTCTTTCCGCCCCAGATCTTTCCGCCCCAGAGCAAGGACCCGCCATGTCAGCAGCACCCGACACCCTGGCGTCCCTGGACGCCCGCACCAGGAACCGAGAGGCGCGCAAGGTCATCTTCTCGAGCTACCTCGGCTCCACCATCGAGTTCTACGACTTCCTGCTCTACGCCTCGGCCTCCGCGCTGGTCTTCCCCTACGTGTTCTTCACCGACCTCGACCCGCTGGCCGGCACGATCGCGGCCTACGGAACCTTCGCCGCCGGCTACCTGGCCCGCCCGCTGGGCGGGGCGGTCTTCGGCCACTTCGGCGACCGCCTGGGCCGCAAGAAGATGCTCATCATCTCGATGCTGATCATGGGCATCGCCTCGACGCTCATCGGACTCATCCCCAGCGCCGCCGTCATCGGCTCCTGGGGAGCGGTCGTCCTGATCCTGCTGCGGGTCTGCCAGGGCATCGCCGTGGGCGGCGAGTGGGGCGGAGCCGCCCTGATGGCCCTGGAGCACTCCGCCAAGGGCAGGCGCGGGTTCGCCGCGTCCTTCACCAACGCCGGAGCGCCCACCGGCGCCGCGCTGGGCACCTTCGTCCTGGGCCTGTTCGCCGCCATGCCGGAGGAGCAGTTCCTCGCCTGGGGCTGGCGCGTCCCGTTCCTGCTGTCCGTGCTGCTGCTGGGCGTGGGCGTCTTCGTGCGCGCCCAGGTGTCCGAGAGCCCGATCTTCCAGGCCGCCCTGGCCAAGGAGGCCGCGGAGGGCCCCACCGTCAAGCGCAAGGTGCCCATCGTGGAGGTGCTCCGCCGGCCCCGCGCCCTGATCTACACGATGCTCGCGGGAGCCTCCGGGTTCGCCCTGCAGGTCTTCCTGGCCACCTTCGCGGTCGCCTACGCGGTCGAGGGCGGCGCCGACCGGCAGCCGGTCCTCTACGCCTTCGCCCTCGCCTCGGTGCTCAGCGTGTTCTTCGTGGTCGGCATGGGCCGCCTGTCCGACCAGCTGGGCCGGCGCCCGGTGATGGTCGTCGGGCTGGCGCTGTTCATCGCCCTGATCCTCCCGATGTTCTCGTGGCTGGCCACCGGCAACGTGCTGCTGATCTTCGCGACCTTCACCATCGGGCTGGCCTGCCACGCCGCGATCTACGGACCGCTGGCGGCGTTCATCTCCGAGCAGTTCGGCACGTCCGCGCGCTACACCGGGGCCTCGCTGGGCTACCAGTTCGCCACCCTGATCGGGGCGGGCTTCACCCCGACGATCCTCGCCTCGATCTACGCGTCCTCCGGGCAGGCCATCGCCCCCGTGGTCTGGTACCTCGCCGGGATGGCCGCGGTCAGCGCGGTGTTCATCCTGCTCACCCGGGAGTCCAAGGACTTCGACCTGGAGACCCACGAGCACTGACCCACGCCGTCGCACGCGCCGCGGCCCCCGCCTGACCGGTCAGGCGGGGGCCGCGGCGGGTGCGGGAGGGGCCGCGCTCAGAAGGCCACCTTCCTCAGCAGCCGGGACAGCTCCTCGCGCTCCGCCGGGGAGAGCGGGGACAGCGACTCCGCGGTGGAGGTCTCCACCAGGGCCCTGGCCCGGTCGTACAGCTCCCGGCCGGCCGCGGTGGGCGCGATGATCTTCGAGCGGCGGTCCCGCGGGTCGGTCCGGCGCTCCACCGCGCCGCGCCGCTCCAGGTCGTCGAGGATGGCCACGATCTGACTGGGGTCCAGCACCAGGAACTGGCTGAGCTCGCGCTGGGTCAGCTGCTCCTCGCCGCAGGCGAGCGCCAGGACCGAGTAGTGGCGCACCTTCAGCTCCAGCTGGGCAAGCTTCCTGTTGGCCGCCGAGGACCCCGTGGACGCGGCGCGGGCCATCAGGAAGACCGGCTCGGCCGTCAGCTCGGCCCCGAGGAGGCGCTCGAGACCGGCGGACGGGTCGGTGGGCGTGGTCATAGCGTCTCTCCTGGGGCCGGGGACCCCAGTCTACGGAGTCCGTGCCCCCAGCATAGATGGAACTTCTTAACCATTGACATTTTCAACGAATGGCGGTGGAATGGTGACGAACCCGGAGCAGTGACGGGCGTCACCCCGTCCGCTGCCGACCAGCGAAGCACCGTCAGCGAAGGAGCCATCCCATGGCACAGGACAGCACCACCTCCCCGAGCACCGCCCCTCTCGCCGGCAAGGTCGCCGTCGTCACCGGCTCCGGCCAGGGCCTGGGGCTCGCCTACGCCCAGGAGCTCGCCCGCCAGGGCGCGGCCGTCGTGATCAACGACGTCGACCAGGCGACCGCCGAGAACGCCGTCGCCTCCATCACCGCCGCCGGCGGGCAGGCCGTGGCCGTCGTCGCCCCGGTGGGCTCCACCGAGACCGCCACCGCCCTCGTCAACGGCGCCGTGGAGGCCTTCGGCCGCCTCGACGTCCTCGTGGCCAACGCCGGCGTGCTGCGCGACAAGTCGCTGCTGAAGATGACCGACGAGGACTTCGACCTGGTCATCCAGGTGCACCTGCGCGGCACCTTCACCTGCGCCCGCGAGGCCTACCGGTACTTCAAGGAGAACGGGGTCCCCGGGCGGATCATCGCCATCGGCTCCCCCACCGGCCAGTACGGCAACTTCGGCCAGACCAACTACGCCGCCGCGAAGGCCGGGATCGTGGGCATGGTCCGCACCTGGGCCCTGGAGATGAAGAAGGCCGGCGTCACCGCCAACGCCGTCATCCCCGTGGCCGCCACCGCCATGACCGAGACCATCCCGTTCTTCGCCTCCGCCGTCGAGGCCGACCGCCGCGGCGAGCCCATGCCGGACTTCTTCCGCAAGGACCTCGGCTTCGGCAACGCCGCCGACGTCGCCGGCCTGATCGCCTACCTCGCCTCCGACGACGCCGCGCAGATCACCGGCCAGGCCATCGGCGCCGGCGGCGACCGGCTCCAGGTCTTCAGCCACCCCCGCCCCGTGGTCACCGAGTACCGCGACGGCGGCTGGAGCTTCGAGGCCCTGCGCGAGGCGTTCCCCGCGCTCATCGAGGGCAGCCTCCAGCCGGTCGGCGAGACCCTGCCCCCGCTGCCGGAGGAGCTCAAGCCCGAGTCCGCGACCCCGCAGTCCTAGGAGGCACCGGCATGCGCTACGAATACGGTCTCGACCTCGCGTCCCTGGACGCCATCGACATGCACGTGCACATCGAGTGCTCCGACCACGGGCACCCGTCCCTGCCCTCGGCCCTCACCGAGGCCTCGGCCAAGTACTTCAAGTCCGAGGACCGCTCCCCGTCCCTGGACACCATCGCCGAGCGCTACCGCGAGTGGAGGATGGCCGCCGTCGTCTTCACCGTGGACGCGACCACGGCCCTGGGCCACGAGCCGAACTCCATCGAGGAGATCGCCGAGGGCGCGGCCCGCAACAACGACGTGCTGATCCCCTTCGGCTCCGTGGACCCGCTCCAGGGGCGGACGTCGGTGGAGCGGGCGAAGAAGCTCGTCGAGGAGCACGGCGTCAAGGGCTTCAAGTTCCACCCGTCCCTCCAGGGCTTCGATCCCTCCGACGAGCGGTTCTACCCGCTCTACGAGGCGATCCAGGCCCTGGGCGTGCCGGCCCTGTTCCACACCGGGCAGAACGGCATGGGCGCTGGGCTGCCCGGCGGCGGCGGGATCAAGCTGGCCTACTCGAACCCGCTGCTGCTGGACGCGGTGGCCGCGGACTTCCCCGAGCTGCAGGTCATCATGGCCCACCCCTCGGTGCCGTGGCAGGAGGAGGCCAACTCCATCGCGACCCACAAGGCCAACGTGTGGATCGACCTCTCGGGCTGGTCCCCCAAGTACTTCCCCGAGTCGCTGGTGAAGGCCTCCAACCGGATGCTCCAGGACAAGGTGCTCTTCGGCACCGACTACCCGCTGATCACCCCGCAGAAGTGGCTCGGCGCGTTCGAGCAGCAGTCCTTCACCGACGAGGTCCGCCCCAAGATCCTCAAGGACAACGCGGTGCGCCTGCTGGGCCTGGACGGGGCGCGGGCATGAGCTCGCAGCCCGGGCCGACCCGCCTCTACGCCGACTGCGACCCCTACGGGATCGAGGAAAAGCTGACCGAGGTCGAGAAGGCGCCCCTGCGCCGGCTGCGCCGGGTGCTCGAGGACGAGGTGCGGCCGCTGCTGGCCGAGTACTGGGAGGCCGGGGAGTTCCCCTACCAGGTGGCCCCCTCCCTGCACGCCCTCGACCTCATGACCCCGCCCGAGCTCACGGCCGGCGGCGAGCAGCCCCGGTCCCTATACCACGGGTTCCGGATCTTCGAGCTGGCCCGCACCGACGCCTCGGTCGCGACGTTCTACACCGCCCAGGCCGGGCTGTTCCGCACGGCCTGCCGTGTGGGCGGCACGCCGGAGCAGTTCGCGCGGTGGGATCCGCTGATCACGTCCTTCGAGATGACCGGGGTGTTCTGCCTGACCGAGCCCGAGCACGGCTCCGACATCGCCGGCGGGCTGGCCACCACGGCCCGGCGCGAGGGCGACGAGTGGGTGCTGACCGGCGCCAAGCGCTGGATCGGCGGCGCCTTCACCGCCGACCACCTGGCCGTCTTCGCCCGCGACGAGGCCGACGGGCAGGTCAAGGGGTTCCTCGTGGACCGCGAGGCCCCCGGCGTGCGGCTGGAGAAGATCGCCGGCAAGACGTCCCTGCGGATGATGCAGAACGCCGACATCCACCTCGACGGCGCGCGGGTGCCCGAGTCCATGCGCCTCGGGAACGTGAACTCGTTCAAGGACGTCGCCGCGATGCTGCGCGTCATGCGCTCGGACGTCGCGTGGATCGCCACCGGCATCCAGGCCGGCGCCTACGAGGCCGCGCTGCGCTACGTGCGCGAGCGCGAGCAGTTCGGCCGCC
Source organism: Kocuria sp. CH-021 (assembly GCF_049716185.1). Taxonomy (NCBI): domain Bacteria; kingdom Bacillati; phylum Actinomycetota; class Actinomycetes; order Micrococcales; family Micrococcaceae; genus Kocuria; species Kocuria sp. CH-021. The sequence continues at coordinate 19,171 of NZ_JBNAFK010000010.1, read as the reverse complement.
CGATCGGCGGCTTCCAGCTCGTCCAGGAGAAGCTGGCGCGGATGCTCGGCAACGTCACCGCGTCCCTGACCATGGTCGCCGGGCTCGCCGAACGGCAGCAGGAGGGCGTCTACCGGGACGAGGACTCCGCCCTGGCGAAGATGTGGATCAGCCTGCACATGCGCGAGACCGTCGCCCTGGCCCGGGAGCTCGTCGGCGGCAACGGCATCACCCTGGCCCACGACGTCGCCCGCTTCCACGCCGACGCCGAGGCCGTCTACTCCTACGAGGGCACCCACGAGATCAACGCGCTCGTGGTCGGCCGCTCGATCACCGGGCGGAGCGCGTTCGTCTGAGCCGCCCCGCAGCACACACCACGGACACCACGGACACCACCACGGAGGACACACCATGACCGAAGCACGGACCCAGCCCCAGACCGTCGTCGCCTTCGACGAGGTCAAGAACCTCGTCGGCAAGAACCTCGGGCACTCCGCCTGGCGCGAGATCACCCAGGAACAGGTGAACACGTTCGCCGACGCCACCGATGACCACCAGTGGATCCACGTGGACCCCGAGCGCGCCAAGGACGGGCCGTTCGGCGCCCCGATCGCCCACGGCTTCCTGACCCTGTCCCTGCTCATCCCGATGTGGTCCGAGCTCTTCGACGTCACCGACGTGAAGACCAAGGTCAACTACGGGCTCGACAAGGTCCGCTTCACCTCCCCCGTCAAGGTCGGCTCGCGGATCCGGATGACCGTGACCATCACCGACGTGCAGGAGGTCAAGGGCAACGGCCTGCACCTCGTGGCCGACGGCACCATCGAGATCGAGGGCGAGGAGCGGCCCGCCGTGGTCGCCACCTTCCTCAACCGGTTCTACGCCTGAGCGCACCGGAGCCCTGACCCGTGCGGGCCCGGGCGACCACGTCCTTCCGTGGTCGCCCGGGCCCGCACGGGTGTCCTGTCCCGCGAGGCGCCACGGGCGTCCCGTCCCGCGGGTCCGCACGGAGGTCCCGCCCCACGGGGCCACCGGTGCGGAGCGGGTCAGACGGCCGTGGTCTCCTGCACGCACGCCGCCACGGCCTGTGCCACGGCCGGGGCCACCCGGGGGTCCAGGGCCGAGGGCACGATGTGCTCCGCGGTCAGGCCGTCCTCGGCGGCGATCGCCGCGATCGCCTGCGCGGCGGCCAGCTTCATGACCGGGGTGATCCGGGCCGCCCCGGCGTCCAGGGCGCCGCGGAAGATCCCGGGGAAGGCCAGCACGTTGTTGATCTGGTTCGGGAAGTCGGACCGCCCGGTGGCCACCACCGTGGCGTACTTCGCCGCCACCTCGGGCAGAACCTCCGGGTCCGGGTTGGCCAGGGCGAACACGATCGCCTCAGGCGCCAGCTCGGTGAGGTACTCCTCCGGGATCGTCCCGCCGGAGACCCCCACGAACACGTCGGCGCCCTCCAGGGCGTCCTTGGGCCCGCCGATCAGCCCGCGCGGGTTGGTGCGCGCCGCGTAGCCGGCCTTGATCGCGTTGAGGTCGTCGCGCTCCCGCGAGACGATGCCGCGGGAGTCCATCAGCACCACGTCGGCGATCCCCTGGGCGAGCAGGATCTCGGTGATCGCGATGCCGGCTGCCCCGGCGCCGGCGATCACGACCTTTAAGCCCTCCAGGTCCTTGCCCACCAGGGTCGCGGCGTTGAGCAGGGCGGCCAGGACGACCACGGCGGTGCCGTGCTGGTCGTCGTGCATCACCGGGATGTCGAGCTCCTCGATGAGACGCTGCTCGATCTCGAAGCAGCGCGGGGCCGAGATGTCCTCGAGGTTCACCGCCCCGAAGGACGGGCGCAGCAGCTTGACCGTGCGCACGATCTCCTCGACGTCCTGGGTGTCGAGCACGATCGGGATCGAGTCGAGATCGGCGAAGGTCTTGAACAGGGCGGCCTTGCCCTCCATCACCGGCAGGGACGCGGCCGGGCCGATGTCCCCGAGCCCGAGCACGGCCGAGCCGTCGGAGACCACGGCCACGAGCCGGCCGGCCCAGGTGTGGGTGTTTGCCATGGCCGGGTCGGCGGCCACCGCCCGGCTCACCTCCGCGACCCCGGGGGTGTAGGCGATCGACAGGTCCCGACGGGTGGCCAGCGGGGACTTCGAGACCACGGAGAGCTTCCCGCCCTCGTGCTTGGCGAAGATCTCCTCGGACGTGATCGGGCCGGGCTGCTGGTTCTCGTCGGTCATGCGCGTTCCTCGTGCTCTCGTCGTTGAGTGCGAACAGGGTCCCGGCCATTGTGCCCCACCGGGGGGACCCGGTTCCCGCTCGTGTGACGCCCCGCGCCCCCGCGGTGCCCGGACGGCGCAGAACCCCGGGACCGCACAGAGCCCCCGGACCGTGCGGTCCGGGGGCTCTGCTCGCGGGTCGGGCTCGCGGCGCCGACGGTGCGGGGTGGGGATCAGATGATGGACCGGCCCCCCGTGCGCGCCTTCTCGAAGCGCTCCTGGACGTCGGCCCAGTTCACGATGTTCCAGAACGCCTTGACGTAGTCCGCCTTGACGTTCTGGTAGTCGAGGTAGAACGCGTGCTCCCACATGTCCAGCTGCAGCAGCGGGATGGTGGCGACCGGCACGCCGTTCTGCTGGTCGTACATCTGCTCGATGACCAGGTTGCCGCCGACGGGCTCGTAGGCCAGGATCGCCCAGCCGGAGCCCTGGATCGTGGTGGCCGCGGAGGTGAAGTGGTCGCGGAAGGCGTCGAAGGAGCCGAAGTGGTCCTCGATCGCCGCGGCGAGCTCACCGGTCGGCTTGTCGCCGCCCTCCGGGGAGAGGTTCTGCCAGAACACCGAGTGGTTCACGTGACCGCCCAGGTTGAACTGCAGGTCCTTGGACAGCTTGGCCGCGGCGGCGCCGTCACCGTTCGCGCGGGCCTCCGCCATCTTCTCCAGGGCGGTGTTGGCCCCGGCCACGTAGGTGGCGTGGTGCTTGTCGTGGTGCAGCTCCATGATCTTCGCGGAGATGTGGGGCTCGAGCGCCGCGTAGTCGTAGGGGAGATCGGGAAGGGTGTACTTCTCGGCCATAGGAGAGTCCTTTCGATAGCTGTCGTGTGGTTCCACCCTCGTCCCGCGCGCGAGCGGGGGTCAAGGAGGTTCCGCCACCAGCGTACGGTGCGCTCCCGGGCGCACGGGGCCGGGGGCTCAGAAGAAGTCGGGCGGGCTCTCCAGCGGGCAGCGGGGCGGATGGGGGGTCAGCTGGGACGGGACCGTGAACTCGTAGTCGTCCGTCTCGATCATCCGGCGGAGCGTCTCCAGGGCGTTGCGGGCGCTCCGGCGGGCGGCCGGCTCGAGCAGGGGCCAGAGCCAGGCCTTCGACTCCGTGAACCGTCCGTCGACGACCTTCTCGATCCTGGTGCCTCCCTCCACCTGTTCCCAGGTGATGGTGACGAGCAGGTCCACCAGCCCCCTGGTGGTGCGCATCCCCAGGCGCCGGCCCGGGACGTGGTCGGAGACGATGTTGACGAAGCCGAAGCGGAGGGGACCGACGCGGACCGTGGACTCGATCGACGTGCCGAGCTGGAGCACGGCCGTGCTGACCTGGTAGTTCCGCTCCGGGATCGGGTTCCAGCGGCGCAGGCACCCGGGGTCGAGCAGGAAGCGCTCCACCAGCGGCGGATCCGCCGCGACCACCGCGGTGTCCACCAGCCGGAACGTCGTGGCGCCCGTCAGCACCGCGACCCCTGGTCCCCGGTCGGGTCCGCCCCCGGCTCGGACGGGCGTCGCGCACGGACGGATCGAATTCGCATGTGCACACAACTACCTCACCCGTGGTCCACCGCGCCACTCCCCCACCGCGTGCACAGGGGGTGGAGAACGTTGTCCACAGGTGTGGAGGACCGTGTGCAAAGATCGAACACGTGTACGCCCTGCTCGCCCGGAATCGCGCCGTCGCAGGTGAGGACGGGTTCCGCCGAGCGTTCCACGCCGTAATTCCACGAATGGAAGTTATCCACGCTGTGGACAACGCCTGTGGAGAAGCTGTTGAGAAGGCCGGTGCCGGACGTCACGGAGAGTCGCACTGGGCCTCCCGGCCCGCCGGAACGGGGACGTCACCGGGGCGCGGTCCGGCGGGCACACCCCCGGACGGGGGACGTCCTAGCGGCGTGCGCGCGAGCGCACGAGGACGGCGAGCCCCGCGCAGGCCAGGTAGCCGGCGAGCACCACGGCCCAGCCCACCGCGAAGGAGCCCGTGAGCTGGAGCAGACCGCCGAGGACGAGCGGGCCGGCGCAGAAGCCGCCGTACAGACCCATGGTCACCACGCCGGTGGAGGCCCCCACCCGCTCGGCGGGCACGGCGCGCATCGCCCCGGACATCACCACCACGCTCACCGCGAGCGCCGCGCCTCCGTGCAGGACGGCCGCCGGCCACACGGCCCACGCGAGTCCTGGGTGCAGGGGTGCCAGGATCAGGAGCACGGCGCTCGCCGCGGCCCCCAGGGCCATGCCGGCGAGCAGGACGAAGCCGTCCGCGCGCGGGCGGTCCATCACGCGGGCCCACAGCACGCGCGAGGCGATGCCCACGAGCGCGGAGACGGACACGGTGGCCCCGGCGGTGACGACGTCGAGGCCCAGCTCCCGGTGCGCGTACAGCGGCAGGTAGACGTTGGCGGCCTGGGCCCCCAGCCCCGTGAGGGCCGCGGCCGCCGCGTACGCGCGGACGACGCCGGGCATCGGGGGCCGGGACGGGGGCGCCGGCGCGCTCCGGGAGCGGCGGGCGGCCCGGGACCGGAGGGGCGCCCAGGAGGTGAGGGCCGCCCGGGTCCGGGACCGCGGTGCCGTCCCGGACCGGGACGCCGTCCGGGGCGGGCGCCCCGCCGGGGTGCCCGCGTGGTTGTCGGGGACCGTCCACCAGCCGTGCGCGAGCAGGAGCAGCACCACGCCCACCGCCACCAGGACGGCGGTGCGCCAGCCGAGCAGCAGGCCGAGCGCGGGGAAGGTCAGACCCGCCACGAGCTGTGAGGCCTGCACGCCGGCCTGCTTGATCCCGAGCCAGCTCGCACGCCGTGCGGCGGGCACGTGCAGGCGGATGAGCCGGTTGGTCGCGGGATTGGCCATGACCTGCCCGAGCCCCGACAGCACCATGGCCAGGAGCAGCACGGTGTAGCCCGGCGCGGCGGCGGTGAGCAGCATGGCCAGCGCGGCCCCGCCGAACATCACGACCAGCAGGGTGCGGGCGGTCAGCCGGTCCGCCCAGCGGCCCGTGCGCACCGCGGTGAGGGCGGCCACGAGGAAGGTCGTGGTGGCGAGCAGCCCGAACTGCGTCTCCGTGAGCTGCAGGTCCTGGATCACGAGGGGGCTCATCGCGGAGAGGCTGTGGGTCAGCAGCGGGCCCACAGCCATCGTGGCGGTGAGCACGAGCATGAGGTGTGCGCCCGCCCCGCGGTCCCGGCTCACCCGCGCTCCGCCCCGGTCGGCCGGTCGGCGGCGTGCAGGCCTACGACGCACGCGACGATCCCCGCCAGGAAGAGGGCCTTCGCCCAGGAGAGCTGCTCCTGCCCGGTGCCGGCCGCCCACGCGACCGTGAGCACGGCGCCGATGCCCGTCCACACGGCGTAGGCGGTGCCCATCGGCACCACCCGGGCGGCGCGCGCCAGGGTGAGCATGCTCAGCACGAGGGACACGGCGAACAGCAGGCTGGGGCCCGGCCGGGAGAAGCCCTCGGCCGTCCCCAGCGCGGTGGCCCAGACCGCCTCCAGGACCCCGCTGAGCACCAGCAGGGTCCAGGCGCGGGCGCGCCGGTCCCGCACGGCCGGCCCGGGCTCAGCCGACAACCTTGAGCCCGATCACGCAGCCGACGATGCCGAGCACCAGCAGGATCCTGAGGGGGGTCGCGGACTCACGGCCGGTCAGCATCGACCAGGCCACGGTCAGGGCCGCGCCGATGCCCACCCAGACGGCGTACGCCGTGCCCGTGGGCAGCTCGGCCATGGCGTGGGCCAGGCCGGCCAGGCTCACGGCGGACGTCACGACGAACACCGCGGCGGGCACGGGACGGCGCAGCCCGTCCGAGGCCGCGAGCGCGGAGGCCCACACCGCCTCGAGGACGCCCGAGAGCACCAGCACCAGCCACGCGCTCACGGGGTCAGTGCTTCGGGACCACGCGGATCCAGAGGAACCCGTGGGCGTCGAGCAGCAGTCCGTGCCGCAGGTCGAGCTCCGTGTTGCCGTGCAGCTCGACGGCCTGGGGCAGGAACCCGGAGAGGGTCTCGCCCGTGACGAACTGGGACCAGTCGGAGAAGTTGGCCAGGCACAGCACCACGGTGTTGCCGCCGGGGCGCTGGTAGCCCAGCACGTGGGGATTGCGCGAGTCGAACGGGACGAGCGTGTTGCCGTCGAACTCCGGGGAGTTCCGGCGCAGCTCGACCATCCGGCGGATGCCCCCGAAGATCCGGCCCTGCACGGAGAACAGCTCGTGGCGGCGCTCGTAGTCCTGGACGGGCCGCGGCGGGCGGTGCACCCACCGGGCGTCGCCGGCGTGGGCCGGGTCCTCGTTCCAGGCGGGGTCGTTGAGCTGGCCGACCTCGTCCCCCAGGTACAGGAGGGGGATGCCGCCGGTGCTCATCGCGACGGAGTGCGCGAGCAGGACGCGGTCCACCGCGGGCCCAGGGTCCTCGGCGAGGCCGAGCAGGGACGCCGTGGTCCCGCACACGCGGCAGTCCCCCGTGCGGGGGTTCTCCTGGAACGGGACGCCGTCCGCGAAGCTGCCGGGGTGGCGTCCGGTGTAGAAGGCGTTGAGGAAGCGGCGGTGGTCGTGGCCGTCCACGCCGAGCCGGGCGGCGTCCTCGTCCGAGAACGTCCAGCCGATGTCGTCGTGGCCGCGCACGTAGTCCACCCACGCCGTGCCGGGCGGGAGGGCGTGGCGCTCCTCGAGGGCCTGCGCCAGCAGCTTCGGCTCACGGGTGGCCATCGCCTCCCAGGTCAGGGCCATCTGGAGCGGGTTGTACGAGAGCTGGCACTGGCCGGGCTCGACGTACCGGGCGACCTCGTCCGGGTGGACGATGGCCTCGGACTTGAACAGCACGGCCGGCGCGGCGATCCGGCACAGCGCGTTGTAGGCGCGCAGCAGCACGTGGGCCTGGGGCAGGGACTCGCACGTGGTGCCCAGCTGCTTCCAGATGAACGCGACGGCGTCCATGCGCAGCACCTCGACGCCCTGGGCGGCGAGGAAGAGCAGCTCGGCGGCCATCGCCCGGAAGACGGCGGGATTGGTGTAGTTGAGGTCCCACTGGAAGGAGTAGAAGGTGCTCCACACCCACCGGGGGTCCTCCTCGGTGGCGCGGATCCGGGTGAAGGAGCCGGGGTGGTCGTCCGGGAAGATCTCCCGGGTGGTGCGCTCGAACTGCTCCGGGACGGTGCGGTCCGGGAAGATCCAGTAGTAGTCCTCGTACTCCCGCTCCCCCGCGGCGGCCCGGCGCGCCCACTCGTGCTCGTCGGACGTGTGGTTGAAGACGAAGTCGAGGACCAGGCTGATCCCGTTCCGGCGCAGCTCGCGGCTCAGCTCGGCGAGCTCCTCCATGGTCCCGAGCGCCGGATCCACGCGGCGGTAGGACGACACCGCGTAGCCGCCGTCCGAGTTGCCCTCCGGCGCCTCGAACAGGGGCATGAGGTGGAGGTAGGTGAGGCCCAGCTCCCGGAAGTAGGGGATCTGCTCCCGGATCCCCTGCAGGTTCCCCGCGTACCGGTCCACGTAGCAGACCCCGCCGAGCATCTGCCGGGCGCCGAACCACGCGGGGTCCTGCTCGCGCCGCGCGTCCAGGGCCTTGAGGTCGTCGGGGCGCTCGGCCCACGAGCGGGCCAGCTGCAGCCCGAGCCCGGTCAGCTGTTCGAGGAAGTCCTCGCGGTGGCCGTAGACCTCGGCGAAGAGCAGCGTCAGCCGGGGGAAGTGCTCGTCGAACCGGCGGTCGAAGTCCGCCCACCCCGTGCCCGGCAGGTCCGCCGGCCGGCCCTCCTGCACCTTCTGGCGTACGCACGCGGTGATCACGCGTGCCTGGTTCTCCGGCGACAGGCCCGGGATTCCGGGCGTACTGGTGTTCGGCACACTGCTCCTTCGGTCGTCCACCCCTGGGGTGAGGCGGTCTCCGAACTCGAGATCCTCCTTGACGACGAGCCCTCGGATGGTCTGGATCCTGTCCCCCGCCGGCGGGCGGGAGCGGTCCGCCCCTCAGCATACTGATGCGCCCCCGGCTTTTCACCGGATGACCGGGCGTGCCTCCACATCCCTGTGCACAGAGTTGTCCACAGGTGTGGACGAGTCCTGGGGACACTGTGGAGCGGGCCCGGCGGCGCCGCGCCGTCGCGGGCCGGCCGGCCGCCCGGGCCTCCGGGACGGGCCGCTGTGCGTGTGGAGAACCCTGTGCAGCGCGGCCGCCACGGCACCGTCGTCGCCGGCCGCGCCGGCATCCCCCGCACACGCCGACGGGAGCGCCCGGCCTCCGTGCCCCGGTGGCGCGGCGGCCGGGGCACGGGGCGGGCCCGGCGGCCGGGCTCAGTAGCCGTTGGCGGAGAGCCACTCCTCGGCGGCCGCGGCCGGGCTGACCGGCTGGTCGCCGCTGACCTTGCGGTTCAGGTCGATGAGGTCCTCGGTGCTGAGCTTGCCGGACAGCTCGTTGAGGGCGTCCACCGCCTCCTGGGGCAGCCGGTCCGCCGCGGCCAGCGGCAGGACCTGCTGGGCGATGAAGTTGTTCTCCGGGTCCTCCAGCACCACGAGGTCGTTGTCGGCGATCGCCGGGGTGGTGGTGAAGATGTCGGCGACGTCCACGTCGCCGTTGAGCAGAGCCTCGACGGTCAGGGGCCCGCCGCCGTCGTTGATCGGCTCGAAGGACTTCGGCACGCACCCGTAGTTCTGCTCGAGGCCGTCGAGGCCGTAGGCCCGCTCCGCGAACTCGGGCGGGCCGGCGATCACGAGCTGGTCGCAGACCTCCGCCAGGTCGGCGATGCTCGTCAGCCCGTACTGCTCGGCGGTCTCCGGGGTGACCACCATCGCGTCCTTGTTCTGCGCCTCGGCCGGCTCCAGCACGGTGAGCCCCTCCGGGAGGGCATCGGGCAGGGCGTCCATGATCTCCTCGGCGGAGCTCGCGGTGGCCTCCGGGTCCGCGAAGAGCAGCAGGTTGCCGGAGTAGTCCGGGACCACGTCCACGGACCCGTCCTGCACCGCCCCCACGTAGGCCTCGCGGGCCCCGATGCCCAGGGACGTCTCCGTCCCGATCCCGGCGGACTCCAGCGCCCCGGCGTAGAGCTCCGCCACGATCTGGCTCTCCGGGAAGTCCGCCGAGCCCACGGTCACGGTCTCGGTGCTGCCCTCCCCGGAGCCCCCGCCCCCGGCGAGGGGGTCGCCGCCGCCCCCGCAGGCGGTGAGGCCCAGGAGGAGGGCGGCGCCCGCGGCGGGGGCGGCGGCGCGGCGGCGGAGCGCGGGAGCGGTGGTCATGGTGGTTCTCCTGTCGGTCGGTGGCACGGGAGGTCGGGCGGTCAGGGGGCGGCCAGGCGCAGCCCCGGTGAGGTGGACAGCCGCTGCGCCAGCGCCAGGACGGCGTCCACGGCGAGCGCGAGGACCGCCACGAGCACCACGGAGCCGAGCATGCGGTCGTAGTCGCGCACCGCGAGGCCGTCGATGAGGTAGCGGCCGAGGCCGCCGAGGTTGATGTAGGCGACCACGGTCACGGTCGCCACTACCTGCAGGGCGGCATTGCGGATCCCGCCCAGGATCACGGGCAGCGCGTTGGGCACCTCCACGCGGGTCAGCACCTGGCTCCCGGTCATCCCCATCGCCGCCCCGGCGTCCTTGAGGGCCGGGGACACGTTCGCGATCCCGGCGTAGGTGCCCGAGAGGATCGGCGGGACGGCCAGCAGGACGAGCGCGATGATCGGCGGCACCAGCCCGAGCCCCAGCAGCAGGGTGAAGAGGGTGAGCAGGCCCAGCGTGGGCAGGGCGCGCAGCGCGCCCGCGAGGCCGACGACGACGCCGGACCCGCGCCCCGTGTGCCCCACCCACAGGCCCAGCGGGACCGCCACGGCCAGGGCGACGGCCAGGGTCATGCCGCTGTACGTCAGGTGCTCGAGGAGCCGGGCGGGGATGCCGCCGGCCCCGGACCAGTTCTCGGGATCGGTCAGCCACGCCAGGGCGGTGCCGAAGAGGCTCATGCGACCGCCCCCCGGCGCACGCGCGGGACCGGGGCCGCGCCCGCCCGCTGCCAGCGGGTCAGCGCGTGGCCGGCCCCCCGCAGCACGAGGTCGATGAGCACGGCCAGGACCACGGTCAGCACGATGCCGACCGCGATCTCCTCGAGGATGGACCGGCGCAGCCCGTCGGTGAACAGGGTGCCGAGGGACTGCACCCCGATGACGGCGCCCACGCTGACCATGGAGATGTTGCTGACGGAGGCCACCCGCAGCCCGGCGACCAGGACCGGCACGGCGAGCGGCAGCTCGACCGCGAAGAAGCGCCGCAGCGGGCGGTAGCCCATCGCGGTGGAGGCCTGCAGCACGTCCCGGTCCACGGACTCGAAGGCGTCCACGGAGGAGCGCACCAGGATGGCCACCACGTAGATGGTCAGCGCCACGACCACGTTCACCACCGAGGTGATCTGCGTGCCGAGGACCAGGGGCAGCACCACGAACAGGGTGAGCGACGGGATCGTGTAGAGCAGCGAGGAGCCCGTGACGAACACCGGGCGCAGCGTGCGGTTGCGGGCCGCGAGCCGGGCCACCGGGACCGCGATCAGCGCGCCGAGCAGGAGCGGCAGCACCGACTGGACGAGGTGCGTGCCCGTGAGCTCCAGGACGTAGGGCCAGTTCCGGCTCGTCCAGTTCATCGGCGCGTCCGTCCGCCGAGCCGCGCGTCCTCGATGGCCGCGATGATCTCGCCCGGCTGCATGATCCCGACCGCCCGGCCGGCCTCGTCGACGACCACGGCCAGGCCGGACGGCGAGGACAGGGCCGCGTCCAGGGCGCTGCGCAGGGAGCTGCCGGGCCGGTGCAGGGTGCCGCCGACCACGGGATCGTCCTCCGCGCCGGGCCGCACCCAGCCGCGCGGGGCGCCGTCGTCGTCGACCCGCAGCGTCCACCCGTCGGGGACGGGACCGTCCCCGACCCCGGCCACGCCCGGCGCGCCGTCCGGGCGCACGGTGGCCACGGGGTGCACGGGGATGTCGTGGGCCGAGTCGAAGGTCAGGGAGCGGAAGCCGCGGTCCCGGCCCACGAAGTCCGCCACGAAGTCGTCGGCGGGCGCGCGCAGCAGCTCCTCCGGAGCGGCGTACTGCGCCAGCCGGCCGCCCGTCGCGAAGACGGCCACCCGGTTGCCGAGCAGGATCGCCTCGTCGATGTCGTGGGTGACGAACACGATGGTGCGGTGCAGGCGGTGCTGCAGGTCCAGGAGCTCCCGCTGCAGGTCCTGGCGCACCACGGGGTCGACGGCGGAGAACGGCTCGTCCATCAGCAGCACCGGCGGGTCCGCGGCGAGCGCCCGGGCCACCCCCACGCGCTGCTGCTGCCCGCCCGAGAGCTGGGAGGGGTAGCGGGTCCCCAGGGCCTCGTCGAGCCCCACGGTGGCGAGCAGCTCACGGGCCCGCTCCCGCGCCTGCTTCTTCGGCACGCCGTTGAGCCGCGGGACGGTGGCGATGTTGTCCACCACGGTCCGGTGCGGCAGGAGCCCCGACTGCTGCATGACGTAGCCCATGGAACGGCGCAGCTCGTGGGCGGGCACGGACGTCACGTCCCGGCCCTCCACCGTGACGGTGCCGGAGGTGGGCTCCACCATGCGGTTGATCATCCGCAGGGACGTGGTCTTCCCGCAGCCCGAGGGCCCCACGAACACGGTGAGCGAGCCCCGCGGGATCTCGAGATCGAGGGCCTCGACGGCCGTGGTCCCGTCCGGGTACGTCTTGCCGGCGCCCGCGAAGCGGATCGCGATGTCGGTCATGGAGGTCCTCCCGTTGCCGTCCGGCCAGTATAGGCAAGCGCTTCGGACGCCCCGCTAGACTCGCGTCCACCGGAGCGGCACCCGCGGGGCCTCCGGCCGACGCGCGAGGAGGTGGACGATGCACAGCCTGGAGCTGCTGCTCGGCGAGGACGCCGAGGCGGCCGTGCGCGCCGACTGGGACCGGCTCACCGCGGCGGGGCTGCCCAGCTCCGGCCGGCACCGCTCCGAGTCCAACCGGCCCCACATCACCCTGGTGGCCGCACCGTCCCTGGCCCCGGAGACCGTGCCGGGGATCGACGAGCGGGTCGCCGCGGCCGCCGGGTTCGTGGACCTGCCGCTGGCCAGCGCGGGCGTGCTGCTGTTCGGCCCGGGCCGGGGCGGCTACGTGGTGGTCCGGCAGGTCGTGACCACCCCCGAGCTGCTCGAGCTGCACCGGCGGGTCTGCGACGCCGTGGGCGCGGTCCCCGGGCAGGCGCGCACCTCGCAGCCCGGTGCCTGGACGCCGCACGTCACCCTGGCGCGCCGGATGCGCCCGGAGCAGGTGGCGGCCGCCCTGGACGTCCTGGCCCCGCACCCCGAGCCGCTGCGCGCGGTGGCCCTGCGCCGCTGGGACGCGGACGCCCGCACCGTGGTGCAGCTGGCCTGAGCGCCGGACCGGGAGCCCGGCGGCGCGGACCCGCGTAGGCTCGGGGCATGACGAGCGCACAGGACATCGCCGACTGGATGATCGACCGCATCCGGACGGAGGGACGGCTGTCCCAGGACCAGGCTGTCCAGGACATCCCCGAGACCTTCGGGCCCGAGTGGGTCCGGACCCTGGAGAACGGACACACCGGGATCAGCAAGGAGGTCCTCGCGGCGTTCCGCAAGACCCACGGCGGCACGGTGCAGTGGGACCGCGACCGCCGCTTCTGGTCCGTCCGGGGCTGAGCCGCCGGGCGCGTGATGGTGGACACCCCCTTCCGGATCCGGCTATCCTGAGGTACAGAAGACGCCCATGAACTGTGGTGGGAGAGTCCTGCCGGTGCACCACGACCGGCGGGCGCCGTAGGAGCAATTCCTCCCCAGGAAACTCTCAGGCCCCTGTACCACCACGGTTCGGCAACTCTGGAAAGCAGCCCGGCGCGCGTCGCCGGTCTCACCGACGGTGCAAGCGGCCCCCGGCCGCGGAATCTCTCAGGTCCCAGACAGAGCGGGGAGGAACTCGAACCGATCCACGCCGACCTGGCGTGCAGCACCCGGGAGTTCCTCATGACGATCCAGCTCGACACCACGTCCTCCACCACGGTCTTCGCCGACCGGCACATCGGTGCCGGCTCCGACGCCGTCCGCACCATGCTCGGCCGGGTGGGCCGCGCCGACCTCGACGACCTGTCCGACGCCGCCGTGCCCGCCGACATCCGGCAGAGCGCCCCGCTGGACCTGCCGGAGGCGCTCAGCGAGCAGGAGGTGCTCGAGCAGCTGCGCGCCTTCGCGGACCGCAACACCACCGCCGTGCAGATGATCGGGCAGGGCTACTACGACACCCACACGCCCCCGGTGATCCTGCGCAACGTGCTGGAGTCCCCGGGCTGGTACACCGCCTACACCCCCTACCAGCCCGAGATCTCGCAGGGGCGCCTGGAGGCGCTGCTGAACTTCCAGACCATGGTCGCCGACCTCACGGGGCTGCCGGTGGCCAACGCCTCGCTGCTGGACGAGGCCACGGCGGTGGTCGAGGCGGTGCTGCTGATGCGCCGGGCCAACAAGGCCCGCGGCAACGGCGCGATCGTGGTCGACGCCGACACGCTGCCGCAGACCCTGGCCGTGGTGCAGGCCCGCGCCGAGGCGCTGGACTTCGCCGTGCAGGTCGTGGACCTGCGCGAGGGGCTGCCCGAGGGCGAGATCACCGGCGTGGTCCTGCAGCAGCCCGGGGTCTCCGGGCGGGTCGTCGACCACGCCGCGGTGATCGCCGAGGCCAAGGAGCGCGGGGCGATGGTCACGGTCGCCGCCGACCTGCTGGCCCTGACCCTCATCACCCCGCCCGGCGAGCAGGGCGCGGACATCGCGGTGGGCTCCTCCCAGCGCTTCGGCGTCCCCCTGTTCTTCGGCGGCCCGCACGCCGCCTACATGGCGGTGCGCACCGGCCTGGAGCGGAACCTCCCCGGCCGCCTGGTGGGCGTCTCCAAGGACGCCACGGGCCGGGCGGCCTACCGCCTGGCGCTGCAGACCCGCGAGCAGCACATCCGCCGGGAGAAGGCCACCTCCAACATCTGCACCGCCCAGGCGCTGCTGGCCGTCGTGGCCGGCATGTACGCGGTGTACCACGGCCCCGACGGGCTGAAGGCCATCGCCCTGCGCGTGCACGAGCGCGCCCGGACCCTGGCCACCGTGCTGCAGGGGGCCGGTCACGAGCTCGTCGCGGAGCAGTTCTTCGACACCCTCACCGTGCGGGTCCCCGGCCGGGCCGACCAGGTGGTCCGCGCGGCGGAGGCCCGCGGCGTGAACCTGCGCCACGTCGACGCCGACCACGTCGGGATCTCCTGCGACGAGGCGACCACGGAGCAGCACCTCGTGCTCGTCGCCGAGGCCTTCGGCGTGGCGGACGCGGCCGCGGCCGTCGCCGCCGGTCCGCGCGGGCTCGAGCTGGACGCGGGGCTGCGGCGCACCACGGACTTCCTCACCCACCCGGTGTTCTCCACCCACCGCTCCGAGACGCAGATGCTGCGCTACCTGACGCGCCTGGAGAACCGGGACCTGGCCCTCGACCGGACGATGATCCCGCTGGGCTCCTGCACCATGAAGCTCAACGCGACCGCCGAGATGGCCGCCATGAGCTGGCCCGAGTTCGCCTCGATCCACCCGCTGGCCCCGGCCCACCAGACCACCGGCTGGCGCGAGCTGATCGCCGACCTCGAGGCCCGCCTGGAGGAGATCACCGGCTACGCGGCCGTGTCCCTCCAGCCCAACGCCGGCTCCCAGGGCGAGCTCGCGGGCCTGCTGGCCATCCGCGGCTACCACCGGTCCCGCGGCGAGGAGCAGCGCACCGTCTGCCTCATCCCGGCCTCGGCCCACGGCACCAACGCCGCCTCCGCGGTCCTGGCCGGCATGAAGGTCGTCGTGGTGAAGACGGCCGGCGACGGCACGATCGACCACGCCGACCTCGCCGCCAAGATCGAGGCCCACCGCGAGCAGCTGGCCGCCATCATGATCACCTACCCCTCCACCCACGGGGTCTACGACGCCGACGTGCGCCAGGTCTGCGACGCCGTTCACGAGGCCGGCGGCCAGGTGTACCTCGACGGGGCCAACCTCAACGCCCTGGTCGGCCTGGCCCAGCCGGGGAAGTTCGGCGGGGACGTGTCCCACCTGAACCTGCACAAGACCTTCTGCATCCCGCACGGCGGCGGCGGACCCGGCGTCGGGCCCGTGGCCGTGGCCGCCCACCTGGCCCCCTTCCTGCCCGGCGACGCCACGGGCACCGGGACCGCCGGTGCGGCCGGCGCCCCGATCTCGGCCACGATGTTCGGCTCGGCCGGCGTGCTGCCGATCTCCTGGGCCTACATCGCGATGATGGGCGGCGACGGGCTCACCCGGGCCACGCAGACGGCGCTGCTGACGGCGAACTACGTCGCCTCCGCGCTGAACGAGCACTTCCCGGTGCTCTACACCGGCAACAACGGGCTGGTCGCCCACGAGTGCATCCTGGACCTGCGGGCGCTCACGGCCCGCACCAAGGTGACCGCCGAGGACGTGGCCAAGCGGCTGATCGACTTCGGCTTCCACGCCCCGACCCTGTCCTTCCCGGTGGCCGGGACCCTGATGGTGGAGCCGACCGAGTCCGAGGACCTGGCCGAGATCGACCGGTTCATCACCGCGATGACCACCATCCGCGAGGAGATCGAGCAGGTCGCCCGCGGCGAGCTCACCGCCGAGGAGAGCCCGCTGCGCCACGCCCCGCACACCGCCGAGGTCGTGGCCGCGAGCGACTGGGACCGCCGCTACTCCCGCGAGCAGGGCGCGTTCCCCGTCCCGGAGCTGCGCCAGGACAAGTACTTCCCGCCGGTCGGCCGCATCGACGGCGCCGCCGGGGACCGCAACCTGGTCTGCTCCTGCCCGGCCCCCGAGGCCTTCGAGAACTGATCCGGCGCCGCACCGCCACGGACCGCACCGCACTTTCATGAGAGGCACCGACATGAGCGACAGCACCACCTCGAGACACACCGCCCTGCACGACGAGCACGCCGCGCTGGGGGCGTCCTTCACGGACTTCGGCGGCTGGGACATGCCCCTGAAGTACGGCTCCGAGCTGGCCGAGCACCGCGCCGTGCGCGGCGCCGCCGGCCTGTTCGACCTCTCCCACATGGGCGAGATCCGGGTGACCGGCCCGGACGCGGCGACCTTCCTGAACACGGCCCTGGTGGGCAACCTCGCCGCCATCGCCGTGGGCCGGGCCAAGTACTCGCTGATCTGCACCCCCGAGGGCGGGATCATCGACGACCTGATCAGCTACCGGCTGGCCGAGCACGAGTACCTGGTGGTGCCCAACGCCGGCAACGCCCCGACCGTGCTCGCCGCCCTCCAGGAGCGGGCCGCCGGCTTCGACGTCACCGTGGCCGACGAGTCCGCCGGGACCGCGCTGGTCGCCGTGCAGGGGCCGTCCGCGCAGGCGGTCCTGCAGGAGCTGGTCCCCGCCGAGCAGCAGCAGCTGGTCGCCGAGCTGAAGTACTACTCCGCCGCACCGGCCACCGTCGCCGGCATCGACGTGCTGCTCGCCCGCACCGGCTACACCGGCGAGGACGGCTTCGAGCTCTACGTGCCCGAGGACCGGGCCGTGGCGCTGTGGCGGGCGCTCCTGGAGAGCGGACAGGGTCACGGACTGATCCCCTGCGGGCTCGCCTGCCGCGACTCCCTGCGCCTGGAGGCCGGAATGCCGCTCTACGGCCAGGAGCTCACCCGGGAGCTCACCCCCTACGAGGCCGGGCTCGGCCCGATCGTCTCCTTCAAGAAGGAGGAGGACTTCGTGGGCCGCACGGCGCTGGAGGCCCGCAAGGCCGCCGGGGCGGAGCGCAAGCTGGTCGGCCTGCGCGGCGCGGGCCGGCGCGCGGCCCGCGGCCACTACCCGATCAGCGTGGACGGCGAGGTCGTCGGCGAGGTCACCTCGGGGGCGCTGAGCCCGACCCTGGGCTACCCCATCGCCATGGGCTACGTCGACAACGCTCACGCCGAGCCGGGCACGGAGGTGCAGGTCGACCTGCGCGGCAAGCCGGCGCCGTTCGAGGTCGTGTCCCTGCCCTTCTACCAGCGCGGGCAGTGACCCGGCCGGCTTCGGCACCCCGTTCCACCACCCGTCGTCCCCTCCTGCTGAAAGGCTCCCGATCATGAGCACCATCCCCTCCCACCTGCGCTACTCCGCCGAGCACGAATGGGTGGACGAGTCCTCCCCCGTGAAGGTCGGCCTGTCCGCCGTCGCCGTCGACGCCCTCGGCGACGTCGTCTACCTCGACCTGCCCGAGGCCGGCGCCACCGTCACCGCGGGCGAGGTCTGCGGCGAGGTGGAGTCCACCAAGTCCGTCTCGGAGCTCTTCGCCCCGGTCTCCGGCACCGTGGCCGAGGTCAACGCGGCCGTCGTCGACGAGCCCGGTCTCGTGAACTCGGACCCGTACGGCGAGGGCTGGCTGTTCACCGTCGAGGTCACCGAGGAGGGCGAGCTGCTCACCGCCGAGCAGTACGCGCAGGCCCAGGAGGAACAGGCATGAGCACGCACCCGGGAACGCAGCAGGATCTCGGGACCCTGGACGCGGACCTCGCCGAGCTCGACCCCGAGATCGCCGCGCAGATCGACCAGGAGCTCGGCCGGCAGCGCGAGGGCCTGGAGATGATCGCCTCGGAGAACCACACCGCCGTGGCCGTGATGCAGGCCCAGGGCTCCGTGCTGACCAACAAGTACGCCGAGGGCTACCCGGGGCGCCGCTACTACGGCGGCTGCGAGCACGTGGACGTGATCGAGCAGCTGGCCATCGACCGCCTCAAGGACCTGTTCGGCGCCGGCTTCGCGAACGTCCAGCCGCACTCCGGGGCGCAGGCCAACGCCGCGGTCATGCACGCGCTGATCAAGCCCGGGGACACCATCCTGGGCCTGAACCTCGCCCACGGCGGGCACCTCACCCACGGCATGAAGCTCAACTTCTCCGGCAAGCTCTACCAGGTCGTGCCCTACGGCGTGGAGGAGAGCAGCTGCACGGTGGACATGGACGAGGTCGCCCGGCTCGCCCGGGAGCACCGCCCGCAGCTGATCATCGCCGGCTGGTCCGCCTACACGAGGCAGCTGGACTTCGCCGCCTTCCGTGCCATCGCCGACGAGGTCGGGGCCTACTTCATGGTCGACATGGCCCACTTCGCCGGCCTCGTGGCCGCCGGGCTGCACCCCAGCCCGGTGCCGCACGCCCACGTGGTCACCTCCACCACCCACAAGACCCTCGGCGGGCCCCGCGGCGGCCTGATCCTGTCCAACGAGGCCGAGATCGCCAAAAAGCTCAACTCGGCGGTGTTCCCGGGCCAGCAGGGCGGGCCCCTGGAGCACGTGATCGCCGGCAAGGCCGTGGCGTTCAAGATCGCCGCGACCGAGGAGTTCCGCGCCCGGCAGGAGCGCACCCTCGAGGGCGCCCGGATCCTCGCCGAACGCCTCCTGTCCCCGGACGTGGCGGCCGCCGGGATCAGCGTGGTCAGCGGCGGCACCGACGTGCACCTGGTCCTCGTGGACCTGCGGGGCTCGGCGCTGGACGGCCGGCAGGGCGAGGACCTGCTCGCCCAGGTCGAGATCACCGTCAACCGCAACGCCGTGCCCTTCGACCCGCGCCCGCCGATGGTCACCTCGGGACTGCGCATCGGCACCCCCGCGCTGGCCACCCGCGGCTTCGACGCGGAGGCCTTCGCCGAGGTCGCCGACATCATCGCCGAGACCCTCATCGCCGGGGCGGACGCCGCCGCCGAGGGTTCCGGAGCCGAGGGCACCGGGACGGCGAGCGCCGACCCGGCCGTGCTGACCGGCCTCAGGGCACGCGTCCGGAAGCTGGCCGCGGACCACCCGCTGTACCCGGGGCTGGCCCCGCTGAGCGAGGGCTGAGCAGGAGCCGCACCCGGGCACCACCGAGGACCGTGGTGCGGGCCGGGCCCCGGCCCGCACCACGACCGTTCCACCCACCCCGCCCCGCACCGGGGCACCACCCTCCTTTGGAGCATCACCGTCATGGCCATCAGCG
>NZ_JBNAFK010000009.1:0-172590 GCF_049716185.1 Kocuria sp. CH-021 | reverse complement strand
TAGGACACCGCCGGACCACACCACACAAGGGTCGAGCCCCCGCACCACACGGTGCGGGGGCTCCCCGCATTTAACGACCCCGCAGCAGCGCACTCGTCCAGCTCCGTTGAATCCGCCTCCGGCCACGGCCTATGGTCGAGGAGGATCGACCGGCAACGACGAGGAGGAGCCGTGCGGCGGAGCAGAACCATGGCAGCAGCGATCGGGATTCCCGCGCTGGTGCTGACCGGCTGCGGTGGCGGCGGGGACGACGGAGCCGTCGTCGAGGAGTCCTCGGCGGCCGCGGTGGCCGGTTCCCGCGCGGTCCTCCAGGACGCGCAGGGCAACGAGGTCGGCACCGTCGCGTTCTCGGAGGTCTCGGCGGGCACCGAGGTCCGGGCCGAGGTGCAGGGGCTCGAGCCCGGGTTCTACGGACTGCACGTCCACGAGACCGGTCTCTGCGAGCCGGACAGCAGCGCGCCGGGGGATCCCGGCCGCACGGGCGCCTTCCTCTCCGCCGGCGGCCACCTCGGGAAGGACGACGCCGAGCACCCCGGCCACGCCGGGGACCTGACGGCCCTGTACGTGACCGAAGGCGGGCTGGGCTCCCTCACGACCGTCACCGACCGCTTCGGGGTCCAGGACCTCGTGACCGACGACGACGGCAGCGCCGTGATGATCCACTCCGGCCCCGACAACTACGCCAACGTCCCGGAGCGCTACGCCCCGGGCGGCCCCGACCAGGACACGCTCGGCACCGGCGACGCCGGGTCGCGGCTGGCCTGCGGCGTCGTCGAGTGACGTCCGGGGTAGCCTCCCGGGCCCCGCGCACAGGCGGGTGAGAACCGCCTCCGGGACGGCGCCGTTCGCTACCCTGGGAGCGTTCCTGCCGTACGCCCGAGAGAGGGGCCTCCCACCATGCCCGACGTCAGTGCCGCCACCGCCCGGATCAACGGGGTCACCATGACCTACACCGACCGGGGGGAGGGGCCCGTGCTGCTCCTGCTCCACGGTCACGCCTACGACCGGAGCATGTGGGCCCGCCAGGTCGAGGTGTTCGCCGGCCGGGGCTGGCGTGTGCTCGCCCCCGACCTGCGCGGCTTCGGCGGGTCCGAGATCACCGAGGGGATCGTCTACACGGAGGAGTTCGCCGACGACGTCGCCGGCCTGCTCGACCACCTGGGGATCGACCGTGCGGTCGTCGTCGGGTTCTCCATGTCCGGGCAGATCGCCATGGAGCTCCTCCACCGCCACCCCGCCCGTGTCCGCGCGCTGGTCGTCAACGACACCGTCCCCGAGGCGGAGGACACCGAGGGCCGGCGCCGCCGCCACGTCACCGCGGACGCCATCCTGGCCGGCGGCATGGAGGCCTACGGGCGCAGCGTGCTGGCCAAGATGGTCGCCGAGTTCACGGTGGAGTCCCGCCCCGAGGTGGCCGCCGAGGTGCTCGCGATGCTGCAGAGCGCACCCGCGAAGGGCGCCGCCGCGGCGATGCGCGGGCGCGCCGAGCGCCGGGACTTCACGGAGCTGCTCCGCGGCGCCCGGCTGCCCGTGCTGGTGGTGGTGGGCGCGGACGACGCCTTCGACGGCGGGGCCGCCCGGCGGATGGCCGCGCTGGCGCCCGGGGCCGAGCTCGTCGTCGTCGACGGGGCCGGGCACACCCCGAACATCGAGCAGCCGGCCGCGTTCGACGACGCCCTGGACGCCTTCCTGCGCGGGCTCGAGGCCTGAGCGGGGCCGCTCCGCGGCGTCACCCTCCCGCACCCCGGGCGTCCCGGGCGGCCCCGTCCGCCCAGGACGCCCGGGGTGCTCTGTTCTCCCACAGAGAACCGGTGTCATCCCGAGGCACTGATCAGTATGCTGTCAACATCAGTGCACGACGAGAGGAGTGGACATGACCGAGACGAACAGCAGGAATCCCGAGGACGCCGACCGCGAGGCGGTGGACCAGCTCACGTTCCAGAACCCCGTGACGCGCTACCCCGTCCTGGAGCCCCCCCAGCAGGACCAGCCCGAGCCCGGGCTGGACGTCGAGCTCGAGCCGAAGACCGACCGCGGGGAGTTCTCCTACCGCGGCACCGGCCGCCTGGAGGGGCGCAAGGCCCTGATCACCGGGGCGGACTCGGGCATCGGCGCGGCCGTGGCCATTGCGTTCGCCAAGGAGGGCGCCGACGTGGCCCTCAACTACCTCCCGGACGAGGAGCCCGACGCGCAGGTGGTCCGGTCGATCATCGAGGAGGCCGGCCGCACGGCCGTCCTCCTGCCCGGGGACCTCAGCGACAAGGGGTTCTGCGAGAGCCTCGTCGAGGACGCCGTGGAGGGCCTCGGCGGTCTCGACGTCCTCGTCAACAACGCCGGCAAGCAGGTGGCCGTCGAGCGCCTCGAGGACCTGAGCGACGAGCAGCTGACCGACACCTTCACGGTCAACATCCTGGCGATGTTCCGGATCACGAAGGCGGCGCTGCGGCACCTGCCGGAGGGATCCTCCATCATCAACACGACGTCGATCCAGGCCTACCAGCCCTCGCCGGACCTCCTGGACTACGCGTCCACCAAGGCGGCGATCAACAACTTCACCAAGGGCCTCGGCCAGCAGCTGGCACCCCGGGGCATCCGCGTCAACGCCGTGGCGCCGGGTCCGTTCTGGACCCCCCTCCAGGTCTCGGACGGGCAGCCGAAGGAGGCGCTGCCGGAGTTCGGGCAGTCGACGCCCCTCGGCAGGGCCGGCCAGCCCACCGAGCTGGCCCCTGCCTATGTGTTCCTGGCCTCGCCCGAGTCCAGCTACGTCATCGGCGAGACCCTCAACGTCAACGGCGGCAGCCCGTCCCCGTGAGGACCCGCCGCCGCGGGATCGCCGCGCGGAAGGCGCATCGATCCGGCGGGAGGGCTTGGCCCCGCGCGGCCTTCGCCCTAGGCTGGGACCAGCCTGCACCATCAGTGGACTTACGAAAAAGTGCCAGAAAGGCGGAATCATGACCACCAACCCCTATGACCCGACCCCCTACGAGGCGGGCTCGAGCCACCCGGCCGAGACCGGCACCTCCAACAAGAAGGACGTCGCCGCGGAGCAGGGCAAGGCCGAGGCGAACCAGCTGAAGAACGAGGCCGCGGACTCCGGCCGGCGCGTCAAGGAGACCGCCAAGGACCAGGCCGTGGTGGTCAAGGAGGAGGCGGCGCACCAGGCGCAGGACCTCTTCGGCCAGCTCCGGAGCGACCTCCGGGAGCAGGTGGGGCCGCAGCAGGACCGCATCGCCTCCACCGTCCGCTCCGTCAGCGACGAGATCAACGCCCTGTCCCGCGGGGAGAAGCCCGAGTCCGACTACGTGACCGGTCTGCTGGGCAGCGTCTCCGGCCGTGTGGAGTCCGTGGCCTCCTCGCTGGAGAACAAGGACGCCCGGGAGCTGCTCGACGACGTCCGCCGGTTCGCGGCCCGCCGCCCCGGCACCTTCCTGGCCGTGGCCGCCGGCATCGGCCTCCTCGCCGGCCGGGCCACCCGCGGCGTCAAGGACAGCGACGAGATCGCGACCGACCGCCAGGGCGCCAAGGAGTACTTCGGCGTCTCGGGCGGACAGGGCCAGGGCTCGCCGGCCGGGGCGGGAGTCCCCACGGGCGCCGGCTACGACCAGGGCTACGACCGGAACCTCACCGCGACCGAGACCTCGGGCTACACGCCGGCCGACCCCTACGCCTACCGCTCCGACGAGCAGGGCGAGGCGGCCCGCACCTACACCGACCGCGTGCCCGGCACCGTCTACCCGGAACAGGAGGGCGACCCTCGATGAGCCACCCCATTCCTCCCTCGGACGCCGAGGACAGGGCGGAGCACGAGTCGCTCGGCGAGATGTTCAAGTCGCTGAGCACCAACCTCTCCACCCTCATCCAGCAGGAGATCGCGCTCGCCAAGGCCGAGGCGACGCAGACGGTGCAGGAGGCCAAGCAGTCCGCCACGGACGCGGGCAAGGGCGCCGGCATGCTCGCCGGGGCCGGCGTGGCCGGCCACTTCGTCCTGCTCTTCCTGTCCCTCGCCCTCATGTGGGCGCTGAGCAGTCTCGTGGGGCTGGTCTGGGCCTCGGTGATCGTGGCGGTCGTCTGGGCCGTCATCGCCGGCATCCTCGCCGCCCTCGGCAAGAAGAACCTCAACAAGGGCAAGCGGGAGATGACGGACGCGACGCAGGACCCGCTGCCCCTGACCCGCGAGACCGTCACCGAGATCCCGGAGACCGTGAAGCCCTCCAAGAAGGAGAACCGATGAGCCAGCAGAACCCCGAACAGATCCGGGCCGACATCGAGGCCACCCGCGCCCGACTCGGCTCCGACGTCGACGCCGTCGCCGAGAAGGTGACGCCCGAGCGCGTCGTCGAGCGGCAGAAGGACAAGGTCCGCAGCTCGGTCCAGGACAAGGTGCAAGGAGTGAGGGAGCGCGTCATGGGTTCTTCCGACGACCGGTCCGGCGTGGGCGGCTACTCCGCCGGCGATGTGCGGGACGAGGCGGCACACCGGGCCGAGCAGGCCCGCGGCGCCGTGCAGAACGCCCCGGCCACGGCCAAGGCGAAGACTCGGGGCAACCCTCTGGCCGCGGGCCTGATCGCCCTCGGCGCCGGCTGGCTCGTCGGCTCGCTGCTGCCCTCCACGCAGAAGGAGCAGGAGCTGGTCTCCGACGCGGCGGACCGGGTTCAGCCCCACGCCCAGCACGCGGTCGAGTCCGCGAAGGGCATGGCCCAGGAGGTCGCCCAGGACCTGAAGGAGCCGGCCCAGGAGGCGGCGCAGTCCGTCAAGGAGACCGCGCAGTCCGGGGCCCAGGAGGTCAGGTCCCAGGGCCAGGGCGAGGCCCAGCAGCTGAAGTCCTCCGCCCAGGGCTCGGCGCAGTCCGTCAAGGACGAGACGAAGAACGCCTGACGCCTGGCCGGGGCGCTCAGTGGGCGCCCGGGCAAGACACGGGCCCCGGATCGACGATCCGGGGCCCGTGTCGTGCCCGGCACCGGTCAGCGCGCGCGGGCGACCTGGCTCAGGAGTCCCGGGAAGTAGCCGGAGAGGTAGCCGCGCTCAGTGGGGTGCAGGTTGTGCTCGCTCTCCGGGTCGAAGAGGATCCACGGGTCCGCCGAGCCGACGCCGTGGCCGCGGAAACGGTCGGTGACGTCCACGAAGACGGCGCACTCCTGCTCCACGGCCGCCGCGAGAGCGGCGTTGAGCTCGTCCGTCCAGTCGTTGAGCTGGGCGGCCCGCCCGGCGGAGAGCAGCGGGGTGTCCTGCCGGTCGTCGAACAGCTGCGGATAGCCCAGCACCACGACGCGCGCGTCGGACACCGCGCCGACGGCGGCCACGGTCTCGGCCGCGGAAGCCGCGGCGGACGCGATGAGCGCCGGTGCCTGCGCGAGCATGGCATCGCACTCCGCCGGCCCGCGGGCGGCCTCGAACGGGGCGCTGCACACCTGGATGAAGGTGCCCCATCCGATGTCGTTGCCGCCCATGGTCAGCGTCACCACGTCGGCGTCCGCGAGGGCGTCGGTCACGGGCTGCTCGTCGAGGAGCCCCCGTACCTCGTGCGTCTCGAAACCGGCGCAGGCCGCGTCCAGGGTCACCTCGACGCGCGGGTGCGAGGCCAGCGCGTCGACGTGGTCCCGTCCGGTCCCCTGGAAGCACCCGTCGAGGCCTGTGACCTGCTGGATCCCGCCCGTGCCGAAGGCCGCGGAGTAGGAGTCACCGAGGTTGACGACCTCGACGGTGCGCGGTGCCGCGGCGGCAGGGGCGGCGGCCGTGCCGGCGAGGGCGAGGGCCGAGGCCAGGGCGGTGACGGCGCGGCGGGCGGGGACGGAGCGCATGGAGGGGACCTTTCGGGAGCGGTGGCGCCTCCCGGGGGCGGCGCCGTGGCGGCGGACGCCGTCGACTCCCTGAATTTACAGTCGGGACGCCCGGGACGGAAGGTCCGGGGCGGCGCCGGCTGCCCAGGCTTCGGCCAGGAGGTCGAGGGAGCGCAGCACCTGGTCCTGGGTGGGGGACGCGGGGGCGATCATGAGCTCGTCGGCGTCCGCCGTGGTCGCGAAGTCCTCCAGGTAGGACCGGACCTCGGGGCCCGTGCCCGCCGTCGACCAGTGCAGCATGTGCAGGATCTGCTGCCCGGCGGGACTGTCCATCACCATGTCCAGCTCGGCCTCGCTCAGCTCGCGGCCGCGGCCCACCATGGCGCGCACCCGGTCGCGGCGGGCGGTCCTCTGCTGCTCGGCGGCGTCCTCGGCGCTGTCCGCGGCGATGACGTTGACGGCCGCGATGACGTACGGCTCCGCGAGCTGCTCGGAGGGCCGGAACCCGGCCCGGTAGGCGGCCACGGCGTCCACCAGGGCGTCGGGGGCGAAGTGGGACGCGAAGGCGTAGGGCAGCCCGTAGGCCGCGGCGAGCTGCGCGCCGAACAGGGAGGAGCCCAGGACCGTGAGGGGCACGTCCGTGCCGGCGCCCGGCACGGCGCTGACCCCCGGGACGATCGAGCGGCCGCTGAGATAGCCCTGCAGCTCGCGGACGTCCTGCGGGAACTGCTCGGCGGCGGAGGGGTCGCGGCGCATGGCCCGCACCGTCCGCAGGTCCGTGCCGGGGGCGCGGCCCAGACCCAGGTCGATGCGGCCGGGGTGCAGCTCGGCGAGCGTGCCGAACTGCTCCGCGATCACCAGGGGGGAGTGGTTGGGGAGCATGACCCCGCCCGCGCCCAGGCGGATCGTGGAGGTGTGCGCCGCGACGTGGGCGATCAGCACGGCCGGGGCGGAGGAGGCGATCGTGGGCATGTTGTGGTGCTCGGAGTACCAGACCCTCAGGTAGCCCAGCCGCTCCGCGTGCTGGGCGAGTCGGACGGAGTCGGCGAAGCTCTCGCCCACGGACGCGCCCTTGCGGACGGTGGCGAAGTCGATGACGGACAGGGGCAGCGGCACGGCGGACCTTTCCTGGGGGATCGGGAGACCCTCCACGCTACTCCTCTCGGCCGTAGGCCGCCGTGGCGGGCCCCACACCGGCGCCCCACACCGGCGCCCCGCACCGGCGCCCCGCACCGGCGCCCGACGCCGGTGCCGTGCGCCGGGCCCGTGCGCCGGGCCCGGCCGGGGCGTGCGGCACGGGGGACGCGGTGTCGGCGGTCGCGGCTACGCTCGGCAGCATGACCGAGCCCTCGATCCCGTTCCCGGCGCCCGAGCTGTTCGAGCTCCCGCGGGAGCGCGCCGAGATCGCGCCCGGCGCCGTGCACGTCCCGGCGTGGCTCGGGCCCGAGGAGCAGCGCGAGCTCGTGCTCCGCTGCCGGGAGTGGGCCGCGGGCCCGGCGCCCCTGCGCCACGCGGTGCTGCCGGGAGGCGGCCGGATGTCGGTGCGCTCCACCACGCTGGGCCGCGACTGGGTGCCCTACCGCTACCTGCGCACCGGCGAGCACCGGCGCGCACCGGACATGCCCCCGTGGCTGGCGGAGCTGGGCCGCCGTGCCGTGCTGGAGGCCTACGGGCCCGGCGGCCCGCACGTGCAGGACTACCGGCCCGACACCGCCCTGGTGAACTTCTACGACGCCGACGCCCGGATGGGCATGCACCAGGACAAGGACGAGGCGTCCGCCGCGCCGATCGTCTCCCTCTCCCTGGGGGACGCCTGTGTCTTCCGCTTCGGGAACACGCAGACCCGCTCGGCGCCGTACCGGGACGTGGAGCTGCGCAGCGGCGACCTCTTCGTCTTCGGCGGCCTCTCCCGCTACGCGTTCCACGGGGTGCCGCGGGTCCGTCCCGGCACCGGGGCGGCCGAGCTGGGCATGAAGGGCGGGCGGCTGAACCTCACCCTCCGGATGACGGGGCTGCCCGGCACGGTTCGCTGAGCCCGTGCCAGACTGGCGGCATGGAGCTCCCCGACCCCGCACCGGCCCACCTGATCGACCCGGCGGCGCCGGACGCCGAGGACGTCGGCGCCTACCGCCTGCTCGCCGCGGACATCGCCTCCGGCGTGGCGGTCGTGGCCGCCCGGCACCGGCGGCGTGACGTCGCCGCGACCGTGACCGGTTTCCTCGACGTCTCCTACGACCCGCCCACCATGCTCGTGAGCCTCTTCGAGGAGGGGCGGATCTGTGACGCCGTGGAGTCCTCCGGCGCGTGGACGCTCTCCGTGCTGCGCCGGGACCAGGAGGGGACCGCCAACTGGCTCGCGAGCCCGGGCAATCCCGTCGAGGGCCTGCTGGACGGCGTGGCCTTCCGGCGCGCGCCGCACTCGGGGGCGCCGGTGCTGGACGGGGCGCTGGCGTGGTTCGAGCTCTCCACCGTGGCCGTGCACACCGCCGCGACGCACCGGATCGTCGTGGGCGAGGTGACCGCGATGGGCCGCGGGGTCGCCGAGGCGCAGGCGGACGACCCGCTGGTGCACTACGCCCGCGGCTACCGCGGTCTGACCCGGTGACCCGGTGACCCGCGGGCACCGTACACGGGAACGGTGTCCGTGCAAGACTGTGACGTCGGGTGTCCCCAGCCCCGTCAGCGGCGGAATCGATTGTCTCCCGCACCGGTTCTGGTCTTAGCGTGGGCAGGTGGGGCCGTCCCGGCGGCATCCCCCCACGGCTCTCCACGGAAGGACTCTCATGGCGGCCCAGCAGCACGAACGCCGACCTGGCCGAGGGCACGACGACGGCGCGCCCGCCGGCGGCACGCCCGAGCAGGGGGCGGAGGAGCCCCGGCTGACCGCGGTCCCGCGGCCCGGTGCGCCGGCCGAGCACGCGGCCGCGGAGGTCGCCGACCTCGAGGTCCCGGCCGACCACCTCCAGGACCTCGAGCACGTCGGCGAGGCGTTCAAGGCGGCGTTCGCCCACCACCCGGCGGGGGTCGCGATCATCACCGCGCGCGGGCCCGAGGGGCCGGTGGGCCTGACGGCGTCCTCGGTGTCCTCGGTGTCGGTCCTCCCGCCGATCCTCGGCTTCTCGCTGCAGGCCCGCCAGGGCTCGGCCGCGCTGCTGGCCGAGGCCGACTCCTTCCTGGTGCACCTCCTCGACGCCGAGAACCTGGAGCTCGCCCGGTCCTTCGCGGTCTCCGGGGCCCCGCGCTTCGGGGCCGACATGCCCTGGGAGTACCTGGAGACGGGGGAGCCCCGGCTGCTGAGCGTCGCCCGGGTCCTGCGCGCGGTCCCGCTGGCCCGGATCAAGGCCGGACCCGCCCTCGTGTTCAACGCCGCCGTGGTCGACGTCCTCGGCCACGAGGGCACGGGCGTCCCGCTCGTCTACCACCGCCGCCGGTTCCACGAGCTCAACGACCGCTCCGCCCTGGACCCCGAGGCCTGAGCGGCAGGGCCCCGCGTCCCCCCGGAATTCCCTGAACCTTGTTGTTGACACATCACCAAGCTGCTCCTAGAGTTGTTGACGAAGCAACCAATTGTTCGTCGCTCACCAAGGAGAACACCATGTCCCAGCTCAGCGCTCTCGTCCCCGGTTCCTGGACCTTCGACCCCGCCCACTCCGAGGTCGGCTTCGCCGTCCGCCACGCCGGCATCTCCAAGGTGCGCGGCACCTTCGGCGAGGTCGACGCCCAGCTCGAGGTCACCGACCCGGTCGAGGACTCGACCCTGCGCGCCACCGTCCGGATGGCGTCCATCGACACCAAGAACGCGGACCGCGACGCCCACGTGCGCAGCGCCGACTTCTTCGCGGTCGAGGAGCACCCCACCATGACCTTCACCTCGACCGCGGTGGCGTTCGACGGCGAGGAGGGCACGATCACGGGCGAGCTGACCATCAAGGGCGTGACCCGCACCGTCGAGCTCGCCACCGAGTTCAGCGGTGTGGTCGTCGACGCCTTCGGCGTGACCCGTGCCGGGTTCTCCGCCGAGACCACGATCTCCCGCAAGGACTTCGGCATCACCTGGAACGCCGCGATGGAGGCCGGTGGGGTCCTCGTCTCCGACAAGGTGCTCATCAGCCTCGACGTCGCCTTCACCGCGCCCCAGGACGACCCCGAGCAGACCGTCGAGGGCCAGGAGGCCGTCTCGGCCGAGGCCTGATCCCGCGGGACCGCGCCGCGTCCACGACTGTGGCCCGCACCCCTTCCGGGGTGCGGGCCACAGTCGTGGACGCGGCAGCGGCTAGCGGAGCTGCTGCACCAGGAACCAGATCACGGGCCCCGCGACCAGCAGCAGCAGCGCCCACCGGCGCAGCCGCACCTCGAACGTCGCGGGGTTGAGCCGACGCCCGTCCTTGGGCCGGGAGTCGGCGATCTCGTCCTTCAGCGGCCTGGGGGAGGGCTCGTCCGGGTCCTCGGGGCCGGTGCCGGCAGGGGCCACCGAGGTCACCGCCACTTCGTGGTCATGATCAGGCCCGCCATCATGAGGGCCAGGCCGACCCCGATGTTCCACGTGCCGATCCCGGGCACGGGGTAGGCGCCCTGGAAGAGGTAGTAGAGGATGAGCCACAGCAGCCCCACCACCAGCAGGCCCAGCATGATGGCCTTGTACCAGGTGGGCGTCGGCGCATGGGTCTCCGGGGAGCCGTGCCGGGAGCGCTCGGTGAGCTCCTGCGCGACCGCGTTGGCCGCGGCCTCCGGGTCGAAGGCGGTGGATCCGCCGGGCAGTCCCTCGGCCGCCAGCCGCGCCAGCTCCGTGTCTACGGTCGGGGCGGCCGGCGCGGTCCGTCCGGATCCGCTCGGACGGCGGGCGAGCTTCTTGCGGCGGTTCTTGGACTCGGGCACTGATCCTCCTGATCACCAAGCGGGCCGTCTGCACGGCGGGGGTCCGGTGCCCCAGTCTAGCCGCCCGGTGCGGGCCTCCCCGCGGACGCGTAAGCTGGACGGGCGCACGCGCCGAGAGGCACCCCACTCCCAGGAGACCCTGTGACCGTCAAGATCCTCGTCGTGGACAACTACGACAGCTTCGTCTACACCCTCGTCGGCTACCTCGAGCAGCTCGGTGCCGAGACCACGGTCATCCGCAACGACGACCTCGACGAGGCCGCCGCGTGCGCGCTCGCCGACGAGCACCAGGGCGTCCTCCTCTCGCCCGGTCCGGGCGCCCCTGCCGACGCTGGCGTGTGCACCGCCCTGATCCGCCACGCCGAGCAGACGCAGCAGCCGCTGCTCGGCGTCTGCCTCGGCCACCAGGCCCTCGCGGAGGCGTACGGGGGGACCGTCACCCACGCCGAGGAGCTCATGCACGGGAAGACCTCCCGGGTGGAGCACAACGGCACGAGCGTGTTCGGCGCGGTGCCCAGCCCGTTCACGGCGACCCGCTACCACTCGCTCGCCGTGGTGGACCAGTCCGTGCCCGACGTCCTCGAGGTCACCGCCCGCACCCCGAACGGGGTGATCATGGGGCTGCGGCACAAGAGCGCTCCGCTGCACGGACTGCAGTTCCACCCCGAGTCCGTCCTCACGGAGGGCGGCTACCTCATGCTCGGCAACTGGCTCGAGCTCGTGGGGCTCAAGGGCGCGGCGCGGGCCGCCGCACCGCTGTCCCCGCTGATCACGGTCTGACCGGACGCCGTCCGCTCACGGCCACCGCCCGTCCCGGCCGCTACTCGTCCCGGGCCCGCCGGTCCTCGGCCCGCTCGAGCGCCTCCCGGGCGCGCGCGGCCGCACGCTCCGCGACCCCGCCCTGCTCGCCGCCGCGCGCCTCGGCGTCCGGAGAGGCGTCCGGCGACGGCTCCGGGGAGGCGGCGGGCTCGGACCCGTCCCCCTCGTCCGGTGCGGGACTCTCCTCCGGCTCCTCCTCGGGCTCCTCCGTCTCCTCGGGGGACGGGGACGGGGTGGGCGAGGGGGTCGGCTCCGGGGCCGGCTCGGGCGCGGGGGCGACCGCCACGGTGAGCGTGATCGTCGAGCCCTGCGGCACGGACCCGCCGGCGTCGACGCTCTGGTCCAGGACCTGTCCGGCCGGCACCCCGGCCCGGGGCGCGGTGACGACCTCGGCCGTCAGGCGGGCCGCGTCCGCGCCGAGGACGGCGACGGCCTCC
Organism: Kocuria sp. CH-021; assembly: GCF_049716185.1. NCBI lineage: Bacteria > Bacillati > Actinomycetota > Actinomycetes > Micrococcales > Micrococcaceae > Kocuria > Kocuria sp. CH-021. Next base: position 160,682 of record NZ_JBNAFK010000009.1, on the reverse strand, counting down.
TGCCGGCTCAGGCCCACGACCTGGGGCACGGTCACCTGCCCGGTGGACAGCACGAGCTGCACCTCGGAGCCGCTGCGGACGGTGGTCCCACCGGCCGGGTCGGTGGCGACCAGCATCCCCCGGGGCACCCACGAGCTGTTCACCGAGCGGGTGTCCTCGGCGGGCTCGAGCCCGGCGGACTCCAGCGCCTCCCGCGCGTCCTCCTCGGACCGGCCCACGAGGTCGCCGGGGACCTCCACCTCGGAAGGTCCCCTCGAGACGCCGAGGACCACGGTGGTTCCCTCCTCGACCTGGGTGTCGGCGGCAGGGTCGGTGCCGACGACGTCGCCCTCGGGCACCTCGTCGTCGAAGACCTCCTCGCGCTGCGGCACGAGGTCCGCGTTGCGGAGCACCGTCTCGGCCACCGACGCGTCCATCCCCGCGACGTAGGGGACGGCGACGAGGACGGGCCCGCTGCGCTGGTCCTGGATCCACTGGAGCGCCACGACCCCGAGGACGGCGAGGACCGCGAGGACGAGCAGGCCGAGCAGCGCCGCGCGCAGGGGCCGCCGGCGGCGCCGGGCAGGGGTCGACCCGCTGTCCGGGGGGTCCTCGGCCGCCGGCGCCGCGGCAACGGCCGTGCCCACCGCGGTGGGCGGGCCCGTCACCGCAGCGGCCGGCACCGGGACGGGCGGGAGGGTCTTCGTGTCCTCGTCCCGCCCCTGGACCGCGTGCATCGGCTGGGTGGCGTCCAGGTCCCCCGGCGCCGCGGGGCGCAGCTCGCGCAGCGCCCGGCGCATCTGCCCGGCGTCCTGGAAGCGGGCGGAGCGGTCCTTGGCGAGCGCCCGGGCCAGGAAGTCGTCCACGCGCCCGCCGAGCCGCGGATCCAGCTCGGAGGGCGCGGGGGGACGGTCCCGGACGTGCTGGGCGGCGATGTCCACCGAGGACCCGCCCACGAACGGCGCCCGCCCCGTGAGCATCTCGAAGAGCACGCAGGCGGTGGAGTAGAGGTCGGAGCGGGCGTCCACGGACTCGCCCCGGGCCTGCTCCGGGGACAGGTACTGCGCGGTGCCGAGGACGGCCTGGGCCTGGGTGAGCGCCGGTGAGGTGTCCTCGACGGCCCGGGCGATGCCGAAGTCCATGACCTTGACCTGCCGCTCCGGGGTCACGATCACGTTGGCGGGCTTGATGTCCCGGTGGACGATGCCCGCCCGGTGGCTGTACTCCAGGGCGCCGAGGATGCCGAGCGTGATGTCCACGGCCTCCCGGGGCGTGACGGCGTTGTCGTGGATGAGCTCGCGCAGGGTCCGGCCGGGCACGTACTCCATCACGATGAACGGCCGGTCCACGCCCTCGTCCGTCTCCGCGAGGATCTCGCCCGTGTCGTAGACCGAGACGATCGAGTGGTGGTTCAGGGCCGCCACGGACTGCGCCTCGCGCTTGAACCGCTCGTGGAAGGTGCCGTCCCGGGCGAGCTCCGGGCGCAGCACCTTGATGGCCACCCGCCGGCCCAGCCGCCGGTCCCGTCCGAGGTGCACGGTGGCCATCCCGCCGCGGCCGATGGTCTCCCCCACCTCGTAGCGGTCGTTGATCAGGGGAGGAACGGGGTTCCGGCCCGGCATGGCTCAGCCCTCCTGGCCGGGTCCGGTCGGTGTCGCGGGGGACGCGGGCGATCCGGTGGCGGGGGCGGGGGAGGTGTCCGGCGCCGCGGCGACCCACATCTCGATGGTGTCGCCGGGGCGCACGGTGGACCCGCCCAGGGGCTGGGTGCGCAGCACGGTCCCGGGCTCGGCGTCCTCGGTCGTCTCGTCGTAGCGGATGATGTTCACGCCCAGGAGCCTGATCTCGTCGATCAGCGGGTCGGCGGGCCGGCCGACCATCCCCGAGGGGAGCTCCACGGTGTCCGGGCCCGTCGAGTAGGCCACCGTGATGGTGGTGCTCCGCGCCACCTGCCCCACGGGGTTCAGGGACAGGACGGTGCCCTCCTCCTCGTCCGAGGTCCGGCCCTCCCGCTCCACGGGGAAGCCCAGGTCGGAGAGCTCCTGCACCACCTCGTCCACCGGACGCCCCTCGTACCGGGCGGCGAGGACCTCCACGGTGTCCGCCGCGCCGGGCGTCGCCGCGGGGGAGGACGGTTCGCCGGGCACCGGCGAGGTGGAGACGGTGCCCGTGGGGGACGGCTCCGGGCCCACGGGCGCCGGATCGCGCAGCAGGAAGAACCACAGCAGCCCCGCCAGGACGAGCAGGACCAGGAGCACCGGCAGCAGCCAGGCCCAGACCGAGCGGCGGTCCGCGCGCTCCTCGGCCGGGGCCGAGCCGCCGCCGCGGCCGTCGTCCCCGGAGCCCCGGGGGTCCTCGACGACGTCCAGCTCGGCGGTGATGGGGCGGGCGGTCCCGGCCGCGGCGGCTCCGGCCGCCGCGGGGGCGGCCGTGCCCCCGCGGTCCAGCAGCCGGGTCGGCTCGTCGGGCACCGGGTCGAACGCCTGGGTGGCGTCGTCGTCCGGCAGGTCGAGGAACGGGCGCATCCCGGGCACGGCCGCGACCGCGGCGTCCTCGTCGCCGCGGCGGATGGCGTCCACGGCGGTGCCCAGCGCGCCGGCCGTGGCCGGGCGGTCCTTGGGGTCCTTCGCCAGCATCGACATCAGCAGCGCCCGGACGGGCTCGGGCACGCTCTCGGCCAGCGGCGGCGGCGGGTCGTTGACCTGTGCCAGGGCGATCGCGATCTGCGACTCCCCGGTGAACGGGCGGCGCCCGGCGAGGCACTCGTAGCCGATGATGCCCAGCGAGTAGATGTCCGAGGACCCCGTGGCCGTCTGGCCCGTGGCCTGCTCGGGCGCGAGGTACTGGGCGGTGCCCATGACCTGCCCCGTGGCCGTGAGCGGCACCTGGTCCGCGAGGCGGGCGATCCCGAAGTCCGTGACCTTCACCCGGTTGTCCGGGGTGATGATGAGGTTGCCGGGCTTCACGTCGCGGTGCACCAGGCCCTGGGCGTGCGCGGCCGCCAGCGCCCGGGCGGTCTGCCCGATGTAGTTCAGCACCGTGTCCGGCGGGAGCGTCTTCTGCCGCTCGATGATGTTGGACAGGGGCTCGCCGGGGACCAGTTCCATCACGAGGAACGCGGAGCCCTCCTCCTCGCCGTAGTCGAAGACGTTGGCGACCCCGGGGTGGTTCAGCAGGGCGGTGTGCCGGGCCTCCGCGCGGAAGCGCTGCAGGAAGTTCGGGTCCCCGTTGTACTCCTCCTTGAGGATCTTCACGGCCACGATGCGGCCCAGGACGCGGTCCTTGGCCTTCCACACCTCTCCCATGCCGCCGATCGCGATCCGGTCGGTCAGTGCGTAGCGCCCGCCCAGGACGGTGCTCGACGATGGTCTCACTTGTTCAACACCGCCTCGAAGAGTTGCTTGGCGCTCGTGGTGGTCAGGGTGGAGCCGGTCGCCACGTCCACGTCCTCGAAGACGACGGCGACGGCGACCTGCGGGTCGTCGGCCGGGGCGAAGCCGGTGAACCAGGAGTCGTTGAGGCCCTCCTCCGAGCCGATCTCGGCGGTGCCCGTCTTGCCGGCCACCTCCACCCCGGGCACGGCCGCACCCCGGGCGATCCCGTCGTCGACGACCTCGACCATGAGCTCCGTGACGGTCTCGGCCACGTCCGCGCTCGTGGCGCGGCGCAGCTGCTCCGGGGTGAACTCGTCGATCACGGACAGGTCGGCGGAGCGCACGGTCTCCACGAGCTGGGGCTTCATCAGCACGCCGTCGTTGGCGATGGCGGCGCTCGTCATGGCCACCTGCAGGGGCGTGGTGCGCACGTCGTACTGGCCGATCGAGGACAGCGCGAGCTGGGCGTCGTTGAGCTCCTCGGGGAAGATCGACGGGGTCACCTTGAGCGGGACCGAGAGGGGCTCCCCGTAGCCGAAGGCCTGCGCCGTCTGCCGGATCCTGTCCTCCCCGAGGTCGAGGGCGATCTGGGCGAACGGCGTGTTGCAGGACTGCTCGAGCGCGAACTCGAGGTCCGCCTGGGCCCGCGCCGTGCACCCGCCGCCCACGAAGTTGGGCAGGGTCACGTCGGTGCCGGGCAAGGGCAGCTCCTGGGGGTTCGGGATCAGGGTCTCCGTGGTGTAGTCCCCGGACTCGAGGGCGGCCACGGTGTCGATGATCTTGAACGTCGAGGCGGGGGCGTAGAGGTCGCCGGCGACGGCCCGGTTGACGAGGGGCTCCTCGGGGTCCGCGTTGAGCCGCTCCGCGGCGGCGATCACGGAGCCCGAGTCGTGCGAGGCCAGCTCGTTGGGGTCGTAGCCGGGGCTCGAGACCATGGCGAGGACCGCGCCCGTCTCCGGGTCGAGCGCCACGACCGAGCCCTTCCGGCCCTCGAGCACCCGGGCGGCGGTCTGCTGCAGCTCCGCGTCGACGGTGAGCTCGACCGACGCGCCCGTGGGCTGGTTGCCGGAGAACATCGAGACCACGCGGTCGTAGAACTGCTCGTCGGAGGCGCCGGAGAGCTCCTCGCCGAGGGCCGCCTCCAGCCCGGTGGCGCCGTAGACCAGGGAGAAGTAGCCCGTCAGGTGCCCGTACGTCAGCGGGTCCGTGTAGACGCGCTGGTACTCGAAGTCGTCCTCCGAGGGCACGGAGGACGCCTTCGGGTCACCGTCCACGAGGATCGCGCCGCGGTCCGCGCCGAACTGGTCGTAGAGGCTGCGGTTGTTCCACGGGTGCGCCTCGAGGGTGCGCGCCGCGAAGAACTGCACGTAGGTCAGCGCGAGGAGCAGCACGGTGAAGATCGCCACGCCGGCCACCCAGGTGTGTCGGATCGCCCGGTTCACGATGCTCCTCCGTTCTCGGTGCTCCGGGACCCTCCGGGGTCCCTGCGGTCCTGGTCGGTGAGGCGGGACATCGCCTCGGTGGGGGTGCCGCCGTGGTGGTCCGCGCCCTCGGCGTCGCGGCGCCCGCCCGGCCCCGCGGCGGCGATCGGCTCGGTGGCGGCGGTGTCGGCGGGCACCGCAGGACGGCGGACGGTGTCGGACCGGGCACTGCCCTGCGCGGTGTCGGCGTCCTGCCCGCCGGCCCGGGCTGCGCCGGCCGGTTCCGCGTCCGCCGGCGCGCCGGTCTCCCCGGCCGCGCCGGCCTCCTCGCCGGTCCTCCCGGTCTCCTTGCGGGGGCGGCGGTCCCGGCGGCGCTCGAGGCGCTCGGCGCGCTCCTCGTCGTCCCGCCGGGCGGCCTCCCGGAGGGCGGCCTCGTAGGCGGCGACCTCCGCGAGGTCGGCCTCGGTGGCCGGACCGGTGACCACGGGACGGCGGGCCGTGTGGGAGATCGCCAGGACGATCGCCGCGATGATCCAGTTGGACAGCAGCGAGGAGCCGCCGGCGGACATGAACGGGGTGGTGAGCCCGGTCAGGGGGATCAGGCGGGTGACCCCGCCCACCACCACGAACAGCTGCAGCACGATGACCGCGGAGAGCCCCGCCGCCAGCAGCTTGCCGAACGCGTCACGGGTGCCCAGGGCCGCCCGGAACCCCCGGGTGACGAACAGGAAGAACAGCACGAGCACGGCGCTGAGGCCGATCAGCCCCAGCTCCTCGCCGAACGCCGTCATGATCATGTCCGAGTTGGCGTAGGAGACGAGGTCCGGCCGGCCCTGGCCCAGCCCCTGCCCGAAGAGCCCGCCCGAGGAGAGCCCGAACAGGCCCTGGACGATCTGGCCGGAGCCGCCCGGGGCACGGTTGTACACCTCGGGGTCGAAGGCGTTGAGCCAGGAGTCCAGGCGCGCCGCCACGTGGCCGAAGACCTGGCTCGCGAAGAACCCTCCGACGGCCACGAGCAGCAGCCCGATCACGATCCAGCTCAGCCGGCTCGTGGCGAGGTAGATCATGGCCACGAACAGGCCGAAGAACAGGATCGCGGAGCCGAGGTCCCGCTGGAACACCAGCACGCCGATCGCGATGATCCAGGCCGCGAACATCGGGGCCAGGTCCCGGAACCGCGGCAGCCGCACGGGGCCGACCTTCTTGCCGGCCAGCAGGATGAGGTCGCGATTGGTCGAGAGGTAGCCCGCGAAGAAGACGGCCAGGGTGATCTTGGCGACCTCGCCGGGCTGGAAGGTGCGCCCGCCCACGGAGATCCAGATCCGGGCGCCGTTGAGCTCCAGGCCGAGACCGGGCAGGAGGGGCAGGAGCAGCAGCAGGCCGCTGAGCAGCAGGCAGATGTAGGTGATCCGCCGCAGCACCCGGTGGTCCTTGAGGAACCAGAGCACCAGGCCCGCGGCCGTCATGGCGAAGGCCGTCCAGACCACCTGCGAGCTCGCCGCCGTCTGGTCCGTGGTGAGGTCGATCCGGTGGATCATGGCGATGCCCAGGCCGTTGAGGGCCACCACGATCGGCAGGACGTAGGGGTCCGCGTACTTGGCCCGCAGCCGCAGCACCACGTGCAGGACGAGGGCGCCGATGCCGAGGACCAGCCCGGAGAGGAGGATGTGCGGGTCCCCCGAGCCGAGCTGCTCGGGGTCCACGAGGACGTTCGCGCCCACGCCGATGCCCACGGCGACGACCAGCAGGAGCAGCTCGGTGAGCCGCCGCGGCTTCTGGCGGGGCTCCACGTCCTCCTCGCGGGGGAGGGTCCCGGCGGGGGCGCTCATCCGGCACCACCGGGGGAGGCGGCGGGCGATGCCGTGGGCGAGGCGGTCGGTGAGGCGGTCGGTGAGGCGGTGGCCCGCTGGACGGTCCCGGTCGGGCGGGGCTCGGAGCCGGTGGCCTCCTCGGGCACGGACTCGCGCAGCTCGCGCACGATCCGCTCCGCCTCCTCGAGGCTGTCCGCGGGGATGGCGTTGCGCACCCGGTCCTGGGCGAAGCCCGGGAGGTCCTCGACCCGCAGGTCCGTGGCGCGCTCGAGGTCGCTGAGGCTCACGGGCCCGAGCGACTGGGAGACGCCGTTGTAGATCGCCACGTTGCCCTGCTGCTCGCCGACGTAGTACTGGGAGCTGATCCAGCCGCTCGTGAGCCACGCCCCGGCGACCAGCATCAGCCCGGCCGTGGCCAGCGCGAGCACGACGACGGCGCGCCGGTGGCGGCGCCGGCGCGGGGACGGGACGGTGGCGTCCGCCCGGTGCAGCGCGGACTCGACGTCCTGCGGGTCGGCCAGCGTGTCGGGGGCGGAGGTCCGGAGCAGGGTCGCGCGGCGCTCGAGGACGCTGTCGCTCACGGTGGGGATGCGCCCGGTCTGGGTGGCGTTGGCGGCGGCGCCCACCAGCAGGTGGGGGCGGGCGGCGAGGTCGCGGCGCAGCGCGGCGGCCGAGGACTCGGACGGGCTCCGGTCGGCGCTCGGGCCCGCCGCGTCCGCGGTGATCTCGTCCGAGGTGCGGGCGAAGTCGGGGTCCGGGACCGCGCCGCGCACCTCCCCGGCCTGCGGCACCGGGGCGGTGTCGTCGGTCCGGAAGACCTGGACGACCACCACGGTCACGTTGTCGGGCGCCCCGCGGTCCAGCGTCAGCTCCACGAGCGTGTCCACGATCTGGTTGAGGTCGTCGGTGGAGCCCAGCACGGACTGGATGGTCTCCGGGCGGACCACGGCGTTGAGCCCGTCCGAGCACAGCAGCCACCGCTCGCCGCTCTCGGGGCGGAGGGTCTCCACGTCGATCTCGGGGGAGGCGTCGACGTCCCCGAGCACGCGCATCAGCACGTTCTTGTGCGGGTGGGACTCCGCCTCGTCCGGGCGCAGCCGGCCCTCGTCGATGAGCCGCTGGACGAAGGTGTGGTCCTTGGTGACCTGCCGGAACTCGTCGCCCCGGAGCCGGTACGCGCGGGAGTCGCCGATGTGGGCCACGACGAGCTCGTCCCGGTCCGCCAGCAGCGCCGTGACGGTGGTGCCCATGCCGCCCAGGCGGGCGTTGCCCAGGACCAGCCTGGCGAGGTTCTGGTTGGCGTTCTGGATCTCGTCCGTGAGCACGGTGGCGCCGTCGCCGTGGTGGTCGGGCCGGTCGAGGCTCGTGAGGTCCATGACCGCGGAGGCCGACGCGACGTCACCGCCCACGTGCCCGCCCATGCCGTCGGCGACCACGGCGAGGTGCCGGCCCGCGTAGGCGGAGTCGTCGTTCTTGGAACGGACCCGGCCCACGTCCGAGCGCGCGGCGTAGCGGAAGGCGATCGCCATGCGTCAGGACCTCAGTTCCAGGACGGTCTTGCCCACCCGGAACGGGGTGCCGGGGTCGAGCGGCACGGCCCGGGAGAGGCGCTGCTGCCCGACGAAGGTGCCGTTGGTGGAGCCGAGGTCCTCGAGGAACCAGCGGGAGCCCTGCGGGAACAGCCGGGCGTGGCGCCCCGAGGCGTAGTCGTCGCCGAGCGGCACGGTGGCCTCGGGGGAGCGGCCCAGCAGCACGGGGGCGTTGCCCAGGGGGTAGCTGCGGCCGCGGAGGGGGCCGTCGACGACGACGAGGGTCTGGGGGCGGGAGCGCTGCCCGCCGGCGGGGCCCGCGGCGGGCGGGGCCGGCTCCGCGGCGGTCTCCCGGCGGCCCCCGCGGGAGCGCGTGAGCACCGCGGGGAGCTTCCCCCCGACCGCCAGGTCACGCCCCTGGCTGGCGACGATGCTGAAGATGAAGATCCAGAGGAGGGCCAGGAACCCGAAGCGGAGCAGGGTGACGGTCAGTTCGGACATTCAGCGGTTCCCCTTCGGGGTCAGGAGGCGGAACGTGATCCTGGTGCGACCCATGGTGATCACGGAACCGTTGACCAGCTCGGTGCGGCCGATCACCCGCTCCCCGTCCACGTAGGAACCGTTGGTCGAGCCGAGGTCCACGGCCACGAAGTGCTCGCCCTGCCGGCGGATCTCGAGGTGCTTGCGCGACACCCCGGTGTCCTCCACGGTGATGTCCGCCTCGGCGGAGCGGCCCAGCACGATCGAGTCCGCGTTGATGGAGAACCGCGCGCCCTCGACGTCGAGCACCGGGATCCAGTGCTGCACGGGCACGGCCCGCGTCGGCTGGTCCTCCTCCTGCTCCTCCTGCCGGTGGCCGCGGGCGATCCGCTGCCCGCTCGGGGTGGAGGGGGTGTTGGGCGACTCCGCGGTGCGCTGCGCCGAGGAGTGGACGCGGAACTCGCCCGCCTCCACCTCGGGGTTGCGCGTGAAGGAGACCTTCACCGCCCCCTGGAGGGTGTAGGCCTGGCTGCGGGCGTGCTTGATGACCACGTCGCACAGCTCCTCCGCGAGCGGCGTGCCCCAGTCCTGGGCGCGGGGGAAGTCCTCGTCGGAGAACTCCACGACGAAGACGTTGGGGGCCATGGTGCGGCCGGCGGAGATCGTGAACGCCTCGTGGTCGAGCTCCCGCCGCAGGGCGCTGGCGATCTCGACCGCCTCCACCCGCTTCCGGGAGCCGGTGGAGAAGGCGGTGCGGACGGCCTTCTCGATGTTCTTCTCGAGGCTCTCGAGGAATCCCATGCCGCCTCCTTCCTGGCGTCGATCGCGGTGCGCATGCCCCCGGTCCCGGGTCAGGCGTTCTCCAGGATAGTAGACGTGACGCCTGTGAGCCCGGTGGGGGGTGCGCGCCGGGCGGGTCCGTGCCCCGGTCACGTCCTTGCCAGCGGGCCCGCCGGGGAGAACAATCCAGGGCATGAAGCACACTGACAGAAGGCCCCTGTCCCTGGCCGCGCTCGCCCTCGCCGCCCTGCTCCTCGCGGGCTGCGGCGGCGACGGGGGCGGCGGTGACGCCGGGGAGGGCGGCACCACCGCCCCGGCGCAGGGCACCGCCACCCCGGACGGCACCGGCACCCCGGACGACAGCGCGAGCCCGGACGACACCGCCACCCCGGACGACAGTGCGAGCCCCGGGGAGGACGCCACCGGCGGCAGCGCCTCGCCGTCCGGCAGCGCCTCGCCCTCGGGCAGCCCCGGCGCGGACTCCACGGCCGGCGGCGAGGCGGCCGTGGTGTCCTCGGCCGTGGCCGCCGCGGAGGACGCGGTGGGCGGGGACGCCCAGGCGTTCGAGATCGGGCGGGAGGACAGCCCGGCCAGCTGGCAGGTCGCCGTCGCCGCCGGCGACCGCGAGCACGAGCTCTACGTCTCGCAGGACGGCGAGGACGTGATCAGCCAGGAGGAGGAGGGGAGCCTCGACAGCGACGACCGCGAGAAGCTCGCCCGGGTCCAGGTGCCCCTCGAGGACGGGCTGAGCACGGCGCTGGACACGGTCAACGGCACGCTCGACGAGGCGCAGCTCGAGACGGAGGACGGCACGACCGTGTGGGAGGTCGAGCTCGACGAGCCGGACGGCAACTCGGTGGACGTGTTCGTCGACGTCGCGAACGGCTCCGTGCTGAAGATCGACCGCTGACCCGGTGGCCGCCGATCCCGGCCGCACGGAGCGCCGGCGGCTGCTGCTGACCTTCCTGGGCCTGCTCATGGCGGTGCTGCTGGCCGCCCTCGACCAGACGATCGTGGCCACCGCGCTGCCCTCGATCGTCGGGGACCTCAACGGGCTCGACCGGATCTCCTGGGTGGTCACCGCGTACGTGCTCGCCGCCACGGTGGGCCTGCCGGTCTACGGGAAGCTGGGCGACCTCTACGGGCGCAAGCGGATCTTCCTGGTGGCCGTCGTCGTGTTCCTGCTGGGCTCGGTGCTCTCCGGTGCCGCCCAGGACATGACGCAGCTCATCGCCTTCCGCGCCCTGCAGGGCCTCGGCGGCGGCGGCCTGCTGATCGGGGCGCAGGCGATCATCGCGGACCTCGTCTCCCCCCGCGAGCGCGGCAAGTACATGGGCGTGATCGGGGCGGCCTTCGGTCTGGCCTCGGTGAGCGGACCGCTGATCGGCGGGTTCCTCACGGACCTGGTCAGCTGGCGGTGGGTGTTCTACATCAACCTGCCGCTGGGGCTGGTGACGCTGCTGTTCATCCCGCGCTTCCTGCACCTGCCGCACGTCCCCCGGGGGCGGGTGCGGCTCGACCTGCTCGGCACGGCGCTGCTCGCGCTGGGCAGCACGGCCCTCGTGCTCCTCACCACGTGGGCCGGCACGGCCTACGCGTGGTCGAGCCCGCGGATCCTCGGCCTCGCCGGAGCGTCCCTGGTGCTCGGCGTGCTGTTCGTGCTCGTCGAGCGCCGCGCCCCGGAGCCGATCATCCCCCTGCACCTGTTCCGCGTGCGCAACTTCGTGGTCCCCACCGCGGCGGCCGTCGGCATGGGCGTGATCATGTTCGCGACCATCACGTACCTGCCCACCTACCTGCAGATGGTCGACGGCGCGTCGGCCACCCGGGCGGGCCTGATGATGATCCCCGTGACGGCCGGGATGCTCGTCGGCACGATCGGCACCGGGCGCCGCATCGCGCGGACGGGGCGCTACAAGCACTGGCCCGTGCTGGGCTCCGTCGTGATGGCCGCCGGGCTCGTGCTGCTCTCGCTGGTCGACGAGACCACCCCGTACTCCCTGACCGCCGCGGGAATGGCCGTCACCGGCCTGGGCATCGGCTGCCTCATGCAGAACCTCGTGCTGATCGTGCAGAACGCGGTGCCGCCCGCGGAGGTGGGGGCCGCGACGTCGTCGTCGAACTTCTTCCGCCAGATCGGCGCGTCCTTCGGGATCGCCGTGTTCGGCTCGGTCTTCGTGGCCCGGCTCGACGGCGCGCTCGCGGGCCGCGGCCTGCCCTCCCTCGACGTCAACGCGCTGAGCCCGCAGGTGCTGGCGTCCCTGCCCGCCCCGGTGCAGGAGGCCGTCGCGCAGTCCTTCGCCCAGTCGCTGCCCCCGATCTTCCTGTGGGGCCTGCCCGTCGCGGCGGGGTGCCTCGTGCTGTCCCTGCTCATCGACGAGATCCCGCTGGGCACGACCGTCGGCGACCCGCGGGCGGAGACCCCGGGTCCGCCCGCGGAGCACGCCGGGACCGAGCGGGGCGGCGCCGGTCGCTAGGCTGGTGCCGGAACCGCCCCCGGATGCCTCAGGAGCAGCTCATGACCGATCCGCGCCCGTTCACCACCGCCGACCTCTACGACGAGCGCGGGGAGCAGCTGATGTCCTGCCCGCGCCAGTTCCTCGACCTGGGCGGGAGGGCCGCGTTCAGCGGGCCGGTGCGCACGGTCCGCTGCTTCCAGGACAACGGCCTGGTGAAGGCCGTGCTCAACTCCCCGGGCGAGGGCGCGGTCCTCGTGGTGGACGGCCACGGCTCCATGGGGACCGCGCTCATGGGGGACATGATCGCGGAGTCCGCGGTGCGCAACGGGTGGGCCGGGGTCATCATCAACGGCCCCGTCCGGGACCGGGTGGCCCTGGCCGGGCTGCCCCTCGGGGTCAAGGCCCTGGGCTCCAACCCGCGCAAGTCCGCCAAGGACGGCGTCGGGGAGCAGGACGTGCCGGTCGTCATCGAGGGCGTCACGTTCCGCCCGGGCCGGACGGTGTGGGCCGACGAGGACGGGATCCTCGTCGAGGGCTGAGCGGCGGCCGGGGCGGGCCCGCCCCGGCCGGGACCGTTCAGGCCGGGCCGTGCGTGCGCAGGCCGCCGCGGTAGGTCGCGCGCACCCCGATGTGCTCCACCGACCCGCCCCGCCGGTGCACCTCGAGGGGGTTCTCCTCCAGCACCACCAGGTCCGCGAGCTTGCCGGGGGCGAGCGAGCCGATCCGGTCGAACATCCCGAGGGCCTTCGCCGCCTCGGACGTGTAGGCGGCGAGGGCCTCCAGCACGTCGAGCCGCTCCCCGGCGGGGCCGAACCGCCGTCCGTCGCCGTCGAGGCGGTCCGTCCAGGCCTGGACCGAGCGCAGCACGTCGCCGTCGGCGACCGGGCGGTCGGAGCTGCCGGCGATCCGCACCCCGGCGTCCAGGAAGCTGCGGCCCCGGTAGGTCCAGTCCGTGCGCTCGGCGCCCAGCAGCCGGCGGAACTGGGTGGCCATGGGGCGCAGGAAGCCGATCTGCGGGGTCACCACGATCCCCGCGGCCGCGAGCCGCGGCAGCTGGTCGGGCCGCGTGATGCTCGCGTGCTCGATCCGGTTGGGCACCGGGCGGCGCCCGTGCTCGTCCTGGCACCGGGTGATCACGTCGATCGCGAAGTCGATCGCCCGGTCCCCGATCGCGTGGGCGGCCACCGACCAGCCCGCGCGGTACGCGGCGTGGATCGCCTCGGCCATCTGCTCCGGGTTCTCCTGGAAGTAGCCGGTGGAGTGGCCGCCGCAGAAGGCCTCGGTCACCGCGGCGGTCTCCCCGAGCAGCGAGCCGTCCACGAACACCTTGACCGGTCCGAGCCGCAGCTCGTCGTCGCCGAAGCCGGTGCGCAGGCCGAGGTCGAGCCCGCGCACGGAGCCGTCCCCGAGCCCGCCGATGTCGTGCAGGACGTCCAGCACCGGCATCACCTGGGCCCGCGCGTGCAGGGCCCCGGCGTCCCTGGCCTGCTGGTAGGCCAGCAGCTCGGAGGGATTGTGCCCGATCCACCCGGCGCCGACCCCGGCCTCCGCGAACGTGGTGATCCCCTCGGCGGCGTAGCGGGCGGTGGCGCGGTCGAGCGCCGCCACGATCCGGTCCACCGGATGGGGGCGGAACAGCTCCTGCACCACCGCCTGGGCGGTCTCCTCGACCAGGCCCGTGGCGCGTCCGGTGCCGTCCCGCACCACCCGCCCGCCCACCGGGTCCGGGGTGCCCGGGGTGAGGATCCCCGCCCGGCGCAGCGCCTCGGAGTTCACCACCGCCGCGTGGCCGGACGTGTGCCGCACGAACAGCGGGGTGCGGCCGGTGATGCGGTCCAGGACGTCGATGTCGGGCAGCGACCCGCCCACGGTGGCCGGGTAGAAGCCGGTGGCCATGAGCCACTCCTCGTCCCGCGGCTTCGCGGCCATGCCGCGCTCCAGGGCCCCGTAGAGCTCGTGCAGGGACGTGCAGGCGGAGAGGTCCACCTCGGCCAGGCCGAGCCCGAACCACGTGGTGTGGCAGTGCGCGTCCACGAACCCGGGCAGCACGGTGGCCCCGCCGAGGTCCACGGTCTCGGCCGCCGGCACGTCCGGGTCGTCGAGGACCACGATCCGCCCGCCGTGCACGCCGAGGCTCGACGCCCTCGGGCGGCCCGGCTCCATGGTCAGGACCGTGGCGTTGACGAGCTGGAGGTCGAGCTGCATGGGAATCCTTTCCTCGGGACTGCCCCCATCGTGGCACCCGGCCCGGTCCGGCGCCGAACGCACCGGTTCCGCCCGGGCCGCCGGGAGAAGTGCGCAGGTCTCGGGCGGAACCGGTGCGTTCGGCGGCCGAGAGGGCGCGGGGCGGGTCAGCCCAGGGCGGCGACGAGCTCCGTGGCCTGCCGGATCGCCCGCTTGGCGTCCAGCTCGGCGGCCACGTCGGCCCCGCCGATGAGGTGCACCGGGACGGCGCCGGTGTCGTGCCCGGCGTCGAGCAGCGCGTCGTGCAGCACCCGCAGCGGCTCCTGGCCCGTGCACAGCACCACGGTATCGACCGGCAGGACCCGCTCGGCCGGCTCCGTGCCGTCGGCTCCCGGCACGGTGAGGTGCAGCCCGTCGTCGTCGATCCGCCGGTACGCCACCCCGCTCAGGGTGCGGACGCCCCCGGCCCGGAGCGAGGCCCGGTGGATCCAGCCGGTCGTGCGGCCCAGCCCGGCCCCGAGCTTGCCGGGGGAGCGCTGCAGCAGCGTCACCTCGCGCGCGGGCCGGTCGGGGCACGGCGCGGCCAGGCCGCCCCGGGCGGACAGCGTCGTGTCGACCCCCCACGCGCGGTAGAAGTCCGCGCCCGGGGAGTGCAGGAGGAACTCGGCGACGTCGAAGCCGATGCCCCCGGCCCCGAGGACGGCCACCCGGCGGCCCACGGGCGCCCCGTGGTGCAGGACGTCCCGGTAGCCCACGACCGACGGGTGGTCGACCCCCTCGATCGCGGGCACGCGGGGCTCCACGCCCGTGGCGAGCACGAGCCGGTCGAAGCCGCCCAGGTGCCCGGGCCCGGCCGGCGTCCCGAGCCGCACGTCCACGCCCAGCTCGGCGAGCCGCACGCCGTAGTAGCGCAGCGTCTCCGCGTACTCCTCCTTGCCGGGGATGCGCAGGGCCATGAGGAACTGCCCGCCGATCCGGTCCTCCGCCTCGAAGAGGGTCACGGCGTGCCCGGCCTCCGCGGCGTTGACGGCGAAGGCCAGCCCGGCGGGGCCCGCGCCGACCACGCCGATCCGCTCGGCGCGGCGGGTGGGGCCCAGGCGCAGCAGGGTCTCGTGCCCGGCCCGGGGGTTGACCAGGCAGGACGCGGTCCGGCCCGCGAAGGTGTGGTCCAGGCACGCCTGGTTGCACGCGATGCACGTGTTGATCGTGTCCGGCCGGCCGCCCGCGGCCTTGGCCACGAAGTCCGGGTCCGCGAGCAGGGGCCGGGCCAGGGAGACCATGTCCGCGTCCCCGTCCGCCAGGATCCGCTCCGCGGTCTCCGGGGTGCTGATCCGGTTGACGGCGACCAGGGGGATCGAGACCTCGCCCTTGAGCCGGCGCGTCACCCACGAGAAGCCGCCGCGGGGGACCACCGTGGCGATGGTGGGGATGCGCGCCTCGTGCCAGCCGATGCCGGTGTTGAGCAGGGTGGCGCCGGCGGCCTCGACCGCCCGGGCCAGCGTCACGACCTCCTCGAGCGTGGAGCCGCCCGGGACCAGGTCCAGCATGGAGAGGCGGTAGACCAGGATGAACTCCGGGCCGGTGCGCTCCCGCACGCGGCGGACGATCTCCACGGGCAGGCGCATCCGGTTCTCGAAGGACCCGCCCCACCGGTCGGTGCGGTGGTTGGTCTCGGCGGCGACGAACTCGTTGATGAGGTAGCCCTCGGAGCCCATCACCTCCACGCCGTCGTAGCCGGCCTCCCGGGCGAGCGCGGCGGTGCGGGCGAAGTCCTCGACGGTCCGCTCGATCTCCTCCGGGCTCAGCTCGTGCGGGACCACGGGGCTGATGGGGGCGCGCAGCGGGCTCGGCGCCACGGCGTCGGGCGTCCTCGCGTAGCGGCCGGCGTGCAGGATCTGCAGGGCGATCCTCCCGCCCTCGGCGTGCACGGCATCCGTGACCGTGCGGTGCCGGGCCACCTCCTCGGGCGTGCTCAGCACGGCCCCGCCGGCGTGCGTGGCGCCCTCGGGGTTCGGTCCGATGCCGCCGGTGACGATGAGCCCCACTCCGCCGCGCACCCGCTCCGCGTAGAACTCCGCGAGGCGCTCGAACCCTCCGGGCAGCTCCTCGAGGCCGGTGTGCATCGACCCCATGAGCACCCGGTTGGGCAGGGTGGTGAAGCCCAGGTCCAGGGGCGCGAGCAGGCGCGGATAGGGCACGGTCATGTGATACTCCTCGTCTCAGGTACTTGGGTCACCGTAGGCGAGGAGTGAGCCGCCTCACAAGCGCGGCGCGGCCTCAGAGGC
Organism: Kocuria sp. CH-021; assembly: GCF_049716185.1. NCBI lineage: Bacteria > Bacillati > Actinomycetota > Actinomycetes > Micrococcales > Micrococcaceae > Kocuria > Kocuria sp. CH-021. The sequence goes on along the minus strand of NZ_JBNAFK010000009.1, from coordinate 144,380 downwards.
GGGCCAGCAGGTCCTTCCAGGTCGTGCGCCACCGCGCGACGTCGTCGGCGGAGGCCAGCCCCTGGTGCGTGAGGGCCACCGTGGCGCGGCCGTCCCCCCTGGCGCCGATGGTCGCGGCGACCCGGGTCCCGTCGGCGAGCCGCACGCGCCAGTAGCGCCACCTCTCGGTCGCGGCGGTGGTGGGCGGCTGCCGGAACGGGACGCCGCGGACCTCCGTGCGCTCGGCCATGAGCTCGGCCCACCGGGCGAGCGCCTCGTCCGGGGTGCCGGCCACCGTGCGGCTCGCGCTCAGCCCGAAGCTGCCGTCCGCGGCCTGGCCGGGGCGGCGGGCTCCCGTGTGCTGCTCCCAGGCCACCGCGACGGACTGGCCCCACCACTCGTGGTTCTCGACGACGCCGTCCAGCTGCTCCGCCACGCGGCGGGCGACCTCGGCGTGGCTCATCGCCCGGGCGCCGAGCTCCTCGAGCCGCGCCGTCCAGGTCTCCCACGGGACGCCGGTGGCCCGGGCGATCCCCTCCGTGCTGATGCCGCGGGTGCTCACGGGGCCGTGGCGCCGCCGCGCCGGGTCAGTCCCCGGCCGTGGGGCCGGGGCCGCCCGCCCCGGCGCCGAAGTCCGGGTCGGCGGGGTCGGCGGCGTCGCCCGCGCTCGGGACGCGCTGGCCGGCGTTGGTCTGGCCCAGCGGGTCCTGCGCCGTGTCGAGATCGCGGGCCGGGGTGTCCGGCACGCCGACGTCGTCGGCCAGGTGCGGGTCGTCGGGGAGCTGGTCGCCGGATCCGGGAGTCGTGTCCATGGCCCCAGCCAACCAGCGGCTCCCGGTCCTGGCAAGGGCCGCCGCGGCGGTGCCGGCACCGGTGCGGCCCCGGCCGGCGACGCCGGCGGGCCGGGACGCGGATATCGCGCTCAGCGAATCAACAGGGTGCTGACAGTCTGGGGGTGTCGTGCCATAGTGGGACGCAGAGGCCCGCTCCGGCGGGGCATTCATCGTTGTCGATCAAGGCCGCCGCCCGGCGGCGGCCGGAAGCAGGAGACGAACCCATGGCCACCCCGAACCAGCGCACCGCCCCCTACACCGTGCCCGGTCTGTCCACCGAGAACGGTCACGAGGTCGCCCAGACGCTGCAGCAGCGCCTGCACGCCCTCAACGACCTCCAGCTCACGCTCAAGCACGCCCACTGGAACGTGGTGGGCCCCAACTTCATCTCCGTCCACGAGATGCTGGACCCGCAGATCGAGCTCGTGCGCGGCTTCGTGGACGAGCTCGCCGAGCGCATGGCGACCATGGGCGTGGGCCCCAGCGGCCTGCCCGGCGACCTCGTCCAGGCCCGCACCTGGGATGACTACTCGGTCCACCGCGCCACCGGCGTGGAGCACCTCGCCGCCCTCGACCTCGTCTACAACGGCGTGATCGAGGACCACCGCGACGCGATCCAGAAGGTCGGCGAGCTCGACCCGATCACCGAGGACATGCTCATCGGCCAGGTCCGGGAGCTCGAGCTCTTCCAGTGGTTCATGCGCGCGCACCTCGAGAACAGCGGTGGCGACCTCCAGCACGGCGGCGCCCGCACGGAGCGGGGCGCGGCGGAGTCCGCCGCGCAGTAGCCCGCCCCGCGATCGTGGCAGCCCCCGCCCGTCCCGGCCCCGTGGACCCCCGTGGTCCGCGGGGCCGGGGCGCGTTCACGGCCATGACCTTCAACGTCCGCCGTCCCCTGGAGAGGTACCGGCGGGTGGCGCCGGACGCGTGGTTCACCCGGGCGCCCGCGGTGCGCGCGGTGCTCCGGACCCACCGGCCGGAGCTGGCCGCCCTCCAGGAGGTCCACCCGCAGCAGCTGCACCACCTGCAGCAGGCCCTGGGGGCGGACCACGTCCTGCTGGGGGGAGGGCGGGACGCCGACGGCCGCGGTGAGCGGTGCCTGCTGGCCGTGGACACGGCGCGCTTCGGCATCGAGCACTGGGAGCAGCGGTGGCTGTCCCCGCAGCCGGAGCTCCCCGGGTCGAAGTGGCCGGGCGACCTCTTCCCCCGCACCCTGGTGCTGGCCGAGCTCACGGACCGGCGCACGGGGGTGGCCTGGCGGGCGGTCGCGACCCACCTCGACCCGTGGCCGGAGCACAGCCGGCTGCGCCAGCTCGCCGCGCTGCAGCGCCGGCTCGTCGGCGGGGACGGGCCCCTGCTGGTCCTCGGGGACATGAACGCGGCCGCCGGCCGGTCCCGCACCTGGGACGCCGCGCTCGCCGGCGGGCTGCGGGACACCCTGCCGGCCGACGCCGCGGGGACCTTCCACCGCTACCGGCGGCCCCGTGCCCGGACCCCGCGCCTGGACTGGATCCTGTACGGCGGCCGGGTCCGCGTCCTCGACTCCCGTGTCCTGGCCGAGCGCCCGCGCGGGGTCTGGGCCTCGGACCACTTCCCGGTGCTGGCCGAGCTCGAGCACGACGACGGCCCCGCCGGCTGAGGACGGGGCCGCCGGTGCGCGGGCCGGTCAGTACACGATGCCGAACACCCACAGGCCGAGGGTCATCGTCACGAGGGTGATCAGGACGACGCCCACGACGTTCAGCCACAGCCCGCCCCGGATCATCTGGCCGATCGTCACGTAGCCGGAGCCGAAGGCGATGGCGTTGGGCGGGGTGGCCACCGGCAGCATGAACGCGCACGTCGCCGCCAGGGCCACCGGGATGGCCAGCAGCATCGGGTCCATGTCCAGGCCGAGGGCCACGCCCCCGGCCACCGGCAGGAACGTGGCCGCCGTGGCCGTGTTGCTGGTGAGCTCCGTCAGGAAGATCACGCCGGCGGCCACGACCAGGACCAGCACCAGGACGGGCACGGCGCCCAGTGCCTCGACCTGGGCGCCGATCCACTCGGTGAGCCCGGAGCCCGAGAACTGGGAGGACAGCGCCAGCCCGCCGCCGAACAGGAGCAGCACGCCCCAGGGCAGCTTGACCGCGGACTCCCAGTCCAGCAGCCGGACGCCGCGCTCGGCGCCGGCGGGCAGCAGGAACAGCAGCAGCCCCACGACCATGGCGATCCCGGCGTCGCTGATCGGCGGGGAGTCGAAGATCACGGGCACGAACACCCAGCTGAAGGCCGCCAGCGCGAAGATCGCCAGCACGAGCTTCTCGCCGGTCGACATGGGTCCGAGCTTGTGCAGCTCGTTGTCGATCAGCTTCCGGCCGCCGGGGATCTCGTCGATCTCCGGCTTGAACAGCACCTTGGTGAGCAGGAACCAGGCGATCGCGAGCATGACCACGGACAGCGGCACGCCCACGAGCATCCACTGGCCGAAGCCCACGGTGATGTCGTGGGCCTCCTGGAGGTAGCCGACCATCAGGGTGTTCGGCGGGGTGCCGATGATCGTGCCGAGGGAGCCGATGGACGCGGCGTAGGCGATGCCGAGCATCAGGGCGGTGCCGAAGTTCGAGGCGATGACGGCCTCCTTCACCTCCGCGCTCTGCGGGTCGGCGCCCGTCAGGTCGGTGTCGGCGGCGCCGGCCTCGGCGGCGGCGTCGGCCATCAGGTTGGGCAGCAGCAGCAGGACGGACACGCCGATGGGGATCATCATGACGGCCGTGGCGGTGTTGGAGACCCACATGCTGAGGAAGCCGGTCGCGATCATGAAGCCGGCCACCATCTGGGCCGGCTTGGTGCCCATGACCCGCACGGTGCGCAGGGCGATCCGCCGGTGCAGGTTCCAGCGCTGCATCGCCAGGGCCAGGAGGAACCCGCCCATGAAGAGGAAGATGATGTTGCTCCCGTAGGAGGCGCCGACGTCGTCCACGGCCACGTCCGGCGCGAGCACGGGGAAGATGATCAGCGGCAGCAGGGCGGTGGCCGGGATCGGGATGGCCTCCGTCATCCACCACACGCCCATGAGCCCGGCGGTGGCGGCCGTGAGCCGGGCGTGCTGGGCCAGGTCCGCGGGCAGGAGCACGTAGATCAGCAGCGCCAGGACCAGGCCTGCGACGAGCCCGCTCCACTTGATCCGGTGGGTCTTGTGGTGCTCCGCGGGGGCCCGTTCTCCCGGCGACCGGTGGTCGCTCTCCTGCGCGTGACCGGGTCCCGGGGCGTCGTCCTCCAGGCGGGGTCCGCCGGCCGATGGCGTGCTGCCCATGTCTCCTCCAGGTGTGCTCGTGGTGGGTGCGCGGTGCGTCATGTTCCGGACGTCCCGCCGGCCCACGGCGCGGTGCGCCGGGAGCCCGTGCGGCTGCCGGCCGCGGCTGGGGTCTCTCCGCTGGTGGCCTGCACCACCGGCAGCCGGATGCAGGCGGCGAGGTGCTCCCGCGAGGTCTGCCGCCCCGCCGGGGGGCTGCTGCCGGTGCCCGGTGGCGGTACGGGCGGCGGGACGGTCTCCGCGCACTCGTCGGCCGCCCACGGGCACCGCGTGCGGAACACGCACCCGGACGGCGGGTCGAGGGGGGAGGGCACCTCGCCCTCGAGCGGGGCGGTCCGGCGGCGGCGCTCCGCCACGGGGTCGGCGGACGGGGCGGAGGCCATCAACGCCTTGGTGTAGGGGTGGGCGGGGGCGTCGAAGAGGTCCCGGACGTCCCCGTCCTCCATGAGCCGGCCGAGGTACATCACGAGGACGTGGTCGCTCATGTGCTCCACGACGGCCAGGTCGTGGGCGATGAACAGGTACGTGAGCCCCAGCTCGTCCTGCAGCCGGTTGAGCAGGTTCATGATCTGCGCCTGGACGGAGACGTCCAGGGAGGCGGTCGCCTCGTCGAGGATGACGAGGTCCGGTTCCCCCGCGAGCGCCCGGGCGATGGACACGCGCTGGCGCTGCCCGCCCGAGAGCTCGTGCGGGTACCGGTCCAGGAAGCGCCGGGAGAGGCCCACGAGCTCGAACAGCTCCGCGACCCGGCGGCGGCGCCCCTCCCTGTCCCCGCCGAGGCCGTGCACCTCGAGGGGCTCCGACACGGCCCGGGAGACGTGCTGGCGGGGGTCCAGGGACGCGAACGGGTCCTGGAAGACCATGGCGATCCGCCGCCGCAGGGCCTTGAGCTCCCGGCCCCGCACGGAGGTGATGTCCTGGCCGTCGAGCAGCACGGTCCCCGCGCTGGGCTCCACCAGGTGCATCAGCGCGTTGGCCACGGTGGACTTGCCGGAGCCGGACTCGCCCACCAGGGACACCGTCTGCCCCCGGTGGACGTCGAAGTCGATCCCGGCCACCGCCTGCACCACGCCCTTGCCGCGGTCGGTGGTGACGGGGAAGCGGACCTGCAGGTCCCGCACGCTGAGCAGCGGCCCGTGGTCGTCGGTCATCGGGGGCCTCCTCGCCGGTCGGTGCCGTCCGCGCTCCCGCCGTAGAAGGTGCGGACCACGTGCTCCGGGCCCACCGGGGTCTCCGGCGGGCGCTCCGTCTCGCAGCGGGGGTTCCCGCGCACGGGGCAGCGGTCCCAGAACAGGCAGCCCTGGGGCAGGTGCTTCGGGTCCGGCGGGCTGCCGGGGATCACGGCGAGCTCGCCCTTGCTGCCGGCCGTCTGCGGCCGGGAGGCCATGAGGCCCCGGGTGTAGGGGTGGCGGGGGTCGGTGAAGAGCTCCTCGAGGGGCGCGGACTCCACGATCTGCCCGCCGTAGAGCACGGCCACCCGGTCCGCGATGCCCGAGACCACCCCGAGGTCGTGGCTGATCCAGATCACGCTCATGCCGCGGGACTCCTGCAGCTCCTTGACCCGCTCGAGGATCTGGGCCTGCGTCGTGACGTCGAGCGCGGTCGTGGGCTCGTCCGCCACGAGCAGCTCGGGGCCGCAGGCCAGGGCCACGGCGATCATCACGCGCTGCTTCATCCCGCCCGAGAGCTGGTGGGGGTAGGAGGAGAGGCGGGTCGGGGGGTCGGGGATGCCGACGGCCTCGAGCAGCTCGAGCGCCCGCCGCCGTGCGTCGCGGCGGGTGAGGCCCAGGTGGAAGCGCGGGGCCTCCGTGAGCTGCTGCTCCACGGTCAGCACCGGGTTCAGGGACGTGGAGGGGTCCTGGAAGATGAAGCCCACCCGCCTGCCGTGGACGCCGCGCAGCTGCCGGGGAGCCATCGTCACGATGTCCTGTCCGTCCAGCAGGGACCGTCCGCCCACCCGGGCGGGCGGGGAGTCGATCAGGCCGGTGGCCGCGAGCACCGTCATGGACTTGCCGGACCCGGACTCGCCCACGATGCCCAGGGTCCCGCCCCGGGGCACGGTGAAGGACACGCCGTTGACGATCTCCGCGGGGCCGATCCGGACGGTGAGGTCCTGGACGTCGAGCAGCACGTCCGGGTCGGCGGCGGCCGGGTCGGTGGGGCGGCGGTGCTCGGTCGTGCGCATCAGGCGCTCCTGCGGATCTCGTCGGCGGTCCGCTGGCGCGGGTCGAGGACGTCGCGCATGCCGTCGCCCACCAGGTTGAACGCCAGCACGGTGAGGAAGATGGCCAGGCCCGGGAACACGCTCATCCACCAGGCGTCGTAGATGAAGGCCTGGGCGTCGTAGAGCATCCGCCCCCACGAGGGCTCGGGCGGCTGGACGCCCAGGCCCAGGAAGGACAGCGCGGCCTCGGAGAGGATCGCGAAGGCCAGCGAGAGGGAGGTCTGGACGGTGATGGGCCCCATGATGTTCGGCAGCACGTGCCGGCGCAGGATGAGACCGTCGGACGCCCCGACGGCCTGGGAGGCCTTGACGTAGAGCTCCTCGCGCACGGCGAGCGTGGAGGCCCGGGTGATGCGGGCGAAGATGGGCGTGTAGACCACGCCGATCGCGATCATCGCCGTGGTCAGCCCGGGGCCCAGGACGGCCACGATGGCCATGGCCAGCAGCAGGATGGGGAACGCGAAGAGCACGTCCGCGCTGCGCATGATCACCGTGTCCGTCCAGCCGCCGAAGAAGCCGGCCACGAGGCCCAGGGCCACCCCGACCACCAGGGCGATGCCCACGGCCACGAGCCCCACGGTCAGGGAGATCCTGGCGGAGAGCACCACGCGGGAGAACACGTCCCGGCCCAGCTCGTCGGTGCCGAACAGGTGCGCGCCCGAGGGCGGCTGCAGGGCGTTGACCACGTCGATGTCGTTCGCCCCGTACGGGGCGATCCAGCGCCCGAGCACGGCGAGCAGGACCACGAGCACCAGGATGGCCAGGCCGGCGGCCGTGACCTTGTTCGAGACCAGCATCCGCAGGGTGCCGGTGCGGCTGACCTCCTCCGGGGTCTCCGCCGGCTCGGCGGGCCGCGGGACGGGCCCGGTCCGGCCGTTGCCGGCGCCGGGGGCGCGGGGGTCGGGCGAGGGCGTCTCAGGGCTGCTCATGACACACGGATCCTCGGGTCGACGACGGCGTACAGGATGTCCACCAGCAGGTTGATCAGCAGGAAGATCAGGGCGATCAGCAGCACGGTGCCCTGGACCACCGGGTAGTCGCGGGCCGCGACGGCGTCGAACACCAGCCGGCCCAGACCCGGCCACGCGAAGACCACCTCGATGACGATGAGCCCGCCGAGCATCGTGGCGGCCTGGACCCCGGCCACCGTGAGGATCGGCACGAGCGCGTTGCGCAGCACGTGCCGGCCGACCACCGTGCGGCGGGGCAGGCCCTTGGACCGGGCGGTGCGCACGTAGTTGGAGCCGACGACGTCGAGCACCGCGGAGCGCACGTACCGGGTCATGATGGATCCGGAGACCACGCCCACGGCGAGCCCCGGCAGGACCACCCGCTGGAGCCAGCCCCACGGGTCCTCCGTGAAGGGCACGTACCCGGACGGCGGCAGCAGCCCCAGCATCGTGGAGAACACGATGATCAGGAGCAGGCCGAGCCAGAAGTCGGGGACCGAGACGCCGAACTGGCTCACGGCCCGGATCCCGCCGTCGGCCGCGGAGCCGCGGCGCAGGGCCGCCCAGGTGCCGAGCGGGAACGCGATGAGCAGCGCGATCGTGATGCCGGCGAGGCCGAGGGACACCGTGGCGGGCAGCCGGTCCAGCAGGATGAGGGTGACCGGCTCGCCGCTGCGGAAGCTCACCCCGAGGTTCCCGGTCAGGGCGTTGCCGATGTAGGCGAAGAACTGCACGAGCAAAGGCCGGTCGAGTCCGGACGCCTCCCGCAGCGCGTCGTAGGACTCCTGGGTGAAGCGGGTGCCGAGGGCCACCCGGACGGGGTCCCCGGGGACGAGCTGGAGGAGGGCGAAGACCACGACCAGCACGCCGAGGAGCACCACCGCGGTGTGCAGCAGGCGCTTGACGAGGAATCTCAGGAACGGACTGGTCATTCCGGGTCCTCCTCGAGCCGGACGTCGTTGAACCGGACGGCCCGGTCCGGCCGGGGCTCGTACCCCTCCAGCTCGGGGACCCACGCCTGGACCACGTCGGGGTTGTAGAGGTAGACGTAGCTGGCGTCGTCCACGATCTGCTCCGCCGCCCGGTCGTAGAGCTCCTTGCGGGCGTCCTCGTCGGTCTCGGTGCGCCCCGCGTCCAGGAGCCGGTCGACCTCGGGGCTGCTGTAGCCCTGGGCGTTGTTCGAGCCCTCGGAGTGGTGCTGGTTGTAGTAGTAGTCGTTGACGTCCACGTTGCCGAGCCAGCCCAGGAGCAGCATGTCGAAGCTCCCGCGGGCCTGCTCGTCGAGCCAGGTCGCGAAGTCGAGGGTGCGGATGTCCGTGGCGACCCCGATCTCGGAGAGGTTGGCGGCGATCACCTGGGCCGCCGTGACCGTCTCCGGGAACTCGTTGGTGACCATGAGGTCGACGGTCTCCCCGGTCAGGCCCGAGCTCTCGGCGAGCTCGCGGGCCCGGTCCAGGTCCTGCTCGAACGGCGCGTACTCGTGGTGCCAGACGGACGTCTCGGGAACCGCGGTCTGGTTCACGGTGGCGTTGCCGTACCAGGTGACCTGGGCGATGGCCTCCCGGTCGATGGCGTGGGCGACGGCCAGGCGCGCGTCGAGGGAGTCGAAGGGCGGGCGCTGCTGGTTCATGGTCACGTACCAGTAGTCCGTCGAGGGGACGCTCGCGACCTCGACGTCGGGGTTCTGCCGCAGCGAGTTCACCCGCTGCGGCGGGATGGAGTCGGTCCAGTGCACCTCCCCGGCGGTGAGGTCCGCGAGCGCCGTGGTGCCCTCCGAGATGAACCGGTAGACGACCCCGGGGACGTGGGGGCCCTCGCCCCAGTAGTCCTCGTTGGCCCGCAGGGTCACGGCTGTGCTCGCGGAGTTGCCCACCACCTCGAACGGTCCCGTGCCGACCGGGTCGAGCTGGACGTCCCCGCTCTCCACGTTCTGCCGCTCGACGATGGCCATGCCCTTGTACCCGCCGATCGCGGCGAGCAGCGCGGGGGTCGGCTGGGACACGTCGATGCGCACCGTGTGCTCGTCCACCGCGACGACGTCCTCGACGGCGGAGAGGCGGTAGGCGTTGGCCAGCTGCTCGTCGATGATCCGGTCGTAGGAGTACACGACGTCCTCGGCCGTGAACGCGGAGCCGTCGTGGAACGTGACGCCCTCCCGGAGGTGGAACGTCCAGGAGAGCTCGTCCTCGCTGACCTCCCAGGACTCGGCGAGGGCGGGCTGCATCTCGAGGTTCTCGTCGGGCTGCACCAGGGTGTCGTAGACGTTCTCGAGGATCTGGAAGGAGAAGTAGGCGCTCGTGTTGTGCGGGTCGAGCTGGTCGGGCTCCCCGGCGATGGCCACCCTGAGGTAGTCGTCGGTGTCGACCTCGCCGGCCCCGGCCAGGTCCACGCCCTCGCCCGCGGAGCAGGCGCCCAGGGCGAGGCACACGGCACCTCCCAGCGCGACGATCCGTGCTCCGCGTGCCATCCGCCGCCTCCGGTGGTAGGAATGAGCCGTCCGCCCGGGAGGACCCGGCGGGTGCCCCGTTCGGCCGCCCTGCCGGTGCGCACCCGGTCGTGGGTGTCGTCCCACCCTATGCATCCGGGACTGCCCACCACCACACCCGCGGCACCGGCGTGCCGGGACGGGCGGCGTCCGCCCCGGTCAGCGCGGGGACAGCCATCGACAAGGAACCGGTCGTCACGGACGTGACGGCCAGGAGGTGATCGTGACCTACACCGTGATCGCCCGGAGCGCGGACTCCCGTCTGCTCGGGGCCGCCACGGCGAGCTGCTCGCTCGCCGTGGGCAACGCCGTGCCGGCCCTCGTGCCCACCGCCGGGGTGGTGGCCTCCCAGGCGTGGACCAACCGGCGGCTGCGCTTCGAGATGCTCCGCACCCTGCACCACGGGGGCACGGCCGAGGAGGCGATCGCGGCTCTCACCGACGCCGACCCCGACCTGGCGCTGCGCCAGGTGGCGGTCCTGCCCGTGGCGGGGCCCGGGGCGCACCTCACCGGCAGCCTGTGCACGCCGTGGGCCGGGGGCGTGGCCGGGGCGGACTTCGTGGTGATCGGCAACTACCTGACCGGCCCGGAGGTCGTCGAGGCGATGCGCGCCGCGATGGACGAGGCGCTCGCGGTGCCGGGGCCCACCAGCACCCAGATGGGGCGGGCGCTGCTGGCCTGCCTGCGCGCGGGCCAGGACGCGGGCGGCGACAGCCGGGGGCAGCAGAGCGCCGCGGTGCTCGTGGCCGACACGCTCGCCGGCTTCCAGTACCCCGTGCTGCTCGACGTCGACCTGCGCGCCGACAACTCGCCCACCCCGCTGGACGACCTCGAGGAGATGCTCGCCCTGAAGGGCCGGGCCCACCCGGCGCCCGCCGAGGTGGTGCCCAGCACCGAGGTCCCGCACCGGCCCGAGGACGAGGGGCTCTGGTCCACGGTCCTGTCCTGACCGGCCCGGGGTGGGCGGCCCCCGCCGGGTGGCCTACCCTCGGTCCATGACCACTCGAGCTCCGCTCCCGCCGGTGCGCCGCGGCCCCGCAGCGGGGCTGGCCGCGCTCCTCCTCACGGGAGCCACGGTCCTCGCCGGCTGCTCCCCGCAGCCGGCGGGGACCGCCCCGGACGGCGCCGGGGCGTCGTCCCCGTCCTCGACGCCGTCCCCGTCCACCACGGCGGCCGCGTCCTCGACGCCGGGCCCGGCGGCGGCTCCGGACCGGGTGGAGGTCGTGGTCACGGGCGACGTCCTGCTCCACCCGGGGCTGTGGGCGCAGGCCGAGGCCGACGGGGGCGGGGAGCTGGACTTCGGCCCGCTGGTGGAGGGCCTGCGCCCGTTCACGGAGGGCGCCGACCTCGCGGTCTGCGACATGGAGACCCCGCTCGCCGCGCCCGGGGGGCCCTTCTCCGGCTACCCCTCGTTCGAGGTGCCGCCGCAGATCGTCCCGGCACTGGCGGAGATCGGCTACGACGCGTGCACCACGGCCACGAACCACGCCCTGGACGCCGGCCCGGAGGGCCTCGAACGGACCCTCGACGTCCTGGCGGAGGCCGGCATCGCCACGACCGGCACGTACCGCTCGGCGCAGGACGCGCAGGAGCCGCTGGTGCTGGACGCCGGCGGCGTGCGGGTCGGGCTCGTGACGGGGACCTACGGGCTCAACGGCAACGTGCCGGACGCCGCGTGGCGCGTGGACCTGCTGGACGTGCCCGAGATGGTCGGCAAGGCGCGCCGGGCCCGGCAGGCGGGGGCGGAGATCGTGCTGGCCGCGGTGCACGCCGGGCAGGAGTACTCCTCGGCACCCGACCGGCAGCAGCTCGAGGTCACGCACGCGCTCGCCGACAGCGGGGAGTTCGACTTCGTCTACGGCCACCACACGCACTCGGTGCTGCCGATCGAGAAGCACGGCGACACCTGGATCGTGCACGGGCTGGGCAACAGCCTCTCGGAGCACGCCACCCGGGTGCCGGTGAACAACGAGGGCCTGACGGTCAGCATGTCCTTCACCCGTGAGGACGGGCAGTGGGTCGCGGGCGACCCGGTGTGGACCCCGCACATCCTCACCCTCGACCCGATCCGGTGGTGCGCGCTGCCGGCCGAGGACGTCTGCCGCTCGCGGGAGGAGGACGCGGCGTCCCTGGCCCGCACCGCGCGCACCGTGGGGGCGATGGGCGCCGAGGCCGACGGCGCCCGCCCGTGGCGCCCGCTCACGCTCTCTCCCGCGGGACCGCAGGACCCCGCAGGAGCGCAGCGTCCCGCGGGGCCATAGCGTCCTGCAGGACCGCGGCACCCCGCGGAACCACGGCGCCCCGCGGGGCCGCGGCACCCCGCGGAACCGCAGCGCCCCGCGGGGCCGCGGCGCTCAGTCCTCGCCGAGGGCGACGAGCGCCTGCACCGGGGCGTGGTCGCTGGGATGGCCCCCGGCGAAGCGGGCCGGGTTGATCGCGCTGCGGCTCACCCGGACGTCGGGGCTGGCCAGCACCCAGTCGATGCGCTCCTCGCCCAGCACCGCCTCGCGGTAGTCCGGGAAGGTGCCCCACTCGGGGGTGAGCCGCTCCTCGGCGGCAGCCCAGGTGTCCTCGAGCACCCCGGAGCCCACGAGCGTGGTGTAGGCCCCGGAGTCCTCCGCCACCGCGTTGAAGTCCCCGGTGACCACGGTGGGGGTGTGCGGGCGGAAGCTGTGCACGAGATCGACCAGGGCCTCCGCGCTGCGGTCCCGGGCGTTCTCGGAGTCGTGGTCGAAGTGGGTGTTGACGAGCACGAGCTCGGCGCCGGTGCCGCGGTCCAGGAAGCGGCCCCAGGTGACGATCCGGGGGATGTCGTTGCCCCACGTGGTCGAGCCGATGAGCTCCGGGGTGTCGGAGAGCCAGAACTGGTCCCACTCCAGCAGCTCCAGGCGCCGTGCGTCGTAGAAGATCGCGGAGTACTCGCCCTTGCTGCCCCCGGCGCGGCCGTAGCCGACCATCCGGTAGCCGGCGGGCAGCGCCTGCTCCACCGCCGGCAGCTGGTGGTGCAGGGCCTCCTGCACCCCGAGGAGCGTGGGCTGCTCGAGCTGCAGCAGCCGCGCCAGCCGGGGCGCGCGGTCGGGCCAGTGGTCCGGCTCCCCGGTGCGCGTGCCGCTGTGGTGGAAGCGGATGTTGTAGCTCATCACGTGCAGGGCGCGGCCCGTGGCGGGCCCGATGAGCGGCGCCGCGGGATCGGCGACGCCGGGAGTCGTGCAACGGTCGAGAAGGACGGTGTCTGGTGACATCACTGCTCCAGGGTGGGGGAGTGCGGGGGCGTCGTGGTCCCATGGTGGACCGGGCGGTCCGACCGCGGTGCCACCGCGGGGGAACCCCCGGTGGCCGTCGGATGAATTCGCGGCGTCCGCCACGGGGGACGCGGCCCCGTGGCTGCCGGTGCACGGCTCAGGCATCGGAGGCCGCCACGGGGAACTGCCGGATCTGCCCGGCCGCGAGCTCGTGGACCCGGCCGTCCACGCACACGCGCACGGGCTCCGCGGGGCCCGGGCCGAGGTAGAGCCGCAGCGCGGAACGGGTGACCTCGACCTGGATGGGCTGGTTCCGGTAGCTGATCGAGAAGGACACCCTGGGCAGCTCGGGCGGGATCGCCGGGTGCAGCCACAGCATGTCGTCCCGCACCTCCAGGCCCGTGTAGCAGCGGGTGAGGATGTCCACGGAGCCGGCCATGGCGCCCAGGTGCACGCCCTCGCGGACGGTGTCCCCCTGGGCGTCGACGAGGTCGCTGTTGAGCGCCCGCGTCAGGAAGGACCAGGAGCTGCGCCGGTCCCGGCGGGCCTCGACCCAGGAGTGCACCACGTCGGAGAGCGTGGACCCGTGCGAGGACCGGTCGCAGTAGAAGGCCACGGTGGCCCGGACCGCCTCCGCCGGGAAGTCGTAGCCCATCTGCCCCAGCAGCTCCCGCAGCTCCTCCGCGGAGAACAGGTACAGGAGCATCAGGACGTCGGCCTGCTTGGCCAGCCGGTAGTCGTTCGTGGACAGCCCCTCGGCGTCCAGGATGAGGTCGAGGCGGCCGATGTACCCGTAGCGGGCCCGGTAGTCCTCCCACGCGAACTCCGGCAGCTCCTCGTAGCCCTCGAACTGGGCGAGGACGCCGTCGGCCAGGAACGGGACGCGCAGGCGCGTGCGGATCTGCTCCCAGCGGGCCAGCTCGTCCTCCCGCAGGCCGAGGCGCCGCCACAGGGGACCGCCGTAGTCCTGGCCGAGGCGCTCGACCATCTCGGCCGCCCGCGCGAGCAGCCAGGCCGTCATGACGTTCGTGTAGGCGTTGTTGCGCAGCCCCGACCCCGGTGCGCCGGGGTAGCCGTCGTGGAACTCGTCCGGGCCCATCACCCCGGTGATCACCCACCGGTCGTCCTCGGGGTCGTGCACGGCCAGGCTCGCGAAGAACCGGGCGATCTCCACCACGAGCTCGGCGCCCTCCTCGATCAGGAAGCGGGTGTCGCCGGTGGCCTGGTAGTAGTGCCACACGCTGTGCGCCACCGCCAGCCCCACGTGGCGCTGCAGCCGCGAGTGGTCGGGGATCCACCGGCCGGTGCGAGGGTTGAACAGCGCCCGCGGGGTCTCCTCCCGGCCGTCGCTGCCGCTCTGCCACGGGAACATGGCGCCCTCGTGGCCGGCCGCGCGGGCGGCCGCCCGCGCCTCGGGCAGGCGCCGGTACCGGTAGGCGAGCAGCGCCCGGGTCCACTCGGGGCGCCGGAGGGTGAGCATGGGGTAGACGAACATCTCGTCCCAGAACACGTGGCCGCGGTAGCCCTCGCCGTGCAGCCCGCGGGGCGGGACGCCGGCGTCCAGGTCCGGGTGTGCGGCCGCCACCGACTGCAGCACGTGGAAGGTGTTGAGGTTCACGGCCAGGCCCTGCTGACCGCCGGCGTCGGTGGCCACGGCGAACGCCGACCACAGGGCCTGCCACGCCACCACGTGCGCGGAGAGCAGCTCGTCGAAGCCGCCCGCCCGCTCCAGCAGCGTGGTCGCGGCGAGCGCGGGCGTGGAGATCGCCCGGTCCTGCGAGGTCACCAGGGCCACGACCTTCTCGACCCGCACGGCCCGTCCGGGGTCCATCCGCAGCCGCAGCTCGTGGCCCACCACGCCGGGGGCCGGCCGGGCCGGGACCCGGGAGAGCAGCCGGTCCCGGGAGCCGCTGCGGAGCACGCGGGTGCGGGCGGCCACGGCGATCCGGACGCCGGACTGGGACGTGGTGGCCTGGACCCGCACGGTGCCGTGGCCCAGGTCCTCGAGGAGGGCGTCGTCGAGGTGGCGGCCGGACAGGGCGGCGTCGTCCGCGACGTTGCGGTTGTGGACGTCGGCGTCCACGAGGCTGCGCACGGTCAGGGTCCCGCTCCAGTCCTCGGCCTCGAAGACCGTCTCCTGGCCGGCCAGGTGCCGCTGGTCCTGGGAGACGAACCGGCGGGTGGTCACCCGGGTGGTGCGCCCGGCCTCGTCCCGGAAGCGCAGGGCGCGGGTCAGCACCCCGGTGCGCAGGTCGAGGTCCTGGTGGTGCTCCAGCACGTTCTCCGGGGCGGGCTGGAACCAGTAGCCGTCCTGGACGCGGTACTGCACCAGCAGCCAGTTGGGGGCGTTGACGAGGTCCTCGTGCTCCAGGACGAGGCCGGTGACCTCGGAGCGCAGCCGGTTGTAGACGCCCGCGAGGTAGGTGCCGGGGTAGTGGCTCCCGCCGGCCCGGGACTCGCACGCGGCGCCGCGCACCGCCATGTACCCGTTGCCGAGGGTGCACAGCGACTCCCGCATCCCCTCGCGCGGCGGGTCGAGGCACGAGTAGGTCAGGTTCCACGGGCTGTCCCCGCCGGAGCCGCCGCCCCACTCCGAGTCCTGGGGGGCCGTGGCCAGCGGGATGTCGAGGTCCGTCAGGCTGTCCACCACGAGGTGGGCGCCGGCGGCGAGCAGCCGGCCCCGCCGGCCCGCGCCGTCGAGCCCCACGACGAGCCCGAAGCCGTGGGCCACGGCGGCCCGGAGCAGGCGGTCGCTGTCGCTGATCACCACGATGTGCTCGGGCTCCACCGCGAGCCGGCGGGAGGCGAGCAGCAGGGACGCGGCCGGCGGGTGCCGGTCCGGCCCGCCCGGGCGCGAGGCCCCCTCCCGTGCGGGCTCGGCCGCGACCACGATGTCCGCCGGCGGCCCCTCGGGCAGCTCCGGGTGGGTGGTGATCAGTGCGGTGAGCATGCCCTCGGTGTGCAGGCGGGCGAAGAGCTCGGCGGCGTCGGCCCCGTGGCGCGGGCGCCGGCCGCCGACCGGGGCTATCGGGACGGGAGCGGGGTCCTCGCCCGCGCGGGCGGCGTCGTCGGGGCCGGGCGCCGTCCCCGACGGCGCGAGGGCGAGCACCACTGCTCCGTAGGTGCTCCTGCCGTGGACGGCAGGCTGCTCCAGGACGCCGCTCATGCGGTCATTGTGCCACCTGCCTCCGTCAGGTGCCGGAGGCGGGCCGCGCGGGGGTCAGTTGATCGTGCTCAGGCGGATGGTCTCGGGCAGTCCCAGGATCTGCTCGATGACCTCCCGGGTCACGCCGTTGCCGGCGTCCGTGACGAGGTAGCCGGTGTCCCCGCGGGTGGACAGCTGCTGGCGGTCGATGTTGATGCCGTGGCCGCCCAGGACGCTGTTGACGGTCGCCAGCACGCCGGGGACGTTGCGGTGCAGGTGCAGGATGCGGGTGCCGCTGACGGCGGTGTCCAGCTGGACCTGCGGCATGTTCACCGACAGGGTCGTGGAGCCCGAGGTGACGAAGGACGAGAGCTTCCCGGCCACGAACCGCCCGATGTCCACCTGCGCCTCCTGCGTGGAGCCGCCGATGTGCGGGGTGAGGATCACGTTGGGCAGGCCCTGCAGCACCGAGCTGAACGGGTCCCCGGCCACCTTGGGCTCGTTGGGGAAGACGTCCACGGAGGCGCCGGCAATGTGCCCGCTGACCAGGGCGTCCCGCAGCGCGTTGTAGTCGACCACCATGCCCCGGCACAGGTTGAGGAACAGGGACCGGGGGCGCATCCGCTCGAACTGCTCCCGGCCGAAGAGGTTGTTGTTGCTCGAGCGGCCGTCCACGTGCAGGGAGACGGTCTCGACCCGCTCCAGCAGCTCCTCCAGCGTGTCGCAGCGCTGGGCGTTGCCCAGCGGCAGGCGGTCCACGACGTCGTAGTAGTAGACGCGCATGCCGAGGGTCTCGGCGAGCACGGACAGCTGGGAGCCGATGTTGCCGTAGCCCACGATCCCGAGGGTGCGGCCGCGGACCTCGTGGGCGCCCTTGGCGGACTTGTCCCACACGCCCTCGTGCATGGCCTTGTTCTTGTCGGTGAGGTGCCGGGCCATCGAGATGATCTCGGCGATCGCGAGCTCCACCACGGACCGGGTGTTGGAGTAGGGCGCGTTGAAGCACGTCACGGCGTGCTCGGTGGCGGCCGCGAGGTCGATCTGGTTCGTGCCGATGCAGAAGGCGCCCACGGACAGCAGCTGCGGGTGGGCCTCGAACACCTCCCGGGTCACGTGGGTCTTCGACCGGATCCCGAGCAGCTCGACGCCCTCGAGGGCCTCGACGAGCTCTCCGGTGTCGAGGGCGCCCTTGCGGGTCTCGACCTCGATGCCCTTCTCGGACAGGATGCGTTCGGCCTCGGGGTGGACGTTCTCCAGGAGCAGTGCTTTCACAGTGACCCAGTCTATGGCTCCGGCGCGGGCGCCGACGACGCCGGGCGTCACCCCGGGGGCGGATGTGGTGCGCGTCACCCCGCCCTCGCGGAGCCCGAGGGGCGCGCGGACGCCGGCCGGCCGGTGCGGAGCCCGTGGACGATCCGCTCCGGGCCGGCACGCTACCGAGCAGTACTTCCACTGTTGTCCGCCGGCCGGTGATGGACGTGTGCGATCGTGATTAGCATCACCACCACCCCCCCCCCGCTCCGGCGCGGCCCGTGCCGCGCCGGAACCAGCCTCATCCCCAGGAGGACCAGCACGTGATCCCTCAGCACCTCGACCCCGCCACCGCACGCGCCACGGACCGCCCGCGCCGCCGGCGCCGGACCGCGGCGGCGCTCGCGCTCGCCGCAGCCCTTCCCCTCGGCGCGGCGGCCCCCGCCGCCGCGGACGCGAACTTCCCCTCCACGGAGGGGCGGACCAGCACCTCCAGCATCCTGACCCCCGACGACGTGGTGCAGGAGCTGCAGAAGCTCGAGCGGACCAGCCGCTACGGCGTGGACGCCTTCACCCTGGCGGAGGCCGGGACGGCGGTGGGCACCTCCGAGCAGGGCCGGGACCTGTGGGTCGCGACCGTCGGCTCCGGGCCGGAGCACGTGTGGCTGCAGGGCCGCATCCACGGCAACGAGCCCTACGGGACCGACTCCCTGCTGGGCCTGCTCAAGGACCTCGGCACCAACGGCTCGGCCGAGTACGAGCTGCTGCGCTCGACGTTCACCTTCCACGTCATCCCCATGTACAACCCGGACGGCGCCGAGGCCAACATCCGGCACACCGTCCTGTGGGACCAGGTCTCCGGCGCGCCGGAGGGCGGGACGCCGCAGCGCATCGACCTCAACCGCGACTGGACGGCCGAGGGCTTCGCGGCCGACGAGTCCCGCGCGTTCTACGAGTACTGGACGACCGTCGACCCGGCGTGGGGCGTGGACATCCACCACCAGGGGCTCAAGAAGGAGTACGGGACCGGCGACGACGTCACCCTGTCCCTGGGCATCTCCCTCGCCCCCGGCGGTCCGACCCTGCCCGGGCTCGAGGGCGGGGCCTACGACCGGCTCACCCGGCAGATGAACGTGCACGTCTACGACGAGCTCTCGAAGTACGGCTTCGTCAACATCGACCGCTACCAGGTCGGCGGCAGCTACGAGATCGACATCAAGGGCGGCGTCGTCTCGGCGATGATGCTCGGCCTGGACCACGGCGGGCTCAACCCCGAGGGGCACTCCCACCCCGTGGTGTTCTTCGAGACCTCGGGCAACTCCTCGGACGGCAGCCTCGGCCAGAAGGCCCGCGGCAAGAGCGTGCGGCAGAACGTGCTGGCCCTCGAGGAGCTGCTGCTCGGCCTGGCCACCGGCGAGGTCCAGCAGGAGGACCCGGAGCGCTGGGACGAGATCCCGCACGCCCCGGTCACGGGCTACCAGACCGACTACGCGGGCCTCCTCCCGGTCGGCTGAGCCCGGTCGCCGACGGCCCGCGGGGGCACCTCGTTAGACTGGGCCCCGGCAGGCACTGGTGCCCTCTCGGGGGCTCCCGCGCCCCCGCGGTCCGTTCCGCGGGACCCGGGGCGCTGCGGGACGGACCGGAGGGGGACGGCGTGGAAGAGCTCTCGGAACGGACCTTCGGCAACGAGGAGCAGCTGCCCCGGCTGCCCCTGCCCCGCCTGGAGGACAGCGCCGAGCGGTTCCTTGCCTGGTGCGCGCCGCTGCTGAGCGCTGCGGAGCTCGCGCGGACGGAGTCCGCCGTCTCCTCCTTCCTGGCGCCCGACAGCCCCGCCCGGGACCTGCAGCGCGAGCTCGAGGAGCGCGCGGCGGGGGACGCCGTGCCCAGCTGGCTCGACCGGTTCTGGACCCACCGGTACCTCAGCGTCCGCGGCCGGATCGCCCCCGACGAGAACTTCGTGGTGCTCTTCGAGGACTCCGGGCAGGGGCAGGTGGAGCGGGCCTCGAGCATCGTCCGCGCGGCCGTGGACTACAAGCTCCGGCTCGACCGCGAAGAGATCCTCCCGGCGCTGCTCCGCGGCCGGCCGCTGTCGATGGAGCAGCAGAAGTACCTGTTCGCCACGACCCGGGTGCCCGGTCTCGAGGTGGACACGATCCGCGCGCCCTACACCCCGCAGCAGCCCGGGCCGTCCAGCTCCCGGCACGTCGCGGTCCTGTGCCGGGGGCAGGCGTTCCGGCTGGACGTGCTGGACGAGCAGGGGCACCCGTACGCCCCCGGTGCGGTGGAGGCCGGGCTGCGGGAGGTCCTGGCCGCCGCCTCCGACCCGGCGGCCAGGAGCACGTCCGTGGGTCCTTTCACGACGCTGCCCCGCACGCAGTGGGCGGAGCACCGGCGAGCGCTCCTGGACCGGTCGGCGGACAACGCCGCCTCCCTCGAGGCCGTCGAGAGCGCCCTGCTGTGCGTGGTCCTGGACGAGGCGGCGCCCGCCGACGAGCGGGAGGCGGGCGACCTCCTGCTGCACGGCAACAGCGCCGACCGGTGGTTCGACCGGTCCCTGACCGTGGTCGTCTTCGCGGACGGGCGTGCCGGGGCCAGCGTCGAGCACTCCTGCCTGGACGGGACCACAGTGCTCGCGTTCGTCGACGCCGTGCTGGAGGAAGCGGGCGAGCCCGCCGGCCCGGGGCAGCCGTCCGCGGCCGTGCCCGCTGCCGAGCCCCTCGCCTTCGACCTCGACGACCGGCTGCAGGACGCGGTGCGGGAGGCCGCGGCGTCGTTCGCGGCCCAGGGCGCCGCGATCGCCACGGCCGTGGCGTCCGTCGACGAGCTCGGGGCGCGGCGGATCAAGGAGCTGGGGGTCTCGCCGGACGCGTTCGTGCAGCTCGCGTTCCAGCTCGCGCACCAGCGCGTGCGGGGCCACCTCGGCTCGACCTACGAGCCGATCGCGACCCGCCAGTACCGGTTGGGCCGGACCGAGACCATGCGCGTGGTCACGCCCGAGGCGGCGCGGCTCGTGGCGGCGATGGACGACCCCGGGGCCGATCCCACTGCCCGCCAGGCGGCGTTCCGGGCGGCTGCGGCTGCCCACACGGCGCGGGCGCGGGGCTGCCAGGCCGGAAGCGGCCCCGAACGCCACCTGTGGACCCTCCAGCAGCTGCAGCGGGAACGGGGGGAGGACGGGGGCGAGTGGCTCGCGCTGTACCGGAGCCCGGGGTGGCACGTGCTGCGGGACGACTGCCTCAGCACCAGCTCGACGCCGGCGCAGCACATCCGGTTCTGCGCCTTCGCCCCCACCGGACCCCGCTGCATCGGCATCGCGTACATGGTGCTGCCGGAGCGCCTGGGCCTGCACCTCAGCGCTCCGCGGGCGAGGGCCGGTGAGCTGGCGGAGTTCGTGGACCGGCTGCGGGACGCGGTCGTGGAGCTCCGGGACCTGCTCGCCGCCGAGTCCGGGGGCGACCGGCAGGGCTCCTGAACGGGAGCACCGCTCACAGGGTGGGGACGTTCGCGAGCAGCTCGCGGGTGTACTCGTGCTGCGGGTTCTCCAGGACCTCGTCCGTGGGGCCCGCGTCGACGATCCTGCCCGCGTGCAGCACCGCCAGGCGCTGGGACACGTGCCGGGCGAGCGCGATGTTGTGGGTGACGAACAGCATGGCCATGCCGTTCTCGACCTGCAGCGTACGCAGCAGGTCGACGATCGACGCCTGCACCGACACGTCCAGGGCGGAGGTCACCTCGTCGCACACCAGCACCGCGGGCGCGTTCACCAGGGCGCGGGCGATGGCGGCCCGCTGCCGCTCCCCGCCGCTGAGCTCGCCCGGTCGCCGGTCCGCGAAGCCGGCGCCGAGCCGCACCCGGTCGAGGGCCTCCAGCACCTGGGCCCGGCGCTGCCGCCGGTCCAGGGATCCGTTGATCCGCAGCGGCACCTCGATCGACTCGGCGATCGTGCGCCGTGGGTTGAGCGAGGAGAAGGGGGACTGGAACACGTACTGGATGCGGCGGCGTTCCTCCCGGCTGCGCCGGCGGGTGCCGGGCGCCAGCTCCCGGCCGTCCAGGACCACGGAACCGGTGTAGTTCTCGGCGAGGCCGGCCAGGCACCGGGCGAGGGTGGTCTTGCCGGAGCCGGACTCGCCCAAGAGCATCATCGACTCTCCCTCGGCGATCCGGAGGTCGATGCCGTTGAGCACCAGGAGCGGGCCGTGCGCGAGCCGCAGGTCGCGGACTGCCAGCAGGACGCCGTCCTCGTGCTCCGCGGGTCGGGCGGCCGGCGTGCCCGCGGCGGACGGGTCGGGTGGCCGGGCACTCGGGCCGGAGGCCGACGGTGCGTCCGGCGGCGTCGGGCGCCGCGCGGAAAGCGCCTCGACGCGGCCGATGGCGTGGCGCCCCGCCAGGTCGGGCACGGCCGCCATGAGCCGGCGCGTGTACGGGTGCCGGGGCCGGTGGAGCACCTCCCGGCTGGGGCCGTGCTCCACCACCTCCCCCGCGAGCATGACGGCGACGTCGTCGGCCACCTCGGCCACCACGGCCAGGTCGTGGGTGATGTACAGTCCTGCGGTCCCGTGCCGGTGCGCGAGACCGTCCACGGTCCGCAGCACCAGCGCCTGGGTGGTGACGTCGAGCCCGGTGGTGGGCTCGTCGAGCACGATCACCGCCGGACGGCAGGCGAAGGCCATCGCGATGCCCACCCGCTGCTGCTGTCCCCCCGAGAGCTGGTGGGGGTAGCGGCGCTGCTGGGCGGTGTCGCCGGGCAGGCCGACCTCGGCGAGCACCTCGGCGACCCGGGCGCTCCGGGCCCGGTCGGACTCGCCGTGGCCGTGGACGCGCAGCACCTCGAGGATCTGCTCGCCGATCCGCATGGCCGGGTTCAGGGACAGCGCGGGGTCCTGCGGCACGTAGGACACGGTGCCGCCGCGCAGCCGCCGGCGCCCGGCCTCGGGCAGGCCCAGCACGTCGAGGGCGTCGGGGCCGTCCCCGAGCCGGACGGTCCCACCGGTGTGCTGCAGACCCGTCCGGAAGTGCCCCAGGCAGGCCAGGCCGGCGGTGGTCTTGCCCGATCCGGACTCGCCCACCAGGGCCAGGATCCGGCCGGGACGGAGCTCGAAGCCCACCCCGCGCAGGATCTCGTGGCCGGCGGCCGTGGCCACCCGCAGGTCGCTCGCCCGCAGGGCCACGGCCTGCGTCGTCGCCGGGCGCTCGCCCGAGGGGGCGCTCACGGCGCGCCCTCCGCGCCGCCGCGGGCGGAGGCACGGGCGAGGGAGTCGGTGATCAGGTTGGTGCCGACGGTCAGCACCGCGATGGCCAGCACGGGCAGCAGGACGCCCCACGGCTGGAGCACCAGGGCGATGCGGTTCTCGTTGATCATCAGCCCCCAGTCCGCCGTGGGCGGCTGCAGTCCCAGCCCGAGGAAGGACAGGGAGGCCACGGCGCCGATCGAGTAGGTCGTGCGCAGCCCCAGCTCGACCATGAGCGGGCCGGTGATGTTGGGCAGCACGTCCTGGGTGAGGATCCGCCACCGGGGCACCGCGTACATCTCCGCGGCGCGGACGTAGTCCTCGGTGATCACGGCGGAGGCGGCCGCCCGGGTGACGCGCGCGATGCGCGGGGCGTGGGTGATCCCGATGACGGTGACCAGCACCCAGCCCTGCGGGCCGAGCACGGTGATGGCCAGCAGGGCGACGACCAGCTGCGGCAGGGCCAGCAGCACGTCGTTGCCGCGCATCACCAGGGTGTCCAGCCACCCGCCCTGGTAGGCGGCGACCATGCCGGCGACCACGCCCAGCACCATGCCCAGCAGGGTGGCCAGGCCGGCGTAGACCAGCAGGCGCAGCCCGCCGGCGAGGAACCGGCTGAGCACGTCGCGGCCGAGGTTGTCGGTGCCCAGGACCCCGTCGGGCTGGTAGGGCCGGCCCGCGAAGCCCGTGCTGGTGTAGCCCGTGGCCCAGGGCAGCAGCAGCGGGCCCAGGAGGGCCAGCAGGACCACGGCACCGGTCAGGACCAGCCCCACCCGGGCCTGGCGCTGCCGCAGCAGACGGCCGAGGAGGCCGGCGGTCGTCCCGCGCCCGGAGGCGGGGGGCTCGGGGGCCGGATCGGTGTTGCTCATCGGGATCCCTCCGTGCGCAGCTTGGGGTTGGTCACGATGCCGACGACGTCGGCCAGCAGGTTGACCAGCACGTAGACGACGGCCACCAGCATGGTCAGGGCCTGCACCACCTGCACGTCCCGGTTCGCGACGGCGTCGACGAGGGCCTGGCCCACGCCCGGGTAGCGGAAGAGGAACTCCACGACCACGATGCCGCCGGCCAGCCAGGCCAGCTGGATGGCGACCACCTGGGCCACGGGCGCCAGCGCCTGCGGCACCGCGTGCCGCCGGACGACCTGCCTCTCGGGGACGCCCTTGAGCCGCGCCATCTCCACGTGCCCGGAGTCCAGCACCTCGCTCATCGTGGCCCGCATCATGCGGACGATGTACGGGGTGACCACCAGGACCAGGGTGAGGACGGGCAGGACCAGCTGGGCGGGGTAGAACCAGACCGGCTCTCCGGGCGGCGCCATGGTCACCGAGGGCAGCACCGTGAGGACCGTGGTGGAGAACAGCGCGATCAGCCCGATCCCGACGACGAACTCCGGCAGTGCCGCCAGCACCAGGCTGACGCCGGTGACCACATGGTCCCCGGCGCGGCCACGGCGCAGCGCGCTCCAGGTGCCCACCAGGATCCCCACCGGAACGCTGACGACCGAGGCCAGGAGCATCAGGAGCAGGGACGCCCCGGCCCGCTCGCCCACCAGCTCGCTCACCGGTCCGCCGGTGGCCGCCGAGACGCCGAGGTCCCCGACCAGCAGACCGCCCAGCCAGCTCAGATAGCGCTGCCAGACCGGCTCGTCGAGGTGCATCTGCTCGCGCAGCGCGGCCAGCCGCTCGGGCGTGGCCTGCTGCCCGAGGACGGCCTGGGCGGGGTCCCCGGGCAGCAGCAGGACAGCCACGAAGACCAGCAGGGACACGGCCAGGAGGATGAGCAGGCTGACCAGCAGTCGCCGGACGATCATGCGCAGCATCAGCTGTCCCCTCCCAGCCACACCCGGCGGAACTCGAAGCCGGACAGGGCCAGGCCGGTGCGGTTGGGCACGAGCCCGCCCACGTAGCGCTGGTAGGCGTCGGCCTGGTTGGGGTAGCCCCAGATGATGTAGCCGCCCTCGTGGTACTCCAGGGCCTGCGCCCGGGCGATCAGGGCGTTGCGGGCGTCCTCGTCCACGGTGGCGCGCGCCTCCTCCACGAGCGCGATGAACTCCGGGTGGGCCCAGTGCGTCTCGTTGTACGGGGAGGAGGGCATCGAGCCGTTGTCGGCCTGCGGCAGGAAGTTGCGCGTGTACCAGAAGTCCTGGGCGAAGTCCCACTGCAGGTAGCCGTCCCCGAAGAACGTGGTGGTGTCGACCCGCCGGATGCCGACCCGGATCCCCGCGGGCTCTGCCTGCTGGGCGAAGACCTGCGCGGCCTCCACGGCCCCGGCCTGGATCGGGGCGGTCACCAGCTCGACGTCGAGCCCGTCGGGGTGGCCGGCCTCGGCCAGCAGCCGCCGGGCGCGCGCGATGTCCTGGGTGCGCTGCGGCAGGCCGGCGGCGAATCCCGGGTCGTACGGGGCGTAGAGGTCGTTGGCGACGCGGCCGTTGCCGCTGAGCACCTGCTCGATCATCTCCTCCCGGTCCACGACCAGCCGGAACGCCTCGCGCACCCGGTTGTCGTCGAACGGCGGCCGGTCCACGCGCATGGTGAACGGCAGCCACATGCCGGTCTCGGAGTTGAGCACGTCGATCCGGGGGTCCGCGTCGATGACCTCGATGAGCGTCAGCGGGATCTGCCCGACCGCGTCGACCTGGGTGGAGAGCAGCGCGTTGATCAGCGCGTCGGTGTCGTCGAAGTCGAGGATCTCCACCCGGTCCAGGTACGGGCGGTCCGGCTGCCAGTAGCGGTCGTTGCGCACGAAGACGCTGCGCTGGCCCGCGGAGAAGAAGTCGTGCTTGAAGGGCCCGGTGCCGACCGGGGCGGCGGGGTCGTAGTCGGCCGGGACGATGCCGAGATTGTACTGCCCCAGCGTGTCGTCGAAGACGGCCGAGGGGGAGGCGAGCCGGAACTCGACCGTGAGCTCGTCGAGCACGGCCACCTCGTCCAGCAGCCCCAGGCTCGAGGCCCCGCTCTTGGGGTCGTCGGGGTCGGTGATCCGGCGGAACGTCGCGGCCACGTCGGCGCCGGTGAGCGGCCGGCCGTCGTGGAACCGCACGCCCTCGCGCAGCCGGACCGTCCAGGTCCTGGCGTCCGCGGACGGCGTGGCGGACAGGGCCAGCAGCGGCACGAGCCGGTAGTCCTCGTCGCGGTACAGCAACGCCTCGTAGAGGTTGACGACCCGGGCGATGTCCGTGGTGCTGACCGGGGTGTGGGCGTCCAGGGTGTCGGAGGCGCCGCCGCCCGCGAGCCCCACGCGCAGGCTCCCGCCGTGCCGGGGCGAGCCGGCTGGGTCGGCCAGCATCGGCGGCTCGGCGGCTCCGCAGCCTGTCAGGACGGTGCCCAGGCCCAGGATCCCGCCGGCGCCGAGGAGCTGGCGCCGGGTCCAGGGGGGACGTGGTGCAGGAGGCACGGTACCATCCCCTCTCGTGGGGCCGAGGACCGAGAGCCCCGGGCAGGGGACGGCAGCTCCAGCATATGCGGCGGCACCGGTCCGGTCACCGGCGGCGGCACCGTTCCGGTCGCCGACCGTACGGGCACCCGCCGGGGCCGGGGCGGCCGTCCCGGGCGCCACGGCGGCTCGCAGCACGAAAAAAGGCCGGGCGGGACATCCTCTCGGATGTCCCGCCCCGCCTGCGTGGTGCGCGAGGGGGGAGTTGAACCCCCACGCCCTCTCGGGCACACGGACCTGAACCGTGCGCGTCTGCCTATTCCGCCACTCGCGCTCGTCGACCACCGCGGCGGACCGCTGTGGGCAACGACGACAAGCCTACCCGGACTCGTCCCCGATGGCCAATCGGCGACCGTCGGGCGTCCGTCAGTAAGCTTGCCGCATCCCGGGCAGGGACCGACGACGGCACACAGGGAGCGCGGATGGAACCGGACAGCAGCAATCTCGAGGAGAAGCGCAAGGAGCTGGGGCGGACCGACGAGCCGCTCGAGGACGAACTGGTCGAGGAGTTCGACAACACCGTCACCGAGGGCGCGGAGCGCCTGACCCGCACGTGGCGGGCGCTGGTCATCACCGGGCTGTTCGGCGGCATCGACGTGGGCGTGGGCATCCTCGCCTACCTGGCGGTCAAGGAGGCCACGGGCTCCGACCTGCTGGCCGGGGCGGCGTTCGGCTTCGGCCTGCTCGCCCTGCAGCTCGCCCACTCGGAGCTGTTCACGGAGAACTTCCTGGTGCCCATCTACGCGGTCGTCTCCCGGCACAGCACCTGGCTGCAGCTGGGACGCTTCTGGACGGTGACCCTGCTGACCAACCTCCTGGGCGGATGGCTGTTCACGTGGTTCGTGGTGGCGGGGTTCCCGCAGTTCCACGACACCCTGGAGAAGTCGGCGAGGCAGTACCTGGAGGGCGGGCTGACCCTGGAGTCGGCCGCCCTGGCGCTGCTGGCCGGCAGCACCATCACGCTGGGCACGCGGATGGCCCAGGGCTCGGGCAGCGAGGTGGTGCACACCTTCATCGCGCTCATCGACGGCCTGCTGGTCGTCGGCCTGGGCATGCTGCACGGAGCACTGAACTCGGCCATCATCTTCGGGGCGATGCACGCGGGCGCGGACATCTCCTACACGGACTGGCTGCTGTGGATGCTGTGGGTCATCCCGCTGAACATGGTGGGCGGGCTCGTCGTCATCACCCTGCCGCGGCTCGTCCGCACGCTCGAGCTGATCAAGAATGAGCGCGCGGAGCAGAACCGCCGGCACGCCGAGGACGGACGGGTGGTCTGAGGGCTCAGCCGACCACGAGCCCGGTGGTCAGGGCGAACGCCCCCCACAGGCCCGTCAGGGCGAAGAGGGTGATCGGGGCGAGCAGCGCGATCTCCGCGGCCGAGCCGGCGTTGCCGATCAGCGGCACCGTGAGGAAGGAGCGGTTCTTGTACACCGACCGGGGCAGGGGCAGGGGCATGCGCAGGGGATAGAGCAGGTGGATCCCGCGCGTGGTCACCAGGTCCCCGGCGAGGTGGGCGACCACCCCGGTGGCCACGGCCGCCGGGAACCACCACTCGTGCGCGGGCGGGTGCAGCCCCACGACGACGCCCAGCCCGATCCCCACGACCCAGTTGAGCTTCGCGACCCGGTCCGGCACGAAGGCGAGCACCTGCACCGCGAAGGCGATGAGCAGCACGGACATCACCGCGGCGAGCGGCCACACCCAGCCCAGGCCCTCCACCGGGATCCCGATCTTCTGCGCCGCGGCCGCCAGCGCGGTGAACACCGCCACCCCCAGCAGGGAGTGGGTGCCCCGCCGGTGGCCGCCGGCGAGCCGGCAGATCCCGCGGGCCAGCCACGTGGACAGCGGGCGGAGGGACCGGGCCACGGTCCCGTCCGGGTGGTCGAGGTCCGGGAGCAGCGCCGCCCCGGCGGTGACGAGCGCGCCGGTGAGCACACCGGTGTCGCCGACGTCCAGGACCCCCCAGCCGATCGGGACGGTGAGCTCCTGCAGGCGCAGCTGGTAGTCGGCGGTCAGCGCCACCCACGCGGCCGCCCCGCAGGCCGCATGGCTCGGTCCCATCATGAGATCGACGTCCTCCTCGGACTCCCGGTTCCGGCGGGCCGGTCGGCACCACCAGCGGAAACCCTAGGGCCCGGCCCGGACAGCGCAGCGGGACCGCCCGGGCGGGCGGTCCCGCTGCCGTCGTCGTCCCCCCGCCGCGGCCGCCGCGGCCCGCGTGCTCCGCGTCAGGGGGCGGGCACGGCCCGCCACCCCGCGGAGTCCACCTCGACGACGACGGGCGCCCGCCCGCCCATGCCCCGCCGCCGCAGCGCCTCCGCGATGTCACCGGCGGGGGCCGCGACCACGAAGGTCTCCCCGCGGAACAGGTCGGCCGAGTCCTCGACGAGCGACGTCAGCTCCCCGGCGCCGCGGGCCGTGAACCGCTCGGCCACGCGCAGCCGGGCCGTCCACGGCGGGGGAGGGGCGGCGTCGTCGAGGAGCACGGCGGTGGCCGGGCACTGCAGGTCGGTCATGGCCCCAGTCTTCCCCCGGGGGCGCGGCGGGGGAAGACTGGGGCCATGACCGACCCCGTGGACCCGATCACCGTCGCGGCCGCCCGGGCCCGCCTGGCCGCGGACGCCCACCGCGGCGTGGAGTCCGACGCGTGGGTCGCGGGCCTGGCCGCCTCCGGCGGCCCCCACCGGCCGGGCACGCCGCGGCCCTCCCCGGGGGACGTCCTCTCCGGGCGCGACGACGCCCACAGGGCCTCCTCCGAGGGCGACCGCCGGTCCGCCGAGTGGGTCCGCGACCTCGCCGACCGGGGCGGCTGACGCGGTCCCGGCCGGTCAGTCCGCGGACTTCGGCTGCCCCGGCAGCTGCTGCGCGCAGCCGGGGGTGAGCCAGGCCTTCACGTAGCCGCCGGACTGGTAGGCGAACTCCCGCAGCGGGCCCCGCGGCACGTCCGGGTAGTCGAAGGAGAGCACGTCCAGCCGCCCCGCGAAACAGCGCTCCAGCAGCAGGCGGGAGCGGGCCACGTGCTGGCGGTAGGTGAGCACGCTGACGTGGTCCCACCCCCGCTGCTCGCTGAGCGCGCGCAGCTCCATGGCCTCGCCCTGGGTGGTCGAGGGATCGGGCCGGAAGCAGATCACCTCGTAGGCCCGGCCGCCGTCCTCCGCGCAGGTCTGCGCGGCCCGGGCGTAGTACACCCGTCCCGAGGCGTCGCCGAGGTCGCGGGTGCCGGGATTCGCCACGACCAGCACCGGCGCCAACCCGGCGTCCATGAGCCGCAGCGCCTCCGCCATGCGCGTCCGGTCCGGAGGGCCCAGGACGAGGAGGGCGTCCGAGCGCGACGGGGCGTCGGTCCGGGGGTGCTGGAACACGACCCAGCCGGCGATCAGCCAGGCCAGCCCCAGGGCGAGCACCGTGACCAGGGCGCGGGTGACCCACGCGGAGCGCGGGGTGGTGCGGGCACTGCGGGGCATCGCGCCGCTCCTCGCCGGTCGTCGGGGCAGGGTCCGGATCAGCCGACATTGTCGCACCCGCCGCTGGGCGCGGGCGCCGTGTGACGGGCCGGGGCCGCCCGGGCGGGGCGGCCCCGGCCTACGATGTAGGACGCCGGTGCCGCGTGCACCGGGGCCCGACGACCGAGGAGGACGGACCGCATGACGGTGGAGGATGAGTCCGGCGTGCTGTGCCGGGTGCCCATGCGCTGGGGCGACATGGACCCGTACGGGCACGTGAACAACGTGGAGGTCGTGCGGCTGCTCGAGGAGGCGCGGATCGCGGCCCTGGGCGTGCCCGTGGGCACCGGCGACCAGGTGGAGCCCCCGCTGATCCCCTTCTTCTCCGCGCTGCCGGAGGGCACCCAGGCGCTGATCACCGAGAACCGGATCAAGTACCTCCGTCCCCTCGAGTACCGCAACACCCCGGTGGAGGTCCGGGTGTGGGTCGTCTCGGCCCGCGGCGGGGCCCTGACGCTGGGCTTCGAGATCACCGACGTGGTCTCCCGCCGGGCGTGCGTGCGGGCCGAGACGCGGCTCGCGTTCTTCGTGCCCGCCACCGGCACGGTGCTGCGCATCTCGGCGGAGCAGCAGGAGCTCCTGGCCCCCCACGGGGGCCCGCTCGTCTTCCGCTGACCCGCGCGGGGGCCCGCCGGAAGCCGGTCAGGCCTCCGTGCGGGCCCGGTGGACCGCCTGTGAGCGCCGGTACTGCGCCGCGAGGCGGACGGGGGCGTTGGGCGCGCCGAAGCCGGAGTAGCCGCGGCGGCGCTCGACCACCTCGAAGAACACCGTGCCCAGGGTCTCCGTGTAGAAGTGCAGGAACTCGCCCTCCGCGTCCCGGTCGTAGAGCAGGTGCAGCTCCTGCAGGGAGGCCACGAACCCGGGGTCGAGGTCGAAGCGGGCGTCGAGGTCCTCGTAGTAGTTCTGCGGCACGGGCAGGAACCGCAGCCCGCGCCGGCGGGCCCGCCGGGCCACGGCGACGACGTCCGTGCAGGACAGCGCCACGTGCTCGGGATAGGCCGCGCCCACGAAGGAGCCCTGCTCGGCGGCGGTCGGGGCCACGTTGAGCGGCATCCGCACCGCGCCGTTGGCCGAGCGCATGACCTGGCTGCGCACCAGTCCCGAGGGGCCAGGGACGTCCTGGGAGGACTGCGCCTCGAGGGCGAGCACCGAGGTGTAGAACAGCACGGCCTCGTCGTAGTGCTGCCACGGCTGGGCCATGTTGAGGTGGTCCACCCCGGTGACCAGGGCCCCGGGCTCGAGCTCGTCGTCCGCGCCGAACTCGCCCAGCCACGCCGGGACCCCGTCCGCCGTGCGCTCGCAGAAGAAGATCTCCGTGCCGTCCGGGGCGAACACCCCGCGCAGCACCTGCTCGCCGGGACCCTGGGCGCGCGGCACGGGCAGGGCCTTGAGCCGGGCGGCCCGCTCCACGGCGGCGTCCGGGTCCGCGACGTCGAAGCCGAGCGCGGCGACCTCGGTGGGGGACCCGTCCGGGACCGCGTCGTTGACGACGACCCGCACCGGTCCCTGCACCCACACCTGCACGTTCTCCTTGGACTGGTGGTGACCGCCCAGGGCGAAGCCGAGCTGGTGCAGGAGCCGGGTGGTCTCGCCGAGCCGCCCGGTGCGGATCTCCACGAAGTCGTAGCCGGCCGGTTCCTCGACCGCGGGCAGCGGCTGGAGCCCGAGCGTGTCCCGGGTCCGCTCGCCGGCCAGGGCCCGCCGGGTCTGGTCCTCGAGCCAGCGCAGGGAGCGCAGCCCGTCCACCGCCGTGCGGTTGACGTCGGCCTGGCGGAAGGCGTCGTTGAAGATCTCCAGGGACACCGGCCCGTCGTAGCCCGCGCGGACCAGGTGGGACATGAACCCGACCATGTCGAAGTCGCCCTCCCCGGGGAACACCCGGTGGTGGCGGGACCAGGACAGCACGTCCAGGCTCAGCAGCGGGGCGTCGGCCAGCTGCACGAAGAAGATCTTCTCCGCCGCGATGCCCTCGATGGGCGCCGGGTCCCAGGCGCGGGAGAGGATGTGGAAGCTGTCGAGGCAGGTCCCCACGGCCGGGTGGTCGGCCAGGTCCACGATCCGCTGGGCGTGCTCGAAGTCGTCGACGAACCTCCCCCAGGCCAGCGCCTCGTAGGCCAGCCGCACCCCGTACCGGGCGGCGAGCTCGCCGAGCCGGCGCAGCTGCCCGGCCACGACCTCGTCGTCGTCGATCACCGCGGTGGCCACGTTGGAGCACACGAGCACCGTCTGCACGCCGAGCCGGTCCATCAGCCGGAACTTGGCCTCGGCGCGCCGCAGGTTCGCGGCGAGCTGCTCGGGGCCCACGGCCTCGAAGTCCCGGAAGGGCTGATAGAGGTCCAGGCCCAGCCCCAGCTGTGCCGCGAGCTCCCGGATCTGCTCGGGGGAGGAGGGGGAGACGACCAGGTCCTGCTCGAACACCTCGATCCCGTCGAAGCCCGCCGCCGCGGCGGCGTGCATCTTCTCCTCCAGGGTGCCCGAGAGGCAGACCGTGGCGATCGAGGTGCGCATCAGCGTCCCGCCCCGGAGACGGCCGGCTCCGCGGCGGCCTGCTCCTCGGCGACCGGCTCCGCAGCGGTCCGCCCCGGGCCGCTCCGGCCCCCGGCGCCGAGGGCGCGCAGCTCGGCGGCCTCGGTGCGCGAAGTGTGCAGCGCGTCGATCTCGTCGAGGGACTTCTTCGCCGTCTCCCGGGCCGTCAGCGCGGCGCCGCCGGAGATCAGGCACGCCACCGTGACGAACACGGCCACGCCCAGCCAGTTGTCGCCGGCGGGACCGGCCACGGCGGAGGCGAGGACGGGCGCGAAGCCGCCCGAGACCGCGAAGCCGATCTGCGTGCCCAGGGCCAGGCCGGTGACCCGCACCCGCAGCGGCAGCATCTCGGCGTAGAACGAGGGCCAGATGCTGTTGGCCATCGAGTAGGCGCACCCGGACATGACCGCGCCGAGCCCGAAGATGAGCGGCCAGTTCCCGGCGTGGACCGCCGAGAGATAGGGGTACATCAGCACGGCGGGGCCGAGAACCCCGGCGAGGAAGACGGGCTTGCGGCCGATGCGGTCGGCGAGCACGGCCACGACCGGGATCACGAACAGGGCGACGGCGTTGGCCAGCACGGAGACCCACAGCATGGTGGAGCGCTCGAGGCCGACCACGGAGGTGGCGAACGAGAGCGACCACACCGTGAACACCACGTTGACGGTGTTGATCATGGCGGCCGCGGCGATCCGGAGCACAGGGGCCCGGTGGTGCCTCAGGAGCACCCGCAGCGGGGACTCCGGCTCCTCGGCGGGCCCCTCGGCGCGGGCCTCCCGGAAGGCCGGCGGCTCCTCCAGGTGGCGGCGGATCAGGTAGGCGGCCACCACGACCACGGCGGAGAGCCAGAACGGCACGCGCCAGCCCCAGCTGAACAGCGCCTCCTCCGGCAGCAGGGTGAAGGGAATGAACACCGCGGTGGCCAGGAGGGTCCCGAACTGGGTGCCCTGCAGGGTCCAGCTGGTGGTGTACGCCCGCCGGTCCTCGTCGGCGTGCTCGAGCGACATGGAGATGGCGCTCGCCTGCTCGCCCGCGGCGGACAGGCCCTGGACCACGCGGCACAGCACGAGCAGCGCGGGCGCCAGCATCCCCACCTGGTCGTAGGTCGGGAGGCACCCGACGGCGAAGGTCGCCCCGCCGATCATGAACAGGGTCAGCATGAGCACGAACTTGCGGCCGAACCGGTCCGCCAGGGGGCCCATGACCAGCGCGCCCAGCGGCCGGACGGCGTACGCCACGCCCACGGTGCCCATGGCGAAGAGGATCGCCACGCCGGGGGACGTCTCGGCGGGGAAGAAGAGGTGGTTGAGCACCAGGGCGGCGGCGGTGCCGTAGACCGCGAAGTCGTAGTACTCGAGGGCGCTGCCGATCCAGCCGGCGAGGGCGGCCTTGCGGGGCGTCCTCGCGGACGGCGGCGGGGCCGTGGTCTCGGCGGTCGTCGCTGCTGAGCTCATGGGGATCCTTCGTTCGGAGTCCACAACACATCTAGCTCTCATATTGTGGAAACAACTTCTGTTGTGTGACTATGGTCTCTGTGAGCTGGTCCACATGTCAACCGCACAGCGAACGGAGCACCGCAGTGAGCACACCCGACCGGAACGTCGTCCTTCCTCCCCGGTGCCTCCGGTGACGGCCGCGGAGCAGGCGGGCACCGCCCGTCCGGACATGGTGGGCAAGGCCCTGCGGCTGCTCGAACTGCTGGGGGAGCACCCCGGCGGGCTGACCGCGGCCGAGGCGACCAGGATCTGCGGCTACCCCTTCAGCACCACGTACCGGCTCCTCAACGCGCTCGTCCGGGACGGCTTCGCCGAGCTGCAGGAGGACCGGCGCTACGTCCTGGGGCTGAAGATCTTCCGTGCGGCCCACGGCGTGGCCCAGCGCCTCGGGATCACCGGGACGGTCGTGCCCGTGCTGCGGCGGATGGTGGAGCGCACGGGCGAGTCCTGCCTGTTCGCCGTCCTGGACGGCGACCGGTTCCACACCCTCGCCAAGGAGGACGGCCCGGACTTCCGGGTCACCTCCGACCCCGGCTACCGCGGCGCGCTGCACTCCTCGGCCCTGGGGCTGTGCCTGCTCGCGTTCGCCCCGGACGAGGTGCGCGAGCACCTCCTCGACACGGTCGAGCTCGAGCCGCGCACCCCGAGCACGCTCACGGACCGGGACGAGCTGCGCCGGCGGGTCGAACGGATCCGGCGTGCGGGCTGGGCCACCCAGGACCAGGAGCACGACGTGGGCATGGTCGCCGTCGCGGTGCCCGTCCTGCGGCCGGGCGGGGGGTGCGTCGGCTCGCTCGCGCTGTCCGCACCGGTGTTCCGCCACCGGCTCGAGGACCTCGTGGACATGGTGCCGGCCCTCCAGGAGGCGGCCGGGGAGCTGGGCGCCCGGCTCCCCGGCTGACCGGCCGGCGCGCGCTCAGGGGACGGAGTCGCCGCGCGCCGCCGTGAGCAGGGCGTACCAGTCCTCGTGGTCCAGCCGGGACGCGAGCTCCTCCGCCCCGGCGCACGCGGCGATCCGCTCCGGGTCGGTGGTGCCCAGCACGGGACGGATCCCGCCGGGGTGCCGCATGAGCCACGCGAGGACCACCGCCTCGCCGGAGGCGCCGTGCGCGGCGGCGACCCGGTGGACCGCCGCCGCGGTGGCCGCGGCGTGCTGGTCCTCCGGCGGGATCGGCGCGCCGGTGTACAGGCCGCGGGCCAGGGCGCCCCACGCCTGCACCTCGATGCCGTCCGCCGCGCAGTACTCCAGGAGCCCCTCCGGGAACGAGTGCTCGGCACCCCCGGGGTGGTTGACGAGGATCTGCTGCTCCACGAAGCTGCGGTGCCGCAGGCTCAGCTCGAGCTGCACCGCGGTGACGGGCGTGCTCAGCAGCTGCTGGTAGCGGGACACCTGGCGGGTCGACATGTTGGACAGGCCCACGGAGCGGATCAGCCCCTCCTTGCGCAGCTCGTCCAGTGTCCCCGCGACCTCCTGGAGGTCGGCCAGCGGGTCGGGCCGGTGCAGCATGAGCCGCTCCACCGAGTCCACGCGGAGCCGGCGCAGGGAACCCTCGAGGCTGCTCCGGATCGTGTCCCGGTCCAGCCGGTAGTGGGTCGGCGCGCCGGGCGCGGCGGTGTTGCCGGGCAGGCGCACCCCGCACTTGGTCTGCAGGGTCGTCCTGCGCCCCAGCTCCGGGTCCTCGGCGAGCAGCTCGCCGAAGACCGCCTCGGACTTGCCGTTCGCGTAGATGTCGGCGTGGTCGAAGTCGGTGATGCCCGCGTCCAGCGCGGCGTGCACCGCGGCGCGGGCGCGGTCCACGGTCGCCGCGCTCGCCGGGGCGTCGTCCCAGGACCCGCCGATGGTCATGCAGCCGTAGATCAGGCGGGAGCTCACGGGCGGTCCTCCCCCTCGGGCACCCCGGCGTCCCGGGTGGGGCTCTGCTGCTCCGGGCTCTGCTGCCCGGTGCCGTGCTGCTCGGTGCCCCGCTCCTCCAGGCGCTGCTGCTCCGCGGACCAGCGCAGGCGGGCGGCCGCCCCGTAGGCGGCTCCGGACTCCTGCATCCGGCCCGCGCGCTCGTAGAGCCGGCCCAGCGCGGTGAAGCACTCGGCCTGCTCCGTGGCGGTGGCCTCGGTCTCCTGGTAGAAGTCCAGTGCCCGGTTGTACGCGGTGATGGCCTGGGTGTGCCGCTCGCCCAGTTCGTACACCCGCCCGAGGTTGACGTGGCACTGCGCCTGGTCCTGCGCCTCGTGCGGGGCGTCGAGGTACTGGCCCAGGGCGTCGAGGAGGTGCTCCTCGGCGTCGTGGGCGCGGTCCAGCTCGAGCAGCAGGCTGCCCAGGATCAGGTGCGTGCGGGCCTTGTGCTTGCCGCTGCCCGGGATGCGGCCGAAGAGCCCGAGGGCGTGCTCGTAGGCGGTGAGGGACCGGCCGGGACGGTTCATCCCGAGGTAGAGGTGGCCCAGGTTGTAGTGGCAGGCGGCCTGCTCCTGGAGGGAGTCGCTCTCCTCCTCGAAGAGCGCGATGGCCTGCTGGTAGGCGGTCTCGGCCTCGTCGAGCCGGCCGCGGTCCTCGGCGTCGAGGGCCCGGGTGAAGAACCCGTGCCCGTCCTGGGGATAGCTCATGCGGATTCCTTTCTCGGCCGGGTCTCCCACGGGGTGGCGGGGGCTACGCAGGGTGCGGGTCCCGTGGACGGGGGGTCCGCCGGCCCAGCGCGAACCACAGTCCCGCGCCGGCGACGGGGAACGCGAGGATCACGAGCAGCCACAGCAGGCGCAGCACGGGGTCCGGGGCCGGGCTGCGCAGCAGGGAGACCGAGGCGGCGACCATCAGCGCGACGACGACCGCTCCGGCCGCCGTCGCACCGCTCTCCCACGCTCCCGTCCGCACGGCCTCGGCGCCGCCGGCCGCGAGGACGGTCAAGGTGCTCATGCATCGATACTGGCACCGCGGGGGCGGGTGGACAAGGGCGGGCGCCGGGCCGTGCCGGTGTCCGGTCCCCCGTAGAGTGGGCTCCGTCACCGCTCAGCACGCTGATAAAATATGCAGGACGATCGCAACCCCGAGGAGAGTCCACGATGTCCACCTCCGACGACCGCCCGTACGACCAGGAGTCCGCCCACGAGGAGCCCGCGGCCGGGCGCTCCGGCGGACCGGACACCGACGACACCGGGGTGGAGCGCCACGCGCCCAGCTCGGCGACCGAGCTGTGGGACCACAACGCCTACGGGCGGGAGGACGGCGACATCGGCGGGTCCGCGACCTCGAGCCCGGCCGACACCCGGGACCCGCGCGGCGGGGCCCCCGCCTACAACATCGACGCCGGGGACGACGACGCCGTCCGGCACGGCGACGACTCCGGCCGCGACGACGGCACGGACGTGCGCCGGACCGGCGAGTCGCTGACCGGGGCGGACGCGACCGCCGGTGACGGCCGGGCGAGCGTCGGCGACGAGGGGCCCGAGGCCCGGCGTGCCGGCCGGCCGGACGCACCGTCCGGCACCGGCGACCAGGCCTTCGACCAGGAGGCGGCCGACCGGGAGGGGGCCGTGCAGGAGGCCAGCGCCCGGGACGCCACCGTGCCGGAGGCCGGCGCCCGGGACGCCACCGCCGAGGACACCGGCCGGGGCCCGGCCACCCCGGACACCGGCGGCCGGGGCCCGGCGGGGCGCGGTGCCGGCCGCCACGCCGCCGGGGACGAGGACCCCGGCCCCGGGGACGCGGGCTCCCTGCGCGGTGCGCAGCCGGGGCAGAGCCCCTCCGTGGTCCGGCACGAGGAGCGCCTGCAGGTCGGGACGGAGCGGGTCGAGACCGGGCGGACCCGGCTGCGCAAGTACGTGGTGGAGGAGCCGGTGCGCGCCGAGCAGACCCTGGCGTCCGAGGACGTCGAGGAGATCCGCACCCCCGTCACCGAGGAGGAGCGCGAGGCGTTCCTCGGCGGCGCGGAGCTGCCGGTGGGAGAGGACGAGGTCATCCTCTACCGGGAGGTGCCCGTGGTGCGGACGGTGCGCGTGCCCTACGAGCGGGTGCGCCTGGCGGTGCGCCGCACGGAGCGCACCGAGGCGGTCGAGGAGACCGTGCGCAAGGAGCGGATCGACGTCGAGGAGGACTGATCCCTCCCGGCACGGACGCGGCCCCGCCCCCCGCCCGGGGGGGGGCGGGCCCGGGGGGGGCGCGGGGGGGCCCCCCGCCCCCCCCCCCCCCGCCCCCGCCCCCGCCCGGGGGCGGGCCCGCGTCCGTGCCGGTGCGGATCGGGTGTTCACCCAGCGCGGAGCCGCTCCCGGGGGCTTGTGCCCCGCCTCACGGGAGTGCAGTAATGATCAGTGAGCTGGTCGTTCCGGTCCGTGCGGTCCGGGACCGGCCGGTGCCGACGACGTGACGACGACCGGGAGGTCCACCATGCGCAAGAGGCTGAACAGGATGCGGAAGAGGACCGGGGAGCAGGCGCCCATGGCCCCCGGCGTCCCCGGCAGCGAGACCGCCCCGGTCGCGGAGCCCACGACCCCCCGCCCGCCGCTGCCGCCCAAGCCGGACCAGGGCACGCCCGAGCCCGTGAGCCCCACGGGCCAGGACACCGGGGCCGACCCGACTCTCAACGCCCAGGGCGGGGAGTACCTGACCACCGCCCACGGCGCCCGGCGCAGCGACACCGACCACTCCCTGAAGGCGGGCCGGCGCGGGCCCGTGCTCCTGCAGGACCACCACTTCCGGGAGAAGGTCAGCCACTTCGACCACGAGCGCATCCCGGAGCGCGTGGTGCACGCCCGC
Source organism: Kocuria sp. CH-021 (assembly GCF_049716185.1). Taxonomy (NCBI): domain Bacteria; kingdom Bacillati; phylum Actinomycetota; class Actinomycetes; order Micrococcales; family Micrococcaceae; genus Kocuria; species Kocuria sp. CH-021. Next base: position 106,044 of record NZ_JBNAFK010000009.1, on the reverse strand, counting down.
GGCGCCGGCGCCCACGGCGTGTTCCGCTCCTACGGCACCGCGAGCAGGATCTCCTCCGCGGCGGTGTTCCAGAAGGACGTCGAGACCCCGGTCTTCGTGCGGTTCTCGACCGTGCTCGGCTCGCGCGGCTCCGCCGACCTCGCCCGCGACACCCGCGGCTTCGCCACGAAGTTCTACACCTCCGAGGGCACCTGGGACCTCGTGGGCAACAACATCCCCGTGTTCTTCATCCAGGACGCCATCAAGTTCCCGGACGTCATCCACGCCGGCAAGCCCCACCCGGACCGGGAGATCCCGCAGGCGCAGTCCGCGCACGACACCTTCTGGGACTTCGTCTCCCTGCACACCGAGGCCCAGCACCACACGATCTGGAACATGTCGGACCGCGGCATCCCCCGCTCCTACCGCACGATGGAGGGCTTCGGCATCCACACCTTCCGGCTCGTGGACGACGCGGGCCGCAGCGTGCTCGTGAAGTTCCACTGGAAGCCGAAGCTGGGCGTGCACTCGGTGCTGTGGGAGGAGGCCCAGATCGCGATGGGCATGGACCCCGACGTGCACCGCCGGGACCTCGCCGACGCCATCGAGGCCGGGGCCCACCCCGAGTGGGAGCTCGGGGTCCAGGTCTTCGAGGACAACGAGGAGCAGACGTTCGAGGGCATCGACCTGCTCGACCCCACGAAGATCGTCCCGGAGGAGCTCGCCCCCGTGGAGCCGGTGGGGCTGATGACGCTCAACCGCAACCCCTCGAACTACTTCGCCGAGACCGAGCAGGTCGCCTTCAACCCCAACAACCTGGTGCGCGGCATCGACGTGACCAACGACCCGCTGCTGCAGGGCCGGCTGTTCTCCTACCTGGACACCCAGCTCAGCCGGCTGGGCGGGCCCAACTGGACCCAGCTGCCGATCAACCGCCCGCACGCCCCCGTCAACGACATGCTCCGGGACGCGATGCACCAGACGGCGGTGCACTCCGGGGTCGCGCCCTACCACCCGAACTCGCTGGACGGGAACAACCCCTTCCCCGCCGACGAGCCGGCCCGTCCCTTCATCGACCACCCGGCCCCGGTCGCGGAGTCGGTCAAGGAGCGCGGGAACCCCGTGTCCTTCGAGGACCACTACACCCAGACGCGGCTGTTCTGGCTGTCGATGAGCGACGTGGAGAAGGAGCACATCGCGCAGGCGTACACGTTCGAGCTCGGCAAGTGCTGGGAGCAGTCCGTCAAGGAGCGCCAGCTGCAGTCGCTCGCCAACATCGACGAGAAGCTGTGCGCCGTGGTCGCGCGGGGACTGGGGCTGCCGGCGCCGAAGCCCACCGTCAAGCACGGGCGGATCACGCCCAGCCCGGCCCTGTCCCAGGTCGGCGGGCAGTGGCCCCTCGACGGCCGCCAGGTGGGCATCGTGGTGGGCCCGGACCCGGACGAGAACGACCTCGCGGCCGTGGTCTCCGCGATCGACGACGCCGGGATGGTGCCGCTGGTCGTCGCCCCGCACGGCGGGCCGGTGGGGCGCGGCGGGAAGCTCGTGGCCCACCGGACCTATCTCACGGCGCGCTCGGTCGAGTTCGACTCGGTGCTCGTGGCCGGCGCCGTCCCCCCGGCCCCGGACGCCCAGCAGGGCCTCGACGCGAAGGCCGGGGCCGTCTCCGCCGGCGGCGTGGACCCGCGCGTGCACCTGCTGCTCGGCGAGGTGTTCCGCCAGGCCAAGGCCATCGGCTCCTGGGGCTCCAAGGGGCAGGTGCTCGCCGCGGCGGGCCTGCCCGAGGGCGCCCCCGGCGTGGTCTCCGGCAAGGACTCCGCCGCCGTGGTCGAGCAGGTGGTCACGCTCATGAAGAGCCACCGCGCCTGGGAGCGGTTCCCGGTCTCCGGCCGCCTCTGACCCGCCCTCCTTCCGCGAAGTCACCGCTTCTGCCCGAGACCGCCGCCGACCTGCGGTGTCCTCGGGCAGGAGCGGTGACCTCGGCGGTCGGGGAGGGGCTCAGAAGCGGCCCAGCTCCTCCCGCAGCGCCGAGCCGAGGTCGGGGTGGCGGAACCGGTAGCCGCGGTCGATGGCCCGGTCCGCCGAGACCCGCTGGTCCGCGAGGGCCATGAGCTCGGCGCCCTCGGACCCGAGCACCAGCTTCGGCCCGAACCCCGGCGTGGGCAGCAGGGCCGGCCGGCCGAGGACCTTCCCGAGGGTCCGGGCGTAGTCGCGGCCCGTCACGGGCATCGGGGCCACGGCGTTGACGGGCCCGTGCAGGCCGGGGGAGAGCACCGCGTGGGCGAACAGGCCCACCACGTCGTCCAGCGAGATCCAGCTCAGCCACTGGTCCCCGGAGCCGAGCCGTCCGCCCAGCCCCGCGAGGAACAGCGGCAGCTGGGCCTTCAGGGCGCCGCCGGCGGGGCTCTGCACCACCCCGGTGCGCATCGTGACCACGCGGGTGCCGATGGCCTCGGCCTCCTGGGCGGCCCCTTCCCACGCGGTGCAGACCTCGGCGAGGAAGTCGTCGCCCGGCGGGGACTTCTCCGTGACGGTCTCCCCGTGCGTGTCCGCCCCGTAGTACCCGATCGCGGAGCCGTTGACCAGCGCGGACGGGGCCTCGTCGCCGAGCGCGGTGAGGGCGCGCACCAGCAGCCGGGTGCCCAGCACCCGCGAGTCGTGGATCTGCTCCTTCGCCGCGTCCGTGAGCCGGCCGCCGATGTTCCGCCCGGCCAGGTTCACCACGACGTCCACGCCCCGCAGCGCGGCGGGGTCCAGCGTCCCGGCCGCCGGGTCCCACGAGATCTCGTCGGGGGTGCGCGCCTCGCGGCGCACGAGGCGCAGGACCGTGTGGCCCCCGGTGCCGAGCAGCGCCGCCAACTGGACGCCGATGGTGCCCGAGGCCCCCGTGACGGCGACGGTCAGGGGCCGGCCGGGATAGCGGCCGTGGAAGTCGAGGTCGGCGGCCAGCCGCCGGGAGCGGGCCTCGAACTGGCGTCCCAGCGCCGGGCTCATCAGCCGGTCCCCGAACGCCCTGCTGCCGGGCAGCGCCGCGTACTCCACCGTGTCGGTGACCAGGGTGCCGCCGTGCCCGTCGTCGTCGAACCGGTGGTGGTGCTCCCACGAGGCGAGCGGGCCCTTCACCATCCGGTCCCGGAACTCCCGGCCCGGGACGAAGCCGTGGTGCTCGGCGGTCCAGGGCACCGAGGCCAGCCCGTAGGAGCCCGGCACGGCGACCCGGAGCCGCGACCGCGTGCCGTCCCGCAGCGGGGGCGAGGACTCCTCCACCACGGACCCCGTCCAGGCGGGGGTCAGCCGTGTGAGCGCCCCCGGGCGGGCGTGCCAGGCGAAGACGTCCTCGACGGGGTGGGGCACGCGGGAGCTGAACGTGAAGGTGGTCATGCGTGCCACTCAACCCGCAATGCCCCGGTTCGTCCAGGACCTGGCGCCGTGGGCCGTCCGTGTCCCGCTCCGGGCCGCGGGGCGGGCGCCCCTGCGCCCGGGCCCCGTGCCGCCCGCTTGCCCCGGGGCGGGCCGTCGCCCAGAGTGGGGACGTGCAGACCCCCGGACGCATCGCGCTCATCCGCCACGGCCAGACCGACTGGAACCTCGAGGAGAGGCTCCAGGGCGCCACGGACGTCCCCCTCAACGACACCGGGCGGGAGCAGGCGCGGGCCGCCGCCCGGCACCTGCGGGCCGAGGCCCTTGGCTGGGACGTGCTGGTGTCCTCGCCGCTGGGCCGGGCCGTGGAGACCGCGCGGATCATCGGCGGGGCCCTGGGCCTCGAGCTCGCGGCGACCTACGACGAGCTCGTGGAGCGCGGCTTCGGCCCGCACGAGGGCTCGCGCCTGGCCGGCCTCGAGGGGGCCGCGCGGGAACGGATCCTCTCCGCGGGGGAGCCGGCGGAGGCGGTCGCACGCCGCGGCCTGGCGGCCCTGCGCCGGATCCGCGACGACCACCCCGGGCGCAGCGTGCTGGTCGTGGCGCACGGCTCGCTCATCCGGCTGACGGTCTCCGAGCTCAACGGGGAGGCCCATCCCCGGGTCCGCAACTGCGAGGTGGTCCCCGTGCGGACGGAGGTCCTCGGCGCCGCGCGCCTGCGAGATGACGTGTCGGAATCCACCGCACCCTGACAGCCCCGGCTTCGTTCAATAAGCTGAGGCCATCAGGGACGGTCCCACGAGGTGCCGTCCACCCCCTGCGGCGGCGACGGTGGCGCACAGAACGCGCCCCCGGCCGCCCACGGCGACGAAGGCGTGATGCGGCTGTGGCCTCTGACCAGTACACGATCCCCGACGAGGACCGGACCGAGGCGATCCGCGTGATCCCGAGGGCCCCCGAGTGGACCGGGGACCGGGAGTGGATCAACGAGTACTACCGCCACGTCCCGCAGGACGACCTGCTGGCCCGCACCGAGGACCAGCTGCGCGAGCGCGCCGAGCACCACCACGACGTGGGCCGGACCCGGGCGCCGCGGGAGATCGCCGTGGGCGTGCGCCAGGAGGACTCGACCTCCGTGGTCTTCGTGGTCACCGAGGACGTCCCCTACCTCGTGAGCACCGTGTCCGCGGAGATCGCCGCCAAGTGGGGCGGCGCCCGCCTGCTCATCCACCCCGTGCTCGTCGCCGCCCGGGACGCGGAGACCCACGAGCTGCGCCGGCTCCAGCAGGTGCCGGACTTCTCGGCGACCTCCAGCGGCGACACCACCGCGCTGCCCAGCCTGGCCGGCTTCCGCTCGGACGGCTCCACCACGCACGTCGTGGAGTCCTGGATCTCCGTGGAGCTGTCCCGGCAGATCTCGGACGACACCGCCCAGGAGCTCGTGGACCGGCTCTCGAGCCTGCTCGAGGACGTCCGGCGGGTCGACGACGACCAGGTGGAGCTCAAGGAGCGCGTCGGGCAGCTCGCGGACGAGCTCGACCGGCTGCGGCAGCTGGACCTGCCGGAGGGCGGGCACCCGCCGCTGGTCGGGCCGTCCCAGGAGTTCCTGCGCTGGCTGCCCCGGGGCAACTTCATCCTCATGGGCTTCAAGGAGTACGACCTCGAGGACACCGGTGACGGGCTCTCCCTGGTCAGCCGCCCCGGGACCGGCCGGGGCCTGCTCGTGGAGCACGACGCCAGGCCGCACCGGCAGGTCCTGACCGGCCTGGGCCGGGAGCACGCGCGCGAGGCCGGCACGCTGTTCATCACGAAGGCCAACCGCCGCTCGTCGATCCACCGCCGGGAGTACCTCGACTACATCGGCGTCGCCAAGTACGACGACGAGGGCCGGATCGTGGGCGAGTACCTGGTGCTGGGGCTCTTCACCCGCCGCGCCTACAACACGCCGGCCCGCGAGACGCCGCTGATCAAGGAGAAGATGGCGGAGGTCGCCGAGCGGTTCGGCTTCCTCGAGGACTCGCACTCCGCCCGGGACCTCATGGGCAACATCGAGGACTACCCGCGCGACGAGCTGTTCCACATGACCGCGGACGAGCTCTACGACATCATGCGCGGCGTCATGGGCCTGGACGAGCGGCGCCAGACCCGCCTGTTCCTGCGCCAGGACCACTTCGGGCGGTTCATGTCCGCGGTCGTCTTCCTCCCCCGCGACCGGTACAACACGTCGGTGCGCCGGCGGATCGAGGAGGAGCTCGAGCGCACCTTCGACGCCGAGTCCATCGACTTCGACGCCCGGCTGTCCTCCTCGACGCTCGCCCGCCTGTTCTTCCGCATCCGGCTGCCGTACACCGGTGAGGTGCAGTCCTTCGACCGGGAGGGCCTGGAGGCGCGGCTGCGGGCCGCGGTGCGCTCCTGGCCGGAGGCGCTGGCCCGGGCGATCCACCGGAACTTCCCGGAGGAGCTCGCGCGCACCCACGCCGAGAACTGGGCGGAGGCGTTCCCGGACGCCTACCGGGCGGACTACGAGATCGAGGAGGCGCTCCTGGACCTCCAGCGCTGCGAGGAGCTGTGGGGACGGGACCCGGACCTGCCCGCGGAGGTGCGCGTCGTCGACGACCCCGCGGGCGTGCGGCTGAACATCTACCTGACCCGTTCGCTGTCCCTCACCGCGCTGCTGCCGATGCTGCAGAACCTCGGCCTGACGGTCCTCGACCAGAAGCCGTACGAGGTCGCCCCCGCCGACGGCCGGCACTTCCAGCTCTACGACTTCGGGGTGCGGCTGCCGGAGGGCGTGGACGCGACCGGCCCGGAGGACGCCAAGACCGAGGACCTCATCGAGGACACCCTGTGCGCGGTGCTGGCCAACCGCTCGGAGTCGGACTCCCTGAACCGGCTGGTGCTGACGGAGCGCATGACGTGGCGGACCGTGGCGGTGCTGCGCTCCTACGTCCGGTACCTCCTGCAGCTGGGGCACCCCAACTCCTTCGACTACATCGCGGACACGCTCCTGGCGTTCCCCGAGGTCACCCGGGCGCTCGTCGAGTTCTTCGACGCGAGCTTCAACCCGGCGCTCGACGACGCCGTGCGCGCCTCCCAGCGCGACGCCGCGCAGGGCCGGCTCACCGAGGCCCTGGACGAGGTGCCGACCCTGGACGCGGACAAGCTGCTGCGGGCCCTGGCCGAGATCATGGCCGCGACCCTGCGCACCAACGTGTACCGGCACCGCCCCACCATGGCGTTCAAGCTGGACCCCCGGCGGATCAGCACGGCCCCGCTGCCGCACCCGATGTTCGAGGTCTGGGTGTGGTCCCCGCGGGTCGAGGGCACGCACCTGCGCTTCGGGCCGGTGGCCCGCGGCGGCCTGCGCTGGTCGGACCGCCGCGAGGACTTCCGCACCGAGGTCCTGGGCCTGGTCAAGGCGCAGATGGTGAAGAACTCCGTGATCGTGCCCAACGGGGCGAAGGGCGGGTTCTACCCCAAGCAGCTGCCGGAGCCGGCCGTGGACCGGGACGCCTGGGTGGCCGAGGGCCGGGAGGCCTACAAGCTGTTCATCGCCTCGCTGCTGGACATCACCGACAACCTCGTCCGGGACGAGTCCGGCCGGGACGTCGCCGTGCACCCGGAGCAGGTGGTGCGCCGCGACGGGCAGGACTCCTACCTGGTGGTGGCCGCGGACAAGGGCACGGCGTCCTTCTCGGACACCGCCAACGCGATCTCCGCGGAGTACGGGTTCTGGCTCGGGGACGCCTTCGCCTCGGGCGGCTCGGTGGGCTACGACCACAAGGCCATGGGCATCACCGCCCGGGGGGCCTGGGAGTCGGTGAAGCGGCACTTCTTCGCCCTCGGCGTCGACACCCAGACCGAGGACTTCACCGTGGTGGGCGTGGGCGACATGTCCGGCGACGTGTTCGGCAACGGCATGCTGCTCTCCGAGCACATCCGGCTGGTCGCCGCGTTCGACCACCGCGACATCTTCCTCGACCCCGACCCGGACCCGGCGGTCTCCTACGCCGAGCGCGAGCGGCTGTTCGGCCGCCCCCGGTCCTCGTGGCAGGACTACGACCCGGAGAAGATCTCGGCCGGCGGCGGCGTGTACTCGCGCACCGTGAAGTCGGTGCCGATCTCCCCGCAGGTCCGCGAGGCCCTCGACCTCGACGACGGCGTCGAGGAGCTCTCCCCGATCGAGCTGATGCGGGCGATCCTGACGGCGCCCGCCGACCTGCTGTACAACGGCGGGATCGGCACGTACGTGAAGTCGGCGCAGGAGACCTCCACGGACGTGGGGGACAAGGCCAACGACGCGATCCGCGTCGACGGCCGGGACCTGCGGGCCAAGGTCGTCGGCGAGGGCGGGAACCTGGGCTGCACCCAGCTCGGCCGGGTGGAGGCCGCCCTGAACGGGGTGCTGATCAACACGGACGCGATCGACAACTCCGGGGGCGTGGAGTCCTCCGACCGCGAGGTCAACATCAAGATCCTCGTGGACCGCATGGTCGTGGCCGGGGAGCTCTCCGCGGACGAGCGCGCGGACTTCATCGAGGCCATGACCGACGAGGTCGCCGGGCTGGTGCTCGAGACCAACGTGGCGCAGAACGTGCTGCTCACCACGGAGCGGGCCCGCGTGCGGTCCCTCAACGAGGCCTACATCCGGTTCATGCACTGGCTCGAGGAGGCGGCCGACCTCGACCGGGAGATCGAGTTCCTGCCCACCGACGAGCAGCTGCGCGAGCGGGTCCGCACGGGCCACGGGCTCACGTCCCCGGAGCTGTCCGTGCTGGCGGCCTACGCCAAGATCCAGCTCTCGGAGGCCCTGGTGGAGGGCGGCCTCGCCGAGGACCCGTGGTTCGTGGAGGTCCTGGAGGCCTACTTCCCGGAGCAGATCACGCGGCGCTTCGGCGAGCTCGTGGGCACCCACCCCCTGCGCGCCGAGATCATCGGCACGGTCGTGGCCAACCAGATGGTCAACTACGGCGGCATCCCCTTCGTCTACCGCGTGATGGAGGAGACCGGGTGCGGGCCCGTGGAGGTGGCCCGCGCCTTCGTGGCCGCGGTGCAGATCTACGAGATCGACCGCTACGCCCACCAGCACCGGGAGCTGCCCGCGGACGTGCCCACCGAGATGTGGGACCGGATGTTCCTGGACATGCGCCGCCTGCTGGACCGCGTGGTGCGCTGGCTCATCAACCGGGAGGAGACCGCCAACCCGGTCGCCGAGGTCATCGACCGCTACAAGCCCACGGTGGACATCCGGTTCCTCGAGGACCGGCTGCTCGGGGAGGACTCCCGGCAGCGGGTCGACTCCCGGGCGGAGGCCGCCGAGCGGCAGGGCGTCCCCGGCCCGCTGGCCACGGAGTGGTCGCAGCTGCTGGACGCGTTCGCGCTGCTGGACGTGGCCCGCCTCGCCCATGCCTCCGGGGAGGCGATCGCCGAGGACGGCAGCCTCGACGAGGAGCAGATCAAGACCATCGCCAAGGTCTACTTCCGGCTCTACGACCGCTACCGCATCGAGAGCCTGCTCAACCGGATCACCGGCCTGCCGCAGACCACGCGCTGGGAGAACCTGGCGCGGATGTCCATGCGGGAGGACGTCTACGCGACCCTGGTGGCCCTCGCCGACCAGGCCCTCGAGGCGCCCGGGCAGGACGCGCGGCAGAAGGTCGAGGCCTGGGAGGCCAGCAACGAGTCCCGGCTGAGCCGGCTGCGGGAGGTGCTGGGGGAGATCGAGGCCGAGGACACGGGCGAGGCCTCCGCCGAGCTCGCGTCCCTGTCCGTGGCGCTGCGGACCATGCGCAGCGCGCTGGCCGGGTAGGACGGCCCGTGCGGGGAACGGCCGCGGTCGTCGGCTCGGGGCCCAACGGGCTGGCTGCGGCCGTGGTGCTGGCCCGTGCGGGGCTCGACGTCACGGTCCACGAGGCGGCGGGCGCGGCCGGGGGCGCGGCCCGCTCCGCCGCCGCCCTCGGCCCCGGCACGGTGGTCGACCTCGGCTCCGCCGTGCACCCCTTCGGCGTGGCCAGCCCGCTGTTCGCCCGGCTGGGCCTGCACCGGCACGGCCTGGAGTGGCTGCACCCGCCGGTCGTCGCGGCGCACCCGCTCGACGACGGCCCGCCGGGCCTGCTGCACCGCTCGCTCGAGCGCACGGCGGCGGGGCTGGGTCCGGACGGCCGGGCGTGGTCCCTGCTGCACCGCGGCGTGGTGGAGCGCTGGGAGGAGACGGTCGAGTCCGTGCTGGGCCCGCTCGTGCGCGTGCCCGAGCACCCGCGGGCCCTGGCGTCCTTCGGCCTGCGCGCGCCGTGGCCCGCCGCGGCCACGGCGCGGGCGCTGTTCCGCACCGAGCAGGCCCGGGGGCTCTTCGCCGGGTCCGCCGCCCACGCGGTGCTGCCCCCGCGGCACGCCCTGACCTCCGCTTTCGGGACGCTGTTCGGCGCCGCCGCCCACGCCACCGGGTGGCCGGTCGCGCGCGGCGGCTCCCAGGCCGTCGTCGACGCCCTCGTGGCCGACCTCGAGGAGCACGGCGGCCGCGTGCTCCTCGGCTCCCCGGTGACGGACCTGGCCCGGGTGCGGCCGGCCGACGTCGTCCTGCTGGACCTCACGCCCCGGCAGGTGCTGGGCCTGCGCGGGCTCGAGCTGCCGGGCCGGTACCGGCGGGCGCTGGCCCGGTGGCGCTACGGCACGGCCTCCTACAAGGTGGACCTGCTGCTGGACGGCCCCGTGCCCTGGCGGGACCCGCGCGTGGCGCAGGCGGGGACCGTGCACGTGGGCGGGACCCTCGCCGAGATCGGCGCCGCGGAGCAGCAGGCCCGGGCCGGCCGGCTGCCGGAGCGCCCGTTCGTGCTCGTGGCGCAGCAGGGGGCGGCCGACCCGTCCCGGGCGCCCGCGGGCCGGGAGGTGCTGTGGGCCTACGCCCACGTCCCGCACGGGTGCGACGACCCCCGCGCGGGGGAGCGGGTGCTCGGCCAGCTCGAGCGCTTCGCCCCCGGGGTCCGCGACCGGGTCCTCGAGCGCGTGGACACCTCACCGGCCCGGCTGGAGGCGTGGAACGCGAACCTCGTGGGCGGGGACATCGGCGGCGGCTCCCTGGACGGGCTGCAGCAGGTGTTCCGCCCGGCCGTGCAGGCCGATCCCTACGCGACCGGGGTGCCGGGGGTCTGGCTGTGCTCGTCGTCGACCCCGCCGGGCGGCGGGGTGCACGGCATGGCCGGCTACCACGCCGCCCGCAGGGCGCTGCGGGGCCTGGCGCGGAGCCGGCGGGCCGCCGGCTGACCGGGGCTCAGGCGCCGATGCCGGCGTACGTCGTGGCCGCGAGCTCGCGGATCTGCGCCACGTAGCCGCGGGTCTCGGCGAACGGCGGGATCCCGCCGTGCCGCAGGACCGCCGTGGGCCCGGCGTTGTAGGCGGCGAGCACCAGGTCGATCTCCTCCTGGGCCGAGGCGGGCGCCAGTCCCCGCACCATGCGCCGCAGGTCCTTGAGATAGACGCCCTGGGCGCGGATGGCGGCCCGCGGGTCGAAGGGGTCGCCGCGCCCGTAGCGCTCCCACGTGTCCGGCATGAACTGGGCGAGACCCTGCGCGCCGGCGTGGCTGACGGCCCGCGGGTCCCACCGGCTCTCGACGTCCAGCTGGGCGGCCACGATCTCGGGCGGGAGCCCCGAGAGCTCGGCGGCGGCCAGGACGTCGTCGCCCCACGGCTCCGGCACGGGGGCGGTGCGGCTCGGCCCCTCGTCCGCGGGCGTCCCGCAGCACCCGGGGGTGTTGGCGTGGAAGAGCCCGCCGGTGCCGATCAGGAGCAGCACCACGGAGGCCAGCAGGAACCACGGGGAACCGCGCGGGGCAGGTTCCGCCGTGCGGGCTCCTCGGCCGCGGGCTTTCTCGGCGCGGGCTTCCTCGGCGCCGGCAGTATCGGCGCCGGTTCCTTCGGCGCCGGGGCGCGCGGGGTCCAGGACGGTGGTGGCCATCCGTTCCAGGCTAGGAGGACCCGGCCGTCCCGGTCTGCGGCCTCTTGGGGGGACAGCACCCGTCCCGCCCGGCGGGCGGGACGGGTCAGCCGGTGACCTCGATCAGGCCGCGGGCTCCCCGCTCGGCCTCCACGAGGGAGTGGTTGACGAAGGGGTAGGTGCCCGGCTCGGTGAACTCCAGCTCCACGAAGCCCCCCTGGGCGGGGGCGAGGTCGAGGGCCTGGGCCCCGCCGGACCCCGCGCCGCCGGGCTCCAGGAGGTAGGCGCCCTCCTTGTGCACGGTGTCGAACTGACCGCCCACCACGTGGAAGCTCAGCCCCGTGGACGGACCGGCCGCGAGGACCCGGATCCGCACCCGCTCGCCGGTGCGGGCGGTCAGCGGCTCGTGCAGGTACTGGGTGGCGTGCCCGTTGAAGACCGTCAGGCTGGGCACCCCGCCCGGGATCCTGGCGGGGTCCACGACCGCGTCCACCCCCACGCCGGTCCCGTCGCCGGCGGTCTCCTCGGGCGGGCCCAGGTACGTCTCGTTCTGCACGAGGAGCCAGTCGTGGTCCACCTCGGGGAGCCCCGGCGGGTCGATCACCACGGCGCCGAACATGCCCGCCGCCACGTGCGTGCTCATCGGGGCGGTGGAGCAGTGGTAGAGCCAGATGCCCGAGCGCACCGCCTCGAAGCGGTAGACGAGGGACTCCCCCGGGGCGACGGTGCGCATGTTCTCGTCGGGCGCCACCGTGCCGGCGTGGAAGTCCACCGAGTGCCCCATCGTGCCGCCGTTGCGCAGCGTGATCTCGAAGACGTCGCCGACCTCCCCGTGCAGCGTGGGGCCCATGTAGCGGCCGTTGTACGTCCACGCCCGCATGCGGACGCCGGGGGCGATCTCGTGCTCGCCCTCGGAGACGTCGAGGTCCACGCGGTGCACCCGCCGGCCGTCCTCCAGCACACCCTCCCCGACGGGCTCGAGCACGGGGGAGCGGACCTCGGCGTCCGCTCCCGGGGCGGCCGCGAGGTCCGCCCCGGCGGCCGGATCGGTGCCGGCCGGGACCGGTCCGGGCGCGCCCTGCTCCGGTCCGGCCGCGGCGCCGGGAGCGCCGTCCGCGCCGACCGCGACCACGTCGAGGGTCATGCCCATGCTGCGGTGCCCGACGATCGAGCACCACCCCTCCAGGGAGCCGTCGACCACGCCGGCCTCCACGGTCACCGTCCGCCCGGGGGCGACGCGCCCGGAGCTCGTGCCGGAGGCCAGGACGAGGTCGTGGACGTTGGTCGGGTCCTCGTTCGTGAGCTCGATCACGAGCTCGTCGCCGAGCGGGACCTCCACCGTGGCGGGCTCGAAGCGCATTCCCTCCCGGGCGCTGACCTGCACGGTGGTCGTCCCGCCCGTGGCCGGGGCCCCGGAGCCGCCGCCTCGCAGGTCGAAGCCTGCCGCGGCGGGGTTCGCGGCGATGCCCGCCGCGACGCCCAGGGCCACCACCAGCACTCCGGCCAGCGCCTCGCGGGCCGGCCGCGGAGGCGCGGCGGGGGCGACGGCCTCCGGTGCGGGCGCCGGCTCCCCGGTCCGGCGGGCCACGGCGGCCCGGCGCCCCGCCACCGAGATCCGGGCGGCGGAGACCATGAGCGGGACGAACGCGAAGAGCGCCGCGGCGCCCAGGAGGGAGACCACGGCCCGGACCCAGGAGGGCACCGTGCCCGGTGGGAGGGCGAAGAGCAGCACGCACAGGTTGACGACCACCACGCGGAACGTCCCGGCGCGGTTGATGGCCCGGTGGGCCGCCCGCACGGTCGCCGGGCCGCCTCCCATGGTCACCGGCAGGAGGTAGCTCATGGCCCCCAGCAGCACCTGGACCAGGAAGCCGGCCACGAACGGGACGGTCAGCTGTCCCAGCGCCGCCGCGTCGAACCCGCGCAGGCCCACGACGAGGGCGGCCGCGACCGTGGTGGCCGCCCACCACAGGACGCCGGCCGCCACGGACCAGCCCGCGTAGTCGGCGGGGCGGGCCCGCCCCGCGGCCTGCGCGAGCACCCCGACCACGGCGCCCAGCCCCGCCGCGTACACGACCAGTCCCGCCGCGGCGAGCGCGGAGGACCCCGCCAGCGCCGCGGTCCCGGTGAGCACCAGCCCGCCGGCCAGCACGGGCAGCGCGGCGGCGCCGACCCGGGTGGAGCGCTCCGGCAGGCGCGTGCGCAGGATCGTGGGCCACAGGGTGAGCACGGTCCCGGCGACGGTCAGGCCCACGAAGCCCAGGACGTTGACGGCCTCGTGGGCGAGGAGCAGGCGCGCGTGCCGGCCGGCGGCGGGGCCGGCGGCCAGGAGCGCGCCGAGGACGGCGCCGACCGGCAGCAGGAAGGCCGCGGTCACGTAGTAGCGCACGGTCACGGCGAACCGGGACGGCAGCGCCGTGCGCAGCTGCCGGAGCAGGGACGCGCCGTGCCAGGCCACCGCGGCGCCCACGGTGGTCGACGCGACGAGCACCAGGCCGTACCAGCCGGTGAGGAGGCCCACGACCAGCAGCGCGGTGCCGGCGTTGAGCAGCCCGATCCGGGCCAGCTGCCGGCCCCGGGCGTCGTCGGGCACCCGGTTCTTCAGCAGGGAGTCGGTGAAGTGCTGGGACCACACCAGGATCGAGTTGGTGACGAGCCCCAGGGTGACCACGTGCACCAGCAGCCACCGCGTCTCCGGGATCCAGCGGTGGAAGAGGACCACGAGCAGCAGGACCGCCATCCACAGGCGGACCGGCCGGCCGGCCCGGCGGTGCCAGGAGGACCGCCCTCCGGGGCGTGCGGATGCGTGCACGGTGCTCACCTGCTCTGCTAATTTGCGGATCAGATACCAGTATAGAGGGCGGTCGCCGCCGGACGTGCCGCCTACGATGGGGGCGTGACTGCCGAGATCATCGCGACCCTCGTCGCCGCCGCCCTGCTCGTCGTCGGGTGCCTCGGCGTCGTGGTGCCGGTGCTGCCGGGGTCGTTCCTGATCGTGGTCGGGCTGCTGGTCTGGGCGCTCACGGTCCAGGCCGTCGAGGGCTGGACCGTCCTGGCCGTGGGCTCCGCGCTGGCGATCGCCGGGATGGCCGCGAGCGCCGTGCTCACGGGGACCCGGCTCAAGCGCCGGCAGATCCCCAACCGCTCCCTCCTGCACGCCGCGGTCGGCGCCGTGGTGGGGCTGTTCGTCATCCCGGTGGTGGGGATCTTCGTGGGGTTCTTCGTGGGCCTGCTCCTGAGCGAGACCGCCCGCCGGCGCGACCTCCGGGCGGCGCTGGACGCCAGCTGGGCGGGCCTCAAGGCGGCCGGCCTGGGGATCGTCGTGGAGTTCGCGTGCGCGCTCGCCGCCTCCACGGTGTTCGTGCTGGGCGCGCTGGTGCTCTTCACGACCGCCTGAGCCCGGGCCGGGTCCGCGGTGCGGGCGGGACGGGCCGAGGGCCCGGACACCACGGGTGTCCGGGCCCTCGGCGTGCCGCGGCGGCTGGGTGCTCTGCGGCGGCTCAGCGCCAGGGCAGGGGGACCACCTCGACGTCCTGGCCGGCGGCCACCCCGCCCGGCGGGACCACGGCGATGACGTCCGCGTGCGCGAGCCCGCGCAGCATGTTCGCGCCGACCCGGTCCCGGGGGGAGACCGTCCCGTCCTGGAGGTAGCCGGGCACCAGAGCGGTGACCTTCTGGCCCGGCAGCTCCTCGGCCGCGGGCAGGGTGCGCGTGGCCGGGGGCTGGTCGCCGTGCAGCTTGGCCAGCAGGGGCTCGGCCACCGTGAAGATGCTGGTCATCGCGGCCAGCGGATTGCCGGGCAGGCCGACGACGAAGGGACCGTCCTCGGGCAGCCGGGCCAGGAACGTGGGGTGCCCGGGGCGCTGGGCGAGGCCGTCGAGCAGGAAGACCGCACCCAGCTCCAGGAGCGCGGAGCGGACGTGGTCGGCGTCGGAGTGCCCGGTCCCCCCGGTGGTGATGACCACCTCGGTGCGGGCGTCGAGCACCGAGGCCATGCCGGAGGGCGCTTCGGTCAGGGCGGAGAGCATCGCCTTGGCGGTGTCCTCGACGCGCCGGAGCTGGTCCACCGACCCGCCGAGCATCTCCACGAACGTGGGCAGCTGGGGGCCGAAGGCGTCCCGGACCTGGCCCGGCTCGGGGATCCCGTCCTCGACGACCTCGCTGCCGGTGAGCAGGATGGTCACGCGCGGACGGCGCCGGACCGGGAGCATGTCGTGGCCGCTGACGGCGGCGAAGGCGATGTGCGCCGGGTTGAGCAGGCACTCGGCGTGCAGGATGACGTCCCCTGCCGCGACCTCCTCGCCCGTGCGGCGGATGTTCTGCCCGTAGGGGATGTCCTCGGCCGAGGGGGCGTGGGCGGCGATCGTGAGCACGGTCCCCTCCTTGGACAGGTGCGCGTACTCGTCCCGCAGCACGGCCCGGGCCCCGGCCGGCACGAGGCCGCCGGTGACGATGCGGGTGGCCTCTCCCGGCTCCAGGTTGAGCACCGGCCGGTAGAGCTCCTTCGGCGGGATGGTCAGCATCTTGCGGGGATCCGTCTCCACGGGCTCGGGGAAGACCACCGTCCACGGCTGGGGGCCCGCCACGGCGTAGCCGTCCATGGCGGAGGAGGCGTAGTGCGGGACCGGGATCGGCGCGGTGACGTCCTCGGCCAGGACCTCGCCGAGCGCCTCGTGCAGGGGCAGCCAGTGGCTGGGCAGCGCGGCGGCGATCTCGTAGGAGAACTGCCGTGCCCGGTGCCACTCGGCGTCGTGGAGGGTCTCCACCTCCTCCGGGGCGCTCTCGGGCGTGCCGCTGTCGTCCTCGATGACGGGCAGCGCGTGCGTGTAGGGGCTGTTGGTGTCGTGGGGCAGGGGCAGTCCGGACATCAGTTCTCCTCGGGGGATCGGCGGGCGGCGGCGACGAGGCCGTCGACGGTCTGCAGGGCGCGGGCCAGGACGTGCTGCTCGTCCTCGCCCGCGGCCGCGGCACGGCCCACGTGGTAGCCGAGCAGGTAGGCGGTGGCCGGGACGGCGGGGCGCACGGTGCCGTGGGCGACCCGGCCGCTGAGGCCGAGCACGGCGTCCAGGGGGAACTCGGTGCCGGGCACGTCCAGGGCTCCGCGCACCGTCGTGATCCACCGCTCCAGGATCTCGTTCTCGGCCGGGCTCAGGTCCTCGGGCATGCGCTGCTCCTCCCGGGCGGTGGGCCGCCCGCTCGTGGTCAGGTCAGGTGGTGCCTCTGCACATCGTCCCACGTATCGACGTCCGCGGTGGCGTCCTCGGGCACGGTGACGTCCCGCAGGGGGAGCTCGCGCACGAAGGAGAACACGGACCGGTCCGCGGCGTCCCGCCCCGCGAACGCTCCGCGCAGCGCGTCGCTGCGGTAGAGGGCGGCGAGGGGCTGGCGGTGGCCGCCGGGCGGGACGCAGACGTGGCCGGCGGCGCCGGGGTCGCTCCGGGCGGCCGCCAGCAGGAGGGGCACCGCCCGCGACACCCCGGGCATGTCGCACGCCAGCGTCATGGTCCAGTCCGCGCCGGGCAGGTCGCCGAGGGCCCGCAGCCCGGCGGCGATGCCGGCCGCCGGTCCGGAGAACGGGGGGTCCTCGCGGGTCAGCAGCACGCCCTCGGGAAGAGCCAGGTCGGGGGGCCCGACGACGACGACGCCCGCCGCCTCCCGGACCGCGTCCAGGGTGAGCTCCAGCAGGGTGCGTCCTTCCCGCCGCAGCCGGGCCTTGGGCCGTCCGCCCAGGCGCGCGGAGCGGCCGCCGGCCAGGACCACGGCGTGGAAGACCGGGGCCGGACCCGGGGCGCTCATCCGGTCACCCGCCGGAGAAGGGCGGGAGGACGTCGAGCACCGCCCCGTCCGGGACGGGGGTCTGCGGGTCGGGGCAGGCCACGCCGTCGAGCAGGTAGCTGGACCGGGCCAGCACCTCGGCCAGCGGCGGCTGCCCCGGCGGAGGCTGCGGGTGCCGCCGCGCCAGCAGCTCCTCCACCTCCCGGCGGGGCCGGGCGGGCCGGTCCAGCGGCACGGTCTCGGCCTCGGTCCCGGCCGCGGCTCGGGCGGCCGCGAAGTAGCGCACCTGCATGTCGCCTCAGCCCCCGATCGCGCTCATGGAGCGCTCCGGCTGGACGTAGTCGGCGGAGTCCAGGCCCACGTGGTCCATCCCGTGGGCGGCCGGCTTGGCCCACATCGCGGCCCGCCAGCGCTCGGCCAGCTCCACGTCGCTCGCCCCGGCGCGCAGCAGCGGGAGCAGGTCGACCTCCTCGTGCGAGAAAAGGCAGGACCGCACCCTGCCCTCGGCGGTGATCCGGGTCCGCTTGCAGTCGGCGCAGAAGGGCTCCGTCACGGACGCGATCACCCCCACGGTGCCCAGCGGCTCGTCCCCGGCACCGGGGTCCCCGCCACCGGGGTCCTGCGCGGGGTCCGCGGCGGAGGCCGCGGGGCGCACGTCCCACAGCTCGGCCGGGGCGCCGTCGCGCCGGCCCGGGTGCGGGGACAGCCGGAACCGCTCGCCGAGCCGGTCGCGGATCTCGGCGGCGGTGACCATGTCCGCCCGGGTCCAGCCGTGGTCGGCGTCCAGGGGCATCTGCTCGATGAAGCGCAGCGCGAAGCCGCGCTCGAGCGCCCACGCGAGCAGGTCGGCGGCCTCGTGGTCGTTGACCCCGCGCATCAGCACCGCGTTGATCTTCACCGGGGACAGCCCCGCGGCGGCCGCGGCCTCGGCCCCGGCCAGGACGTCGGCGAGGCGGTCGCGGCGGGCCAGGGCCCGGAACGTCTCGGCGCTGAGGCTGTCCAGGGAGATGTTGACCCGGGTCAGTCCCGCCTCCGCGAGGCCCCGGGCGCGTCCGGCCAGGCCGATGCCATTGGTCGTCAGCGAGACCGGCAGCGCCGGGTGCGCGGCGCGCACCCCGGCCACGATCTCCTCGAGGTCGCGGCGGACCAGGGGCTCGCCGCCGGTGAGGCGCAGCTCGGCGATCCCGAGCTGCGCCACGCCCACGCCGACGAGCCGGACGATCTCGTCCGCGCTCATCAGCTGCGCGGCGGGCAGCCAGGGCAGGCCGTCGGCGGGCATGCAGTAGGTGCAGCGCAGATTGCACTTGTCGATCACCGACAGCCGCATGTCGGTGGCGCGGCGGCCGTGGCGGTCCACGAGCCCCGCCTCGGCCGGGGCGCCGCTCGGCGCCGGACCGGCACTGCGGACCTGCGGAAGTCCCAGGGAAACGCTCATGTCACCGCCTCGGTGGTTCCGTCCGGCACGCAGGGCTCCGGCGCCGGGATGTCCGCCCAGTGTATGCAGGCCCCGGCACGCCGGGAACGCCCCGTGCCGTCCCGGGCGTCATCTCCGGCGCACGGTCAGCCGTCGTCCCGCTCCGGCGGGGCCAGCGCGTCCAGCTGCCGGAGGGCCGCGGACCACCGGCCCTCCCGCTCGTCCGGCGTCTGCTCCCACCACGGCGTGCCGCGCTCGCCGAGGCCCAGCTTCGCGAGCCCCACCCGGTCCCGGACGGCCCGCAGCTCCTCCTCCGTGCCGTCCCTGCGCACCGTGCGGACGGCCGCGCGGGCCCGGCCCAGGTGGGACCGCAGCCGGGCCGCCGCGTCCGGGGGCAGGGCGGGGTCCTGGCGTCGCCACCGGCGCCCGTCCACCACGACCCACCGGCCGTCCGGCGTGTGCTCCACGTCCCGTCGCGTCATGGCCCCGATCCTGCCAGGCCGGGCTCGGCCCCGGCACCTACCCTGGGGGGATGAGCAGGCACGTGCAGCACCCGGTCCGCAGCGTCGACGAGCACCGCCGTGCGGTCGTGGACGCCCTGCGCGGCCTGCGGCCCCGGACGGAGACCGTCCCGCTGGCGGCCGCGCCGGGCCGGGTCCTGGCCGCGGACCTCGTGGCGCCCCTGAGCCTGCAGCCCTTCGACAACTCCCAGATGGACGGCTTCGCGATCCGTGCCGCCGACAGCCGGGCGGTGCCGGGGGAGGACGGGCGCACGCCGTTCGCCGTCGTCGCCCCCGTGCCCGCCGGCCACGTCCCCGGGCCGCTGGCCCCCGGGGAGGCGGCCCCCGTCATGACCGGCGCGCCGCTGCCGCCCGGTGCGGACGCGGTGGTGCCCGTCGAGGAGTCGCTGCCCGGGGGGTTCCCCGCACCGGGGACGCTCGTGCGGCTCCCGGCGGACCAGCCCGCCGGGCGGTTCGTCCGGCGGGCTGGCGAGGACGTCGCCGAGGGGGCCACCGCGCTGGTCGCGGGGCAGCGGCTCACGCCCGCCCGGATCGGTCTCGCGGCCGCCCTGGGGCTCGCGGAGCTGACCGTGCGCGCCCGCCCCCGGGCCGTGCTCTACACGACGGGCGACGAGGTCGTCGCCCCCGGCGCCGCGCGCGGACCCGCCCAGATCTTCGACGCGAACGCGGCGATCCTGCGCGCCCAGCTCGCCGAAGCGGGCGTCGAGGTGATCGGCGCCCACCTGGTCTCCGACGACGCCGGCGCCTTCGCGGCGCGCCTGACCGAGGACACGGCGGCACGGCCCGACCTCTTCGTCTCCTCGGGCGGGGTCAGCGAGGGCGCCTACGAGGTGGTGCGGCAGGTGCTGGCGCCCCACGGGGAGTTCGTGCACGTCGCGATGCAGCCCGGCGGGCCGCAGGGCCTGGCGGCGCCCGGCGGCGTGCCCTTCGTCTGCCTGCCCGGCAACCCCGTCAGCACCCTCGTGTCCTTCGAGATGTTCCTCCGCCCGGCCCTGACCGAGGTCGTCGGCGCCCCGGCACCGCGGGCCCGCGCCACGGGCCTCCTCGCGGAGGCCGTGCGGCCGCTGCCCGGCCGCACCCAGGTGCGCCGTGCCGTCTGGGACGGCGCCGAGGTGCGGATCGCGGGCGGGCCCGGCTCCCACCTGCTGGCCGCGGCCGCCCGGGCCAACGCCCTCGTGCTCGTGCCGGCCGGCGGGACCGAGCTGCCGGCGGGCACCCGGGTGGAGCTGCTGCTGCTGGACTGATCCGCCGGGGCCGGCCCGCCGCCGGGCGGCCCGGGGCCGGGGGCGCCTTGGTGTGCTGCCGCCGCTCGTTAGACTGGTCCGCGCCCCGACCGGACGATCGCACAGAACAGGTCCCCATGACGTCCCTGCTCGCCCCGCTGCTCCTCGCCGCCACCGCCGTGATCCAGGCGCTCGGCCGCTACGAGTACCACCAGAACGGCATCACCGTGGTGGGCCAGATGCTCTTCCCGATCTTCTTCGCCGTCCTGGCGATGTTCCTCGCCCGCCGCGGCGAGCGGGGCTCCTTCGGCACCGCGCACCTCGGTCTGCTCGTGGCCGGCGCCGTCCTGTTCGTGCTCACCCTGGTCGGGCAGAACGGCACCGTCCCCCAGCTCTACCCCTCCGTGTGGATCTACTACGCGGCCTTCGCGCTGCTGGCGGTCCAGGCCGCGCTGCGCATCGCGGGGACCCCCGGGCGCCGGCGCGGGGACGCCCCGGCCGAGGACCCCGCCCCGCGCGGCTGACCACCGCGGGGCCGGCCACCGCGCGGCTGACCACCGCGGGACCGGCGGCCGCGGGGCGGAGCGCTACCCGGCGGCCGCGGCTCCGCCGACGCGCTCGAGCACCAGTTCCGCCAGCTCCCCGGCCCGGGTCTCCGGCAGCCAGTGGCCGGCGTCGAGCTCCACGAACCGGTAGGGGCCCCGGACCTGCTCGGCCGTGAGCTCGGCGGCCCGCCGGCCCAGGGCGGGGTCCCGGCTGCCCCACGCGTACGTGGTCGGGACGTCGACGGGCCCGGTGCGCAGCCGGGACAGCGGCAGGGCGCGGTACCAGTTCAGGGCCCCGGTGAGCGCGCCGGGCTCCTGCATCCGGGCCGCGTAGCGGGCGGCGTCCGCGGCGGGCAGGCCGGACCGGCGCAGGAGGTCCTCGAGGCGCGGGCCGAGCAGCGCCTCGGGCAGGAGCGGCAGCTGGAAGGCCCCGACGTAAGCCGAGCGCAGCGCCTGCGGCGAGCGCGTCAGGGAGCGTGCCAGGGCCCGGGGGTGCGGCACGGAGACCGCCGTGAGGGACGCCACCCGGTCCGGCCGGCGGGCCGCGAGCGCCCACGCCACGATCCCGCCCCAGTCGTGGCCCACGACGTGCGCGCGCTGCACCCCCGCGGCGTCGAGCAGCGTCACGGCGTCCTGGACGAGCAGCTCGAGCCGGTAGGCGCGGCGGCCCCGCGGCCGTGCGCGCCCGGCACAGCCCCGCTGATCGGGCACGAGCGTGCGCAGCCCCGCGCGCCGCAGCGCGGGCGCCACCCGGGACCAGCACGTGCCGTCCTGCGGGAAGCCGTGCAGCAGCAGCACGGGCGCACCGTCCCGGGGTCCGTCGTCGCGCACGTCGAGGTGGAGGCCGCCGGAGGGGCGGCGGGTCGGCCGGTCCATCCCGTCAGGCTAGCCCGGCGCCGTCCGCGGACGGCGCCGTGGCGATGTGCTCCCCGTTCCGGCGAGGAAAGCAAGGAAATAGAAATTCATGACGGACCATGAATTCTGCGATTGATGCGTCATGAATTCTTTTTCACCGAATAGGCATTCATTGGTGCAGGAAAAAATCTCAATTCCCGATGCCTAATTGGATAGGTTGGCACCATGGTTGCCAGCCAGACACCGCCGGGCACCGACGGCCCCGCGTCCAACGCCCTGCTCAAGCTCGGGAAGTTCTTCACCCGCTGGGAGGAGTCCCCGGACGGCCGGGCCGTCTACCGCGAGGGCGGACGGGCCGGGGACGCCTTCTACCGGAACCGGTGGAGCCACGACAAGGTGGTCCGCTCCACGCACGGCGTGAACTGCACGGGCTCGTGCTCGTGGAAGGTCTACGTCAAGGACGGGATCATCACCTGGGAGGCGCAGGAGACCGACTACCCGTCGGTGGGCCCGGACCGCCCGGAGTACGAGCCCCGCGGCTGCCCCCGCGGCGCGGCCTTCTCCTGGTACACCTACTCGCCCACCCGGGTCCGCTACCCGTACGTCCGCGGGGTGCTCCTGGAGATGTACCGCGCGGCCAAGGAGCAGGTGGGCGGGGACCCCGTGCTCGCCTGGCAGGAGGTCGTGAACGACCCCGCGAAGCGCCGGGCCTTCCAGCAGGCCCGCGGCAAGGGCGGGCTGGTGCGCTCGAGCTGGCAGGAGGCCCTCGAGATGACCGCCGCCGCCCACGTGCACACGGTGAAGACCTACGGCCCGGACCGGTGCACCGGGTTCTCCCCGATCCCGGCGATGTCCATGGTCTCCCACGCCGCGGGGGCCCGGTTCATCAACCTCATCGGCGGCGTGATGAACAGCTTCTACGACTGGTACGCGGACCTGCCCGTGGCCAGTCCCCAGGTCTTCGGCGACCAGACGGACGTCCCCGAGTCCGGCGACTGGTGGGACGCGACCTACCTCATGATGTGGGGCTCCAACGTCCCGGTCACGCGCACCCCGGACGCGCACTGGATGGTCGAGGCCCGCTACCGCGGCACGAAGGTCGTCTCCGTCAGCCCCGACTACGCGGACAACACGAAGTTCGCCGACGAGTGGCTGCCGGCCCAGGCCGGCACGGACGCCGCCCTGGCGATGGCGATGGGCCACGTGATCCTGCGGGAGAACTTCGTGGAGCGGCGGGTGCCGTTCTTCGAGGACTACGTCCTGCAGTACACCGACCTGCCCATGCTGGTCACCCTCGACGAGCGGGAGGACGGCGCCGTGGTGCCCGGCAAGTTCCTCACCGCCGCCGACCTGGGCGGGGACGAGGCGGGAGCCTCCGACGCCGCGTTCAAGACCGTGCTGATCGACCGCGACGCGGGCACCCCGGTGGTCCCCAACGGGTCCATGGGCTTCCGCTACAACGAGCAGGACGAGGGGAAGTGGAACCTCGACCTGCAGGGCGTGCGCCCGGCGCTGTCCGTCACGGACGCCACCGCGGGGGCGGGGGCCACGAGCGTCGTGGACCTGCCCGCGTTCACCGACGCCACGAGGGAGGGCTCGGTGCTGCACCGGGGCGTGCCCGTCACGGAGGTCGCCGGGCGGAAGGTCACCACGGTCTTCGACCTCATGCTCGCCCAGTACGGCGTGGGACGGGAGGGCCTTCCGGGGGACTGGGCGGTCGGGCTCGACGACGTCGCGACCCCCTACACCCCGGCGTGGCAGGAGGAGATCACCTCGGTCCCCGCGCAGGCCGTGATCCGCACCGCCCGCGAGTTCGCGGCCAACGCGGAGAAGTCCGGCGGCCGGTCGATGATCATCCTGGGCGCCGGCATCTGCCAGTGGTACCACGGGGACGTCACCTACCGGGCGATCCTCGCGATGCTCATGCTCTGCGGGTGCCAGGGCCGCAACGGCGGGGGGTGGGCGCACTACGTGGGCCAGGAGAAGGCCCGCCCCATCACGGGCTGGGCCGCGATGGCCGCCGCCACCGACTGGACCCGCCCGCCCCGGTTCATGATCGGCACCGCGTTCTGGTACATGCACACCGACCAGTGGCGCTCCGACGGCTACTCCTCCGACTCCCTCCAGTCCCCCCTCGCCGAGGGGCACCTGAAGGGCATGCACACCGCGGACGTGATCGCGAAGTCCACCCGGCTGGGCTGGATGCCGTTCTACCCGCAGTTCGACGAGAACTCCCTCGACGCCGCGGACCGCGCCGCCGAGGGCGTGGCGCGCGGGGAGGCGCCGGACGAGGCGCAGTGGGTCGCCGACCGGTTGAAGTCGGGGCAGATGCGCTTCGCCGTCGAGGACGTCGACGCCCCCCAGAACTGGGCCCGCACTCTGGTGCTGTGGCGCTCCAACCTGCTGGGGTCCTCCGCGAAGGGCGAGGAGTACTTCCTCCGGCACCTGCTCGGCACCCACCACAACGTCATGGGCCAGGACCACTCCGCGTCCCGGCCGCGGGACGTGACCTGGCACGAGGAGGCGCCCGAGGGCAAGCTCGACCTCCTGGTCTCCGCGGACTTCCGGATGACGAGCTCCACCCTGCTGTCCGACGTCGTCTTCCCGGCGGCCACCTGGTACGAGAAGCACGACCTGTCCTCCACGGACATGCACCCGTACGTGCACGCCTTCACCCCGGCGATCAACCCGCCGTGGGAGGCCAAGACCGACTACGAGCTGTTCCGGCTGCTGTCCGAGGAGTTCTCCCGCCAGGCGCGGACCCACCTGGGGGTGCGCAAGGACCTCGTGGCCACCGCACTGACCCACGACACCCCCGGGGAGATCGCCCAGCCCGGCGGGCACGCGCCCGACTGGAAGAACACCGACCTGCCGGCTGTGCCCGGCCGGAACCTGCCGAACCTCAAGGTCGTGGAGCGGGACTACACGGCGATCGGGGACAAGTTCTCGGCGGTGGGCCCCCTGGCGGAGCAGCTGGGCTTCACCACGAAGTACATCACCTACGACGTCTCCCACCAGGTGGACCAGCTGGCCCGCCTGCACGGGGTCTTCGACTCCGGGGCCGCCGCGGGCCGCCCCGCCGTGGACACCGACGCGCGGATGGCCGAGGCGATCCTGCTGTTCTCCGGCACCACCAACGGGGAACTCGCGGTGCAGGGCTTCGAGACCCTCGAGAAGCGCACCGGGGTGGAGCTCGCGGACCTCGCCCGCGGCTCCGAGGAGAAGCGGATCAGCTTCGCCGACACCCAGGCCGCCCCGGTCCCGGTGATCACGTCCCCGGAGTGGTCCGGCTCGGAGACCGGGGGGCGGCGCTACGCCCCGTTCACGGTCAACATCGAACGGCTCAAGCCCTTCCACACCCTCACCGGGCGGATGCACTTCTTTCTGGACCACGACTGGATGAAGGACATGGGCGAGACCCTGCCGATCTACCGCCCGCCCCTGGACATGCACCGGCTCTTCGGCGAGCCGCCGCTCGGGGAGCGGGGGGAGCTGTCCATCGCGGTGCGGTACCTGACCCCGCACAACAAGTGGTCGATCCACTCGGAGTACCAGGACAACCTGTTCATGCTCTCCCTCTCCCGCGGGGGCACCACGGTGTGGATGAGCCCCCAGGACGCCGCGCTGATCGAGGTCTCCGACAACGAGTGGGTCGAGTGCGTCAACACCAACGGCGTCTACGTGGGCCGGGCGATCGTCAGCCACCGGATGCCGGCCGGCGTGGTCTACGTCCACCACGCCCAGGAGCGCACCATCGACGTGCCGAAGTCCGAGGCGACCGGCCGCCGCGGCGGGATCCACAACTCGGTCACGCGCATCCTCGTCAAACCCACCCACATGATCGGCGGCTACGCGCAGCTGTCCTGGGCCTTCAACTACCTCGGGCCCACCGGCAACCAGCGCGACATCGTCTCCGTGGTCCGCAAGCGCTCCCAGGAGGTCCAGTACTGATGCGAGTCATGGCCCAGGTCGCCATGGTGATGGCGCTCGACAAGTGCATCGGGTGCCACACCTGTTCGGTGACGTGCAAGCAGGCGTGGACGAACCGCGCCGGCACGGAGTACGTGTGGTTCAACAACGTGGAGACCCGTCCCGGGCAGGGCTATCCCCGCCGGTACGAGGACCAGGAGAAGTGGAAGGGCGGCTGGGAGCTCAACCGCCGCGGCAACCTCAAGCTCAAATCGGGCGGGCGCTGGGCGAAGCTCGCCGGGCTGTTCGCCAGCCCCGTCCAGCCCGAGCTCAACGACTACTACGAGCCGTGGACCTACGACTACGAGACCCTGACCAACGCGCCCGCCGGCACCGACTTCCCCGTGGCCCGTCCCAAGTCCCTGATCACGGGGGAGGACACCAAGATCGAGTGGTCCGCCAACTGGGACGACAACCTCGGCGGCGTCACCGAGGCCGGTCACCTGGACCCGATCGTGGAGAAGGTGCGCCGCGAGTCCGAGGACCGGATCAAGTTCGAGTTCGAGCAGACGTTCGCGTTCTACCTCCCGCGCATCTGCGAGCACTGCCTGAACCCGTCCTGCATGGCCTCCTGCCCCTCCGGCGCGATCTACAAGCGCGCCGAGGACGGGATCGTGCTGGTGGACCAGGACCGCTGCCGCGGCTGGCGGCAGTGCGTCACCGGCTGCCCGTACAAGAAGATGTACTACAACCACAAGTCCGGCAAGGCCGAGAAGTGCACCTTCTGCTACCCCCGGATCGAGGTGGGCATCCCCACGGTCTGCGCGGAGACGTGCGTGGGCCGGCTGCGCTACATCGGCATCTTCCTCTACGACGCCGACCGGGTCACCGAGGCCGCCGCGACCCCGGACGAGCGGGACCTCTACGAGGCCCAGCTGGACCTCATGCTCGACCCGCACGACCCGGAGGTGGTCGCCGCCGCCCGCGCCGAGGGCATCCCCGAGGACTGGCTCGACGCCGCGCGCCGGTCCCCGGTCTACACCCTGGCCAAGGAGCTGCGGGTGGCGCTGCCGCTGCACCCGGAGTACCGGACGATGCCCATGGTCTGGTACGTCCCGCCGCTGTCCCCGGTCGTGGACCTGCTCAAGGACCAGGGGCACGACGGCGAGGACGCGGGCAACCTGTTCGGCGCCATCGAGTCGCTGCGCATCCCGGTCGAGTACCTCGCCGAGCTGTTCACGGCGGGGGACACGCAGATCGTCACGGACGTGCTGCGCAAGCTCGCCGCCATGCGCTCCTACATGCGCGACATCGCCCTCGGTGACGCCCCGGACGAGTCGATCGCCGAGGGCGTCGGGATGACCGGCTCCGAGATCCAGAAGATGTACCGGCTCATGGCCATCGCCAAGTACGACGAGCGCTATGTGATCCCCTCCGCCCACCTGGAGGACGCGCACAACCTCGAGGAGATCGGCTGCTCCCTCGACGTGGAGGGCGGGCCAGGGATGGGCCAGACCGGTGTGTTCGGCGAGGCGTCCGGCCGTCCCACGCCCGTGGCCGTGGAGAACTTCAACGCCCTGCAGGCGCGGCAGACCGGGGAGTCCGCCACCGGGGAGCAGCAGATGGCCGGACGCGTCAACCTGCTCAACTGGGACGGCCGGGGGGCGCCCGCGGGACTGTTCCCGCCGCGCCCCGAGGACGGGGACCGGCCATGAGCCTGCTGGAGAAGCTGCTGGGCAGGGCCGGGAAGGGCACGCTCGACCCCGGGACCTGCACGGACCGGCACCCGCGCCGCAGCGCGGTGGCCCGGCAGGCCGCCGCCGTGCTGCTGGGCTACCCCGACCGCGCGCTGCTGGCGACGCTCCCGGTCCTCCGGGAGGCCCTCGAGGAGGTGGGCGCGCCCGTGCCCGAGGACCTCCTCGACTGGCTGCGCGCCCGCCCGCTCGACGAGGTGCAGGCCGACCACGTCCAGGAGTTCGACCTCTCCCGGCGGCACAGCCTGCACCTGACCTACTGGACCGACGGCGACACCCGGCGGCGCGGCGAGGCGCTCGCCGCCTTCAAGGAGGTCTACCGGTCCCACGGGGCGCAGCTGGACGAGACCGAGCTGCCGGACTACCTGCCGCTCGTGCTCGAGTTCGCGGCGAAGGTCTCCCCGGAGGACGGCTACGAGCTGCTCCAGCGCTACCGGCCGTCCCTCGAGCTGCTGCGGCTGGCGCTGCGCGACGACGGCCTGCCCCACCACGGCGTCGTCGCCCTCGTGTGCTCCACGCTGCCCGGGGTCTCCCCGGAGGACCGGGACGCGGCCATGCGGATGGCCGGCTACGGCCCGCCCACGGAGTCCGTGGGCCTCGACCCGTACGACCCCCGCCTGCTGCCCGTCACCGAAAGGAACAGCGCATGACTGCCACCGCCGCGAGCCTGCTCGCGCCCGGGACCTCCCTCCCCCTCGAGGCGGCGGTCCCGGCCGCCGCCGAGGTGGGGGTCGGCGACGTCCTGCTCTGGGGCGTGCTGCCCTACGTCGTGCTGGCGATCGTGATCGGCGGCACCGTCTGGCGGTACAAGTACGACCAGTTCGGCTGGACCACCCGGTCCTCGCAGCTCTACGAGTCGCGCATCCTGCGCATCGCGTCCCCGCTGTTCCACTTCGGGATCCTCGCCGTGCTGGCGGGCCACGTCATGGGCCTGATCATCCCGAAGACCTGGACCGAGGCCGTGGGGGTCACCGAGGGGATGTACCACTTCCTGGCCCTGAGCATCGGGCTCGTGGCCGGCGTGGGCACGCTGCTCGGGATCATCATGCTCATCTGGCGCCGGCGCACCACCGGGCCCGTGTTCATGGCGACCACCAAGAACGACAAGTTCATGTACGTCATGCTCGTGGCCGCCCTGCTCACGGGGCTGGGCACCACCCTCATCTCGGTGTTCGACCACTCCGTGCCCGACTACCGCCAGACGGTCTCCCCGTGGTTCCGCTCGATCTGGGTCCTGCAGCCGGACGTCGCCGCGATGACGGCCGCCGGGATCTCCTTCAAGGTGCACGCCCTGTGGGCCATGGCGCTGTTCGCGATCTGGCCCTTCACCCGCCTGGTGCACGCGTTCACCGCGCCCGTGCACTACCTGTTCCGCCCGTACATCGTCTACCGCTCCCGCGACGGGCGGTCCTCCTCCGGCCTGGTGCCGGTGCGCCGGGGCTGGGAGCCGGTGGGCACCCAGGACCGCGTGCGCGGCTCCTCCCGCCGCCCGGCCGACCGCGGCGGCACCCGCGCCGGCCGCCGCTGACCCCTCCCACCGACCGACCCTGCAGGAGCACCATGTCAGCCGCATCGTCAGCCTCCGCGGACACCGCCGCACCGGACCTGCGCTCGGGACAGCTGCGCAATCTGCTGCTCGCCACGGTGGCCTCCGCCGTCGGCTTCTGGGCCTGGACCATCGTCGGCCCGCTGTCCAGGCGCTACGCCGAGCAGATGGAGCTCGACGCGGGCCGGGTGGCGGTCCTGGTGGCCATGCCCATCTTCGTGGGCTCGATCGCCCGCGTGCCCGTGGGCGCCCTGACCGACCGCTACGGCGGGCGCACCATGTTCACCGTGGTCCTGGGCGTCACCGCGCCGCTGGTGCTGCTGACCGGTCTCGTGGGCCGGACCGGCAGCTTCGGGCTGCTCGTGGTGGTGGCGTTCTTCCTCGGCATCGCCGGCACGGTGTTCGCCGTGGGCATCCCCTTCTGCTCCGCCTGGTACGAGTCCCACCGCAAGGGCTTCGCGACCGGGGTGTTCGGGGCAGGCATGGTCGGCACGGCCGTCTCCGCGTTCTTCACCCCGCGGCTCGTGGCCGGGCTCGGCTACCTGGGCGCGCACATCGCCATCGCCGTCGTGGTCGCTGTCATGGCGGTGCTCTGCGCTGTGGCGCTGCGCGACTCGCCGGTGCACACGGCCAAGACCCCGGAGCCGGTGCTGCCCAAGATGAAGCACGCCTTCACCCTGGTGGTCACCTGGCAGCTGTGCTTCCTCTACGGGGTGGTCTTCGGGGCGTTCGTGGCCTTCTCCAACTACCTGCCCACCTATCTCGACAACGTCTACGGCTGGGACGCCGCCGCCGCCGGTGCCCGCACCGCCGGCTTCGCCCTCGCCGCCGTGGTCGCACGCCCGATCGGCGGGATGCTCGCGGACCGGGTGGGGCCCCGGACGGTCACGGTGGTCTCGCTGGTGGGCACCGCCGTGCTCGCCGTGGTGGTCGCCTTCCAGCCGGGAGCGGAGCGGGTCTACGGGCCCACGTTCCTGGCCATGGCCCTGTTCCTCGGCCTGGGCA
The DNA here is from genome assembly GCF_049716185.1 of Kocuria sp. CH-021. Classification (NCBI taxonomy): domain Bacteria; kingdom Bacillati; phylum Actinomycetota; class Actinomycetes; order Micrococcales; family Micrococcaceae; genus Kocuria; species Kocuria sp. CH-021. The sequence goes on along the minus strand of NZ_JBNAFK010000009.1, from coordinate 76,228 downwards.
CCGGCGGCGTGTTCGCCTGGGTGGGGCGGGCCGCCCCGCCCCGGGACGTGGGCACGGTCGGCGGGATCATCGCGGCCGCCGGCGGCCTGGGCGGCTACTTCCCGCCGCTCGTGATGGGCGCCACCTACGACGCCGAGAACAGCAGCTACTTCGTGGGACTGACCCTGCTGGCCGTGTTCGCGGTGGCCGCCCTGGTGCTCGCGTTCACCGTGCGCAACGGGGGGAAGGTCGACGAGCGCGCTCGTGGATGAGCGCCGCCCGGGCACCGGGGACGGTGTCCGGGCGGCGCCCGCTCAGCGGCTCCGCCGCCTCCCGCTCACTCGTCCGGGGAGTGCCGCGCCCCCGACAGCGGGGTGCGCCACACCTCCGGGTCCGCGACCGGGAACCGGCGGCCGGTGACGGGCCCCGGGACGATCCGGACGAAGATGCCCTTGCGGCCCGACTGCCACGGGAACAGCGGCAGGTCGAGGGTGTCCGTGAGCTCCTGGACCTGCTGGATGCGCTCGGCGCGGCCCTTGACCACCACGCTCCACGCCTTCCCGGAGGCCTCGTCGTACCCGTCGATCTCGACCGCCACGGGGACGTCGGTCAGGGCTCCCGCGAGCTTCGTCCCCTCCGCCGAGCGGAAGACGAGGGTCCCGTGGTCCACCACGAAGTTGACCGGGAAGATGTCCGGGTGGTCCTCCACCCACACGGCGAGGCGGCCGACGCCCGCGTCCCGCAGCAGCTCCCAGCAGCTGTTGACCGCCAGCTCCTCCACGTCGTTGCCGTGCGTGTCCGTCATCGTGTCCTCCGTCGTCGTCGCTGTCCCGGCCTGCGGCCGCGTCCTGGTCCCCGTCCCGGTCCTCGTGCCGGTGCGGGGGTCTGCACGGCCCCTCACTCGAAGTCGGCGAGCCAGAGGTCCGGGCCGAACACCTCGTACTGGATGTCCCGGGCCGGGACGCCCCTCGCGACGAGCGCGCTGCGCACGGCCTGCATGAACGGCAGGGGCCCGCACAGGTAGTACTGCGCGTCGTTCGGCAGCTCCGCGGCGCGGAGGTCCATGAACCCCTCGTGCTCGTTCTCGCCGCGCTCGCCGCCCGCCCGGGGCTGCTCGAACCACGCCTGCAAAGAGCCGTCCTCCAGGGCGGCGAGGTCCTCCTCGATCTGCCCGCGCAGCGCGAACGTCTCCGGGGAGGCGTCCGCGTGCAGGAACCGCACCGTGCGCTGCGAGCCGTCCTTCACCAGGTGCGAGAGCATCCCCGCCATGGGCGTGACGCCGATGCCGGCGCTGGCCAGGACCAGGGGCCGGTCGGAGTACTCCAGGACCACGTCGCCGGAGGGCACCGACAGCACCACCTCGTCGCCCACCTGCACCCGGTCGTGCAGCAGGGTGGACATCTCGCCGGCCGGGGTGCCGTTGCCGCGCACCCGCTTGACCGCGAAGCGCCGGTGGTGGCCGTCGTCGGCGCGGGTCAGGCTGTACTGCCGCGGCTGCTGCACCCCGTCGGGCATCTCCATCCGCAGGGTCACGTACTGCCCCGGCAGGGACCGCTTCACCTCGCGCTCGTCGACGCGCTCCACCACGAAGGTCGTGACGTCCTCGGTCTCCGGGATCTTCTCGACCACCCGCCACGTCCGCCAGACGGTCTCGGGGGAGAGCCGGACCGCGTCGTAGAGGCCGCGCTCCTGGTTGATGAGCACGTTGGCCATCAGCCAGTAGACCTCGTCCCACGCCGCGGCGACCTCCGGGGTCACGGCGTCGCCCAGGACGTCCACGATGGCCCACATGAGGTTGTCGTGCACGATCTGGTACTGGTCCGGGTGCAGCCCCAGGGAGACGTGCTTGTGCGCGATGCGGGAGAGCAGGTGGTCCGGGAGCTCGGTCGGCTTGTTCACCAGGTAGCCGGCGAAGGCGGCCACGGACCCGGCCAGCGCCTGCTGCTGCCGCCCGTCGGCCTGGTTGCCGCGGTTGAACAGCCCGTCCAGCAGCTCGGGGTGCTCCCCGAACATGTGCGCGTAGAAGCGCCGGGCGATCTCCTGGATGTTCTCCCCGACCACGGGGAGCGTGGCCTTCACGACGGGGTACGAGGTGTCTGACAGCACGGTGGGCTCCTTCACGAGCACCGACGTCGTCGACGGCGCTCTGGTCGCGTCCCGTCAAGCTAGCACCGCACCGGGCGCGGTACCAGGAGATGACACGGCGGCGCCCGGAGCCGTCGTGGGCCAGAATGGGAGGGACGCACCGACGGCACAGGCGAAGGGGACCGGACCGACATGACCGAGCAGCAGCAGGGACTCACCCACGTGCGGGCGGACGGGTCCGCGCACATGGTGGACGTCTCGGCCAAGGCCGTCACCACCCGCGAGGCCACCGCGACGGCCACGCTGCGCACCCGCCCCGACGTCGTCGAGCAGGTCTTCGCCGCGGACCTGCCCAAGGGGGACGCTCTGCCCGTGGCCCGGGTCGCCGGCATCATGGCGGCGAAGAGGACCCCGGAGCTCGTCCCGCTGTGCCACCCCCTGCCGATCAGCAAGGTGACCGTGGACTTCGAGCGGCTGGCGGACGGCGTGCGGATCAGCGCGACGGTGCGCACCCGCGGGGTGACGGGCGTGGAGATGGAGGCGCTCACCGCGGCGACGGTGGCCGCCCTGACGCTCTACGACATGATCAAGGCCGTGGACAAGCTCGCCGAGATCGAGCAGGTGAAGGTGCTCGCGAAGTCCGGCGGCAAGTCCGGGGACTGGGCGCGGACCGACGGGGACGGGGCATGAGGAGCGCCGCCGTCGTCGTCGCGTCGACCCGCGCCGCCGCCGGGGTCTACCAGGACCGGAGCGGGCGGATCGCCGCGGACTGGTTCGGCTCCCACGGCTTCACCGTGGAGGGCCCGTTCGTGGTGGCCGACGGCGAGGACGTCCGCGCCCAGCTCGAGCGGCTGCTCGTGGCCCGGGCGCCGGAGGACCGGCCCAGCGTGGTGGTGACCAGCGGCGGGACCGGTCTGGCCCCCGACGACCTCACCCCCGAGGTCACCCGGCCCTTCCTCGACCGCGAGCTGCCCGGCATCATGGAGGCACTGTGGGCGGAGGGCCGCAGGACCACCCCCCTGGCCGCGCTCAGCCGCGGGCACGCCGGGGTCAGCGGGCACACGTTCGTGGTCAACCTCCCCGGCTCCACCGGCGGGGTGTGGGACGGGCTGAAGGTGCTGGAGCCGTTGCTCGACCACGTCTGCGACCAGCTGGAGGGCCACCGCGACCGCGGGCACGCCGGCCCCCGCCACGACCCCCGACCGCACGAGGAGACCGACCGTTGAGCACTCCCGGACCCATCCAGGCCGAGACCGCCGTCGTGGCCGCGTTCGTGACCGACGAACCGCTGGACCACGGGCAGGCCGTCGCGGCCGTGCAGGACGAGCGCACCGGCGCCGTGGTCTCCTTCAGCGGCGTCATCCGCGACCACGACGGCGGCCGCCCCGTCACGAGCCTCGACTACACCTGCCACCCCGGCGCCGACCGGGCCGTCCAGGAGGTCGCCCGCCGGGTCGCCGAGGAGTTCCCGGGGGTGCGGATCTGGGCCGCGCACCGGGTCGGCCGGCTCCGGATCGGGGACTCCGCCCTGGAGGCCGCCGTGGCCTCGGCCCACCGCAAGCTCGCGTTCGCCGCGTGCGACGCGCTCGTGGACCGGATCAAGACCGAGGTGCCCATCTGGAAGGAGCAGCTGTTCGCGGACGGCTCCACCGAGTGGGTCGGACTGGACGCCTGAGCGCCGTGGACCTGCCCCCGCTCGTCGAGCCGGCTCCCGAGCTCACCGACGCCGAGCTGCGCCGCTACGCCCGCCACCTGACCGTCCCCGAGATCGGCGAGCAGGGCCAGCGGCGGCTCAAGAACGCCCGCGTGCTGTGCGTGGGCGCGGGCGGGCTCGGCTCCCCGGCCCTGCTCTACCTCGCCGCCGCGGGCGTCGGGACCCTCGGCGTCGTCGACGACGACGTGGTGGAGTCCTCCAACCTGCAGCGCCAGGTCGTCCACGGCGGATCGACGCTGGGCGCGGCCAAGACCGCCTCGGCCGCCGCGCGGATCGCCGACCTCAACCCGCTGGTGCACGTGGTGGAGCACCGCGAGCGGCTCACGGCCGCCAACGCGGAGGAGGTCCTGGCCGGCTACGACCTCGTGCTCGACGGCACGGACAACTTCGGGACCCGCTACCTCGTCTCCGACGCGTGCGAACTGACCGGTCTGCCGCACGTGTGGGGCTCGATCCTGCGCTTCGACGGCCAGTACTCGGTGTTCTGGGGCGCGCACGGGCCCACCTACCGCGACCTCTACCCCGTGCCCCCGGCGCCGGGCACGGTGCCCAGCTGCGCCGAGGCCGGGGTGCTCGGCGTGCTGCCGGGGCTGCTGGGCACCGCCATGGCGGTCGAGGCCGTCAAGCTGGTCACCGGGATCGGCACCACGATGCTCGGCCGGGTCGCCACCTACGACGCCCTCTCGGCACGCTGGTGGGAGATCCCGCTGGCACCGACGCCGGGGCGCGCGCCCGTCACGTCCCTCGCTCCCGGCAGGTCCGGCACCGGGGCCGACGGCGGCGCTCCCGCCTGCCCGGCGCCGGCCCCCGAGCACGTCCCGACCGTGACGGCTCCCGAGCTCGCGGCGCTGCTGGCGGCGCGGGAGCGCGGCGCGGCGGACTTCGAGCTCGTCGACGTCCGGGAGCCCTACGAGGCGCGGCTCGCGGCGATCCCCGGCGCGCGGCTGGTCCCCCTGGGGCAGTTCGAGTCCGGGGAGGCCTTCGCGCGGATCGCCCCGGACCGCCGGGTGCTGCTGCACTGCAAGGCCGGGGCGCGCTCCGAGCGCGCCCTGCGGCTCCTGGTGGCCTCGGGGCACCGCGACGTCGCGCACCTCGAGGGCGGGGTGCTGGCGTGGATCGAGCAGGTGGACCCGTCCCAGCAGCCCTACTGAGCCGGTCCCCCCTGGTCCGGTCCCGGCCCGCGCACGGCAGCGGGCCCGGGGCCCAGGACGTAGGCTGATCATCCCGTGCCGCCGACCGATGGACACCGCATGCCCCCTCCGCACCCCTGCCGCGACTCCCGGCCCGGGCGTGTCCAGGAGGCCGCCGCGGCCCTGCGCGCCGCCGTGCCCGGCGCCCTGGGCGCCGCCCTCGCCGCGGCGAGGGAGCTGGGCGAGGACCTCCCCGCTCCCGGAACGGGCCGCACCGGGCAGCTGTGGCTCCGGCTCGCCGAGCTCGCCCGGCTCGACCTCTCCCTCGCCCGCGTCGTGGAGCCGCACCTGGACGCTCTCGCGATCCTGCGCCAGGCGGGCCTCGACGAGCTCGCCGACCGGCCCGCCGCCTGGGGCGTCTGGGCCGCCGAGGCCGCCGGTCACGAGCTCGTGGCCCGGTACGGGTCCGGCGGCTGGGAGCTCACGGGCACCAAGGCCTGGTGCTCGCTCGCCGCGCACCTGGACCGGGCGGTCGTCACGGCGAGCACCGGCGGGGGGCGCCGCCGGGCCTTCGCCGTGGACCTCGCCCACCCCGGCGTGGTCCCCGGGAGCACCGAGGACTGGCGGCCGGCGGGGCTGCAGGACGTGCCGACCGGCGACGTGCGGTGCACGGCGGTGCCCGCCGTGCCGGTCGGACCGGACGGGTGGTACCTGGAGCGCCCCGGCTTCGCGTGGGGCGGGATCGGGGTGGCCGCGTGCTGGTACGGCGGTGCCGCGGGCGTGGCCGACCTCCTGTGGGAGGACGCCGTGCGGCGCCGCCGCCCGGACGGGCGCCCGCTCGACCAGCTGGGCCACGCCGCGCTCGGCGTCGTCGACACGCACCTGCACGCCGCCCGCACGGCGCTGCGCGCGGCGGCGGAGCAGGTCGACGCCGGCCGGGCCGGCGGGGACCGCGGCGCGGTCCTGGCCCTGCGCACCCGGCGCGTCGTCGCGCGGGCGGCGGAGGCCGTGCTCGGGGAGGTCTCGGCCGCCACCGGCCCGGGACCGCTCACCGGCGCCCCCGAGCACGTCCGCCGGGTGAGCGCCCTGCAGGTCTACGTCCGGCAGGAGCACGCCCAGCGGGACGCCGCCGCACTGGGGCGCGCCCTGCTCGACGGCGCGGCCGGGGACCGCCCGTGGTGAGCTTCGACCACCGGGACCCCGGGACCCCCGAAGCGGTGTGGGCGCGCGCCCCGCGCCTGCGGGCGGCGCGTCCGCTCCTGCTCGGCGGCATCGACCGCCTCGTGGTCCTCGCCGCCCACCCCGACGACGAGAGCCTCGGCGCGGGCGGGCTGATCTCGCTCGCGGCCCGTGCCGGCGCCCGGGTGCGGGTGGTCGTGGCGACCCTGGGCGAGCGCTCCCACCCCGGGTCCCCGACCCGGACGCCGGCCGACCTCGCCCGCGTGCGGCGGGCCGAGGCCGCGGCCGCCACCGACCGTCTCGCGGACGGCGTGGTGCCCGAGCTGCTGGGGCTTCCCGACGGGGCCCTGGACACCGCGGGGGAGGCGCTGCGCGGCCCCGTGGCCGAGGCCGCGGCCTGGGCCGCCGCCGGGCGGCGAGGAGTGCTCGCCGCCCCCTGGGGCGACGACGGGCACGTCGACCACGAGGTGCTGGGCCGGGCGGCACGGGCGGCCGCCGCCGCGCACGGTGTCGAGTGCCTCGAATACCCCGTCTGGCTGTGGCACTGGGGTGGGCCCGACGACCTGCCGGCGCACGGGATCCGGGTCCTCGCCCTGGACGCCGGGGCGCGCGCGGCCAAGGAGCGGGCCCTGACCGCCCACGCCTCGCAGGTCCTGCCGCTGTCCCCGGCCCCGGGGGACGAGGCCCTCCTGGGCCCGCACGTGCTGGCCCGGTTCCGCCGTCCGGCAGAGCACTTCTTCGTGCTCCCGCCCGCCGCGGCGGCACCGGACGCCGCCGACGTGTTCGACGACGTCCACCGCGGCGCCGAGGACCCGTGGGACGTCGACTCCTCCTGGTACGAGCGGCGCAAGCGCGCCGTGACCGTCGCCGCACTGCCCCGCGCCCGGTACCGCCGGGTCCTGGAGGCCGGCTGCTCCGTCGGCGCCCTGACCGCAGAGCTCGCGGGCCGCGCCGACGTCGTGCTGGCCGTGGACGCGAGCGGTGTCGCGGTCGACCGGGCGCGGCACCGGCTGGCGGCGCGGCCCGGCGTGCAGGTGGAGCGGCGCCGGCTGCCCGAGCAGTGGCCGGCCGGCCCGTTCGACCTCGTGGTGCTCTCCGAGACCGGCTACTTCCTCGACGCCTCGCAGCTGAGCACTCTCCTCGACCGCGCGGCCGGAGCGCTCGAGCCGGACGGCCACCTCCTGCTGTGCCACTGGCGCCACCCGATCGAGGGCTGGCCGCTCGACGGGGCCGACGTGCACGCGGCCGTGCACGCGGACGCCCGCTTCCACCGCCTGCTGGAGCACACGGAACGGGACTTCGTGCTGGAGGTCTTCGAGCCCGTGGCGCCCCGGGCAGCCGGCGCCGGACCGTGCTGAGCCCGGTGGAGCGGGTGGTGGTCGTGGTCCCGGCCCGGAACGAGGAGCGGCTGCTCGGCCGGTGCCTGGCCACGGTGGAGCACGCTGCCGCCCGGGCGCGGGCGGTCCGGGCCCCGGTGCGGGTGGACGTCGTCGTGGCACTGGACCGCTGCACCGACGGCAGCGCCCGGATCGCCGCGGCGTCGGGAGCGGACGTCGTCGTCGGCTCGTGGGGCACCCCGGGGGCGGCCCGGGCCGCGGCGGTGCGCGCCGCGGGTGCGGTGGGGGAGCGCACCTGGATCGTGTCGACCGACGCGGACAGCGCGGTGCCCGCCCACTGGCTCACGGGTCACCTGGACGCGGCCGGGCGCGGAGCGGAACTGCTGCTCGGCACCGTGGAACCGGATCCCCGGGACCTGCCCGCGGACGTCCTGGCACGCTGGCACGCCCTGCACCGGCTCGAGGAGGGGCACCCCCACGCGCATGCGGCGAACCTGGGCGTCCGGGCCGACGTCTATGCCGCGTGCGGTGGTTTCCGGTCCCTGCCGCACGGCGAGGACGTCGAGCTGGCGGAGACGGCGCGGACCCACGGGCGCCGCGTGCTCGCCACGGACCGGGTGCGCGTGCTCACCTCGGGGCGCAGCACCGGGCGGGTCGAGCTCGGCTTCGCCGGCTGGCTGCGGGCGCTGGCGGGGGAGCGGCAGCCCCTCGGCGCGGAGCCCGGCTGAGCCGGGGACGGGCTCCGCGCTACGCGGGGAGCGGACAGCCCTGGCCAGGGACCGGTCCCGTCTGCCTACGGTGAGGTCGTACCGCAGACGACGGAAGGACCCACAGCATGACCGAGAACAGCATCTCCGCCAGCCGCGTCATCGACGCCCCCGCCGACGCCATCTTCGACGTCCTCAGCCTGCCCGCGCGCCACCGGCAGATCGACGGCTCCGGCACGGTGGTCTCCGGCGACGACCAGCGCATCCAGCAGGTCGGGCAGGTCTTCGTGATGAACATGAACGGCGAGCACATGGGCGGCGACTACGTCATGGAGAACACCGTCTCCGGCTTCGACGAGAACAAGCTGCTCGCCTGGCGGCCCAAGCCGCAGGGCGCGGAGCTGGAGGGCTGGGAGTGGATCTGGGAGCTCGAGCCCCAGGGCCCCGGCGCCACGCTGGTCACCGAGACCTACTCGTGGGAGCACGCGAGCCCGGAGGCCCGGAAGGCCGTGTCCTTCCCGCTGTTCGAGGAGGGCGCCCTGGAGCACTCCCTCGAGCGGCTCGCCGCGGCCGTCTCCGAGAAGTGAGCGCCTGAGCCGCCCAGGCCCGTGGGTCAGGGCTCCCGGCGGGCGGCGCGCGCCGAGGCCGCCGCCGGGTCGACCCACAGGATCTCCCACTGGTGGCCGTCGGGGTCCCGGAAGCAGCGCGAGCGCAGGAAGCCGTAGTCCTGGGCGTCGCCCTCGGTCCCGCCGGCGCGGACGGCGCGGTCCACGATGGTGTCGATCTCGTCCGGGGAGTCCACGCTGAGCGCGTTGACCACCGAGGCGTCGGCCGGGGTGCCGGGAGTCCCGGGGCCCACCAGGCGCAGGTGGCGGTCCTCGCTCAGGACCATGACGTGCTCGTCCTCGCGGATCTCCACGGTCCCCGCCCCGCTGCCCTCGAACGCCGGGTGCAGCCGCCAGCCCAGGCCGGAGTAGAACCGCTTCGAGCGCTCCAGGTCCGAGACGGGAAGGGTGATGAACTCTGCCGGTGCCATGACGTCCCCCTCGTGCTGCGGCGGTCCCCGCCCTCAGCATGGTCCCCGGCCCGCGGGGGCGCAACGGTGTGACAGGATCCCCGCCCGCATGTCGCGGCGGCATCGTCACGGCATCGTCACGGCATCGGAGCGGGGCCGGAATGGGTTCGCCCGTCCCGGGGTTGGAACGGGCATGCAGGTCATCGGAGTCGAGTCGTTCGGAGGACCCGAGGTCCTCGCCGTCCACGAGCTGCCGGACCCCCACCCGGGGCCCGGGGAGGTGCGGATCCGGGTCAGGGCGGCTGCCGTCAGCCCCACGGACACCGTGCTGCGCGCCGGCGGTCAGCCGCTGGAGCACCTGAGCCCGCCGTACGTGCCGGGGATGGACGCGGCCGGGGTCGTCGACGAGGTCGGGCCGGGCAGCGCCTGGCGGGTGGGGGAGGCGGTCATGGCCATCGCCCTGCCGCGCGGGGAGCACGGGGGCGCCTACGCCGAGCTCCTGGTCGCCCCCGACGACTCGATCGCCCGCCTCCCCGCGGGCACGGACTTCGCCACCGCCTGCACCCTGCCCATGAACGGGCTCACGGCCCTGCAGATCCTCGAGGTGCTGGACCTGCAGCCCGAGCAGACCCTGGCCGTCACCGGGGCCGCGGGAACCCTGGGCAACTACGTGGTGGAGCTCGCCAAGCACGAGGGCCTCACCGTCGTGGCCGACGCGTCGGAGCACGACCTGGAGCTCGTGGAGAGCCTCGGCGCCGACCACGTGGTCGCCCGCGGCGACGACGTCGCGGAGCGGATCCGCGAATTCTTCCCCGACGGGGTCGACGCCCTCGTGGACGCCGCCGTGCTCCACGAGAAGGCGGTCCCCGCCGTCCGGGACGGCGGGGACTTCGCGACCGTGCGGCACTGGACGGGGGACCCGGGGCGCGGGATCACCGTGCACCGGATCAGCGTGCCCCGGGAGTACCACTCGGGCCGGAAGCTCGACCGGCTGCGCCGGCACGTGGAGGAGGGGGTGCTCTCCCTGCGCGTGGCCGCCGTCCTGCCCGCCGCGGACGCCGCCGAGGCGCACCGCCGGCTCGAGGCCGGGGGCGTCCGGGGGCGCCTCGTCCTGGAGTTCTGAGGCCCGGCTCCCGGAGGGCCGGACTCAGAAGTGGGACCGGTACTGGTGGTCGATCCCGACCTGGTCCACCTTCCGGTGGAAGCGCATCCCGGCCAGGCCGCCCAGGACCGCCGCGAGCAGCGGGATCAGGACGGCGACGACCAGGGCGATGATGCCGCCCGTGGTGAGGGCGCCCTCGCCGATCGGGATCCGGGGGAAGCTGTTGAGCTCGCGCAGCACGTTGAACTGCTCGCCCGCCAGCGCACCCAGGAGCGCCAGGACGATCGCGATGAGGATCGCCCACACCCACACGGCCACTCCCTGCTTGGCGCCGTCGAAGCGGGCCATGCGCCCGGCCACGTAGCCCCCGGCGAAGTAGGCGACGAAGAGGATCAGCGCGAGGGCGATCCCGCTGACCAGGCCCACGGTGCCGGCGTCCTGGGCCACCTGCTCCGCGATCTCGCCGGGGTCGGTGCTGGTCGCCACGCCCACTCCCGCGCCGATCGCCCCGAGCAGCGCGGTGAGCAGCACGGCGATGCCCGTGGCGGTCATCCAGCCGAAGAACGCCGAACCGAACTTCACGCCCCCGAACTCCCGCTTCTCCGCCGCGACGACCTCCTGCCGCCGCCCCCGCGGGGTGGACGCGCCCGGGCGGTCCGCCCCGGACGTCCGGGGCTCCTCCGGGACGGTCGATCCTGACTGGTCCTGAGCTGCCACGACTGTCTCCTCACGTCCGACCATCAGCTTGCTTGACATGCTCCTCTCCTCGGCGGTGGTCCGCAACGGGTCCGGAGGAGCAGTCCGGACGAGCTGCCCGGACGACGGCAGGGGGTGTGCCCGGGGTCGCGGCCGGACATAGGCTGAGGCTCCCGAACCGCCCCGCACGGCGGTTCCCGCACCGGACGGACGGAAGGCCACGATCATGGAACGCACTCCAGACTTCGACCCGCGCACGGCCGTGGTGACCGGCTCCGACTCCGGCATCGGGCGCGCGACCGCCGTGGCGCTCGCGGCGGCCGGCATGGACGTGGGCATCACCTGGCACCAGGACGAGGCCGGCGCCGAGCGGACCGCCGAGGAGGTCCGCTCCTACGACCGGCGGGCCGTGGTGGCGCGGCTGGACACCACGGAGCTGGAGAGCTGCGGCGCCGTCGTCGACGGCCTCGTGGAGCGGCTCGGCGGCGTGGACGTCTTCGTGAACAACTCGGGCACGGGGGCGAACATCCCCTTCCTGGAGACGTCCCTGGCCACGTGGCGCAAGGTGCTGGCCACCGATCTCGACGGCGCGTTCCTGTGCCTCCAGGCGGCGGCACGGCACATGGTGGCGGCCGGCCGGGGCGGCCGGCTGATCGCCGTCACCAGCGTGCACGAGCACGTGCCCCGGGTCGGCTCGAGCGCCTACGACGCCGCCAAGCACGGGCTCGGGGGGCTCGTGAAGACCATCGCGCTCGAGCTGGGGGAGCACGGGATCACCGCGAACTCGGTGGCCCCCGGGGAGATCGCGACCCCCATGACGGGCCAGGAGGACGAGAACCCGAGGTCCACCCACCGTCCCGGCGTGCCGCTGGGCCGGCCCGGGGACGCCCGGGAGATCGCCTCGGTCATCGCGTTCCTCGCCTCCCCGGCCTCCGCCTACGTCACCGGGGCGTCCTGGGTCGTGGACGGCGGCATGGTGCAGATGGGGCCGCAGGCGGGATCCCACCTGACGAGCGACGAGTGGCGGAAGGGCTGACTCCGGCCGGTCCGCGGGACGCCCCGGCTCCCGGCCGGCCGGGGCGCCGGCCCACGGGTGCCCGCACGCCGTCCCCGGCGACGCGGACGTGCGCTCAGCGGTCGAAGTGGGTGGTGGCCGGGCCCTGTCCCACGGTGGCGACCAGTTCCGCGGCCAGGTCGCGCAGCTTGACGTTGCGGTGGCTGGAGGCGGCCCGCAGGATCGCGAAGGCCTCCTCCTGCGTGCAGCGGTTCTGGCCCATGACGATGCCCACGGCCAGGTCGATGGTGGTGCGGGAGGCCATGGCCGCCTTGAGGTCCGCCTCGGCGTCCCGGTGCTTCTCCATCCGCACGGCCAGGCGCAGCGCGGTCGAGGCGGAGGCCACCTCGCGCTGGACGACCTCGATCGTCGCCGGGTCGAACTTGTGGGGGCGGTCGGCGTAGACGTCCAGGGCCGCGGAGGCCTCGCCGCCGAGATCCAGGGGCACCCCGAGGGCGGAGCGGATGCCGTTGTCGGCGGCGGCCCTGCCGTACTCGGGCCACCGGGGGTCGGAGCGGGTGTCCGCCACGTGGACCAGCCGGTGCTCGCGGGAGGCCGTCAGGCAGGGACCGTCACCGTAGTGGTACTGGATCTCGTCCAGGGCCTCGGCCGCGGGGCTGGAGGAGGCCACGGTCGAGGACCTCTTCGGCCGCAGCAGGGTGACCGCGCACCACACCTCGTCCCCGTCGGTGGACAGGGCCTGGGCGATGGTGGCCGTGAGCGCGTCGAGGAAGGACGTGATGTCCTCGCTCTCGAGCAGCAGCTCGTGCGGCGCCGTGGGCGATTCGCCCGTCTCGTGCTCCGTCATGGTCTTCCTCCGGTGGTCGCAGCGGGCCCGCGGTGCAGGTGCCGTCGGGCCCGGCCGTAGAGGCCCGGGGCCCGCACGGTCCATCATGCCGTGTTCCCGCGCCCCCTGCGTCCCGCCGCCGCGACGTCCCGGCATCCGCTCGGCGCGCGTGCGGCCCGTGCCGGTCACCGGCGATCCCGGTGCGGAGCCGCGCGCGATTAGAGTGGGGGCCGACCCCGCACGCCGGCGCACGCAGTGCAGCGGCGTTCCGGGCAGCGGCGGACCACGCCGCCGCGCGGCGCCGGCTCCGCCGCCCGCGACATCCTGCCCCGTCCGCGTGCACTCCTGCACGCACCGACCCGAGAACCGAGGCCCTGGTGAGCTCTTCCTCCGCCGCCGTCACGTCCCGCACGGGACGCTCGACGGCGCTGACCGGCCTGGTGTGGCTGCTGCTGGTGGGCGCGCTGGTGCGGTCCGTGTGGCTGACCCTCGACGGCAGCATCGACCTGGACGTCTACCGGCTCGGCGGCATGGCCGTGGTGGACCGGCACGGGTTCGCCGACGAGCTCTACGGGCCCGGGCTGAGCCTGCACGACGACGGCGGACTGCCGTTCACCTACCCACCGTTCGCGGCGCTGCTGTTCGTGCCGCTCGCCTACCTCCCCGAGCAGCTCACCGAGCTCGCCCTGGGGCTCGTCACGATGGGCATCGCCGCGGGTCTGTCCGCCGTCCTCCTGCGCTGGGCCGCGGAGCGCGGCCGGCCGCTGCCGCTGCAGGGCCTGCTGGGCCCGGCGACCGCCGTGGCCGCGGGCACCGCGGTGCTGCTGTGGTCGGGGCCGTGGATGCGCAACGTGGGCCTCGGGCAGATCAACGCCCTGCTCCTCGCCCTCGTGCTCTACGACCTGCTGCGCACCCGGGACGACAGCCTCCTGGGCCGGATCCCGCGGGGGTTCTGGATCGGGCTGGCCGCCGGCGTCAAGCTGACGCCCCTGGCGTTCGGACTGGTGTTCCTGATGCGCGGACAGCTGCGGCCGATCCTCACCACGGGCCTCACGTTCGCCGCGACCGTGCTGGTCGGGTTCCTGGCGCTGCCGCGGGACGCCGCCGTGTTCTGGAGCGAGGCCGTGGTCAGCGACGAGCGCGTGGGTGACACCGGGTACGTCGACAACACCTCGCTGCAGGGGGTGCTCCTGCACCTGGGCGTCCCCGGCGGGGCGGAGCCCCTGCTGCGCTGGGCGCTGGTCCTCGTCATGGTCGTGGGCGTCGCCCTGCTGATCCGGGTCCTCGCGGCCCGGGACATGGTCCTCTCCGCGGTCGCGGTCAACGCCCTCGTCATGCTCTACATGTCCCCGGTCACGTGGTCCCACCACCACCTGTGGTGGGCGCTGGTGTTCACGGCGCTGTGGGTCGAGGCGTGGCCGGCGTTCCTCCGGGACGGCCCGCGCCGGCTCGCCCTGGTGCTGGGCGGGGTCGCCCTCGTGGGCCTGTACGTCGGTCCGATCCGCTGGGACGCGTGGCTGCGCCCGCCGGGCGTGCCCGGGCCGGTGATCGACGCCGTGGCCGCGCTGCCCTACCTCGCCCTGTTCCTGCTCCTGGCCGTGTGGACGGTCACCGGCCTCCGGGCCGGGACCCGGGGCGCCGTCGACGCGGACCGTGGCTGAGCCCGGCGCCTGGACCGGCTACGGCCGCGGCAGCCGGGGCTACCGGAGGGTGCTGCTGGCCCTGCTGTGCGCGGGGGTGGCGACGTTCGCCCAGCTGTACTCCGTGCAGGGCGTGCTGCCGCTCATGGCGGCGGACCTCGGGATCGGCGCCGCGGAGGCGTCCCTGGGCGTCTCCGCGGCCACCCTCGGCCTCGCCGTGGGCGTCCTGCCGTGGTCCGTGGTCTCCGACCGGTGGGGACGGCTGCGGACCATGGTGATGGCCGTGCTCTCGGCCACGGCCCTGGGACTCGTGATGCCCCTGGCACCGGGCTTCGAGACCGTGGTGGCGCTGCGCTTCGCGGAGGGCGTCGCCCTGGGCGGGATCCCCGCCGTGGCGATGGCCTACCTCGCGGAGGAGCTCGACCGCCGGCACGCCGCCGTGGCCGCCGGCACCTACGTGGCGGGGACGAGCCTGGGCGGGCTCGCCGGGCGCATCGTCGCCGCGCCCGTGGGGGACGCGTTCGGCTGGCGCACCGGCACGATCACCGTGAGCGTGCTGGCCGCGCTCGCCGCCGTGGTCTTCGTCCTGATCGCCCCGCGCCAGCGGGGCTTCGTGCGCCAGACCGTCCGGCTCACCGGGCCGGGCGGTCTGCTGGGGCGGCTGCGCGCCAATCTCGCGGACCGCGGCCTGGTGGTGCTCTACCTGCAGGGCTTCCTGCTCATGGGCGGGTTCGTGGCGATCTACAACTACCTCGGCTTCCACCTCGGCGAGGAGCCGTTCGGGGTGTCCCAGACCGTGGTGAGCCTCCTGTTCCTGGCCTACCTCTCGGGCACCTGGTCCTCCGGGACCGCCGGACGCATCGCGGCGGCCCACGGGCGGCGGGTGGTCCTGGCGAGCAGCGGAGCCGTCATGCTCACCGGGCTGCTGGCCACGCTCGTCCCGTCGATCCCCGTGGTCGTGGTGGGGCTGCTGCTGTTCACCGCGGGGTTCTTCGCCGCGCACGCCGTGGCCTCCGGGTGGGTCCCCGTGCGCTCCCGCACCGGCAAGGCGCAGGCCTCGTCCCTCTACACGCTCTTCTACTACGCCGGGTCCTCCGTGCTGGGCACGGCCGGCGGCGTCTTCTACACGGCCACCGGCTGGCCGGGAGCGGTCGGCTTCGTGGCGGGCCTCGTGGTCCTCGCGGTGCTGCTGGTCCTCACGGTCCTCCGGGAGCCCGAGCCCGCCTGACCGCGCCCCGCCGGCGGACCGGCGCTCACTCCTCGGTGCCGCCCCACTGCAGGGGGAGCACCTCGAAGGAGCTCGCGAGCGGCACCCCGAGCCGTTCCCCCACGGCGGTGGCGTTGCCCCGCAGGAAGGCGTCCGGGTCGAAGTCGGCCCAGCCCAGGCCCTCGAGGTAGGCGCCGTGGGCGCGCAGCGACTCCACGCCGGCGCCGAAGGTCTCCGTGACGTCGGCCGCGTGCCGGGCACCGGGCGAGGCGGCCGCCCACACCGCCAGCACGTCCGGCCACGGCTGCAGGCCCGTGCCGATCTGCTCCGGGAAGACCCACCGGTTGCCGGCGTCCCGCACGGCGTCCAGCGTGGCCCGGCCCGTGGCGATGTGGTCGGCCTGGTTGAGGTTGGTGGCGTTGTCCCAGGTGTCACGGAAGTTGTTGGTGATCACCACGTCCGGGCGGTGCCGGCGGACCACCTCGGCGATCCGCCGCCGCAGCGCCACCCCGTACTCGAGCACCCCGTCCGGCTGGTGCAGGAACTCCACCTGCTCCACGCCCACGATCCGGCACGACTCCCGCTGCTCCGCCTCCCGCAGGGGGCCGCACTGCTCCGGCTCGAGCCCGTCGATGCCGGCCTCCCCGCTGGTGACCAGGCAGTACACCACCTCCTTGCCCTGTCCGGTCCAGCGGGCCACGGCCGCGGCGGCGCCGAACTCCATGTCGTCCGGGTGCGCGACCACCACCAGGGCGCGCTGCCAGTTCTCGTCGACGTGCGTGAGCGGGGTCTCGGTCATGGTCCCCATCATGGACCCGCTCCGGGGCACCGGCAACGGCGGCCCGCCCGGTGTCGTCGTTCCGTGGGACGTGCCGGCCACGGGGCGGCGACGGAACGGCCGGGGAGGGCCTCAGCGCCCGGAGGCCGTGGCGGGCACGAGCGGCAGGGCCTCCGTGCGCGCCTCCGCCGGGGACGACTGCTCCCCGTCCGGCCGCGTGAGCTCGCCGCCGCCCTCGCCGCCGCTCTCGCCGGCGCCCTCGTCGGCGGTGGCGTCCGCGGTGTCGTCGGCGCTGTCGTCCGGGCGCCGGTCCCGGACCGCGCCCACGAGCTGCCACAGCGCGTAGCCGAACAGGGCGGCGGCGACCAGCACGATCCCGCCGCGCTTCTGCTCGGCGTCCAGGAGGGTCGCGGCGTAGCCGGCCCAGGGCACGTGGTACTTCACCAGTCCGCGCAGCTGGGTGGCGGTGACCGGCTCCGCGTCCGGGACCGCGTTGGCGTCCCCCCGGGTCGTGAAGCTGCGCCGCCCCTCGCCGTCCACCGCCACGCCCACGATCCGGTGGGTGACGAGGGTGGGGTCGTCCGGGCGGGGCATGAAGGTCACGACGTCCCCGGTGCTCAGCCCGGCGGCGTCGTCCTCGCCCTCGAGGGGGGCGACGACGACCTGGCTGCCGGTCGGGACGGTGGGCTCCATCGAGCCGGACAGCACCGTCAGGGGCACCCAGCCGAGCGCGAGCGGGACGACGACGACGGCGAGCAGCAGCGCGGCCACCGCGGTCAGGAGGGCGACGAGCACGGCGTGGCCGGCGCGGTGGACGGTCGTGGTCACTGCCGGACTCCCATGCACTCGATCTTCCTGCTCTCGCCCGGGGACTTCAGGGCCCACACGATCGGCAGCGTCTCGGGGGCCGCGGTGCCCGGCGCGAAGTGGGCCCGCACGGCGAACTCGTGGACGGTGTTGTGCTTGCCGGCGCCGCCGTTCGGGACGTCGGCCGCGGTCACGGTGACCGCGCGGTCCGGGCTCTCCGGAACGGAGCGCAGGACGGTCCAGTCGCCGCCGGTCAGCTGGGGCCTCCGGAGCAGCTCCCAGCCGACCACGCGGGCGCCGTCGGTCGTGGCGGACCAGGGCCAGCTCAGCACCCCTTCGAGGCCCGGGGTGCAGGTCGCCGCGGGGACGGCCGGCGTCTCCGCCGGGGGCGCCGCCTCGGGCGGCTCCACCGTGAAGGGCGCCGTCCACGAGCGGGTCGTCGACCAGGTGCCCTCGCCGAGGGAGGTGGCCTCCAGCTCGGTGAGCACCTGCAGCTGCCGTCCGGCCAGGGGTCGGAGCTCGTCCTCGGGCACGCCGTCGGTCGAGACCGTCAGGCACAGCGCGGCGGGCCGGTCCCGCTCCAGGGGGGCCGCGGTCCGCTCGAGGACGGCCACCCGCGCGGACCCGCCCGCCGCGACGGCGGTCCACCGTGCCGGGGTCCCGGCAGTGCCGCAGTCCGCGCCGGTGCGGTAGGCGAAGCGCAGGCCCGGCGGCGGGGTCACGGTCTCGCCGTCGGAACCGGTCAGGGAGACCTGCCGGGGCCGGTACTCGACGCCGAACCCGGAGGTGTTGGTCAGGGTCGCCGAGCTCGCGCCGCCCTCGGCGCCGCCGACCTCGAAGCCGACCCGGCCCGTGGCCATGGCGGGCACCTCGGACTGCGCGGTGGCGGACCAGCGTGCGTGCGTCCCACCGTTGGGGGTGGTGAGCACGATGACGGCCAGCAGGACGAGGACGCCGAGCACGTAGGCCGTGGGGGTGCGGTACTGGCTCATGAGAACTCCTGGGGGTCAGTTCTGGAGGAGGGCGACCGTGAGGTGGCCGGGGTCGACGGTCGTGCCCTGGGCCGAGGGGTCGGCGGAGACCTCGTAGGCGACGGTGACGTCGTAGGCCGCGCCGTCGTGGGCCGCGGTCACCGTCCAGGAGGACGGCGCGGGACCGGGATCCGTCGGCGGGGCGCCGAGGACGGGCACCAGCTCCGCGCGCGGGACCACCGCGCCGCCGGCCGGCACGCCGGGGTCGACCGTGAGCGTCGCGGTGAGGTTCGCGCCCTCGACGTCGAGGACCGCGCGGGTCGTGACGACGACGGTGTCGCCGGGGGCCAGCGCGGAGAGGGCGCCGGCGGTGCCGGTGAGGTCGGAGGTCCCGCGAGCGAGCTCACCGGTCGCCGGGTCGACCTCGGTGTCCTGGAGGGCGGCCCGGGCCGGCTCCAGCACCACGCCGAGGCTGCCGGTGCTGACGGCCCGCGTCTCGAGCGGGGCCGTGTCGGACCAGCGGGCGGCCGTCCCGAGGCCGTTGCCGAGCAGCGTCAGGGCCAGCAGCGCGGCTGCGGCGGCGGCCAGGGCGCGGCCGGCGGTCGAGGGGCGGGGGGTGCGGTGGGAGCGCGTCATGGGAGCCTCTGGGGGGACGAGACGGAACGGTGCGGGGCGTGCGAGGGGCGGGTGCACCCCGGTGCGGCGCCGAGGCCGCACCGGGGCGCTCCGGGGCCGGAAGGCCCCGTGCGGTCACTGCTGGGCGAGGACGAGCTTGGTGCCGCTCAACGACTTGGACATGTTCTCGCCGGCGCTGCCGGTGGTCTTGTCCGCCTGCCAGGTGAACGAGGCGACGGCCGTCACGGTGTCCCCGTTGTCGCTCGCGGTGACCGGGAACGAGTTCTGGGTCGACTTTTCGTCGCTGGACAGAGTCACGTCGTAGGACACGTAGCCGGCCTTCTCGAGAGCGTCGATCTCCTGCTGCAGCTGTGCCGGCAGCTGCAGTTCGAGGGACCCCTGCAGGTTGTTGCCCTTAGCGATCACCGTGGTGGACGCGTGGAGCTCGATGGTGTCGCCGGGGACGATCTTGTAGGTGGCCGGGTCGATGTCCTTCCCGGCGCCGTCCGTCCAGAACACGGTGGTGTTCTCCATGGAGAGCTCACCGGCGGTGACGATGTCGTCCGAGGCGACGGCGTGCTCCTCGGACCACTTCGAGAAGGTGCCGCCGCCGGCGGCGAGGAGCCCGACCGCCACGGTGCCGGCCAGGACGGCCTTGCCGGCACGCCGGTTCTTGCCGTCCCGCCCGGGGGACTCGGACTGGGGGGTCTGTGCTGCAGTGTTCATGGTTCCGCCTTCGAGCGAGAGAGGGGTGGGAGGACGGCACGCCCGGGATCGGTGCGCGTGCCGTGCGAGGCATCCGGTGGGGTGTCCGCGGAAGGCGGCGGGTGCCCGTCCCCCCGGATCACGGGGGACGGGGTGCCCGCTGCGCCGGGCGCGCCTCGGCGCGCCGGCCCGGGAGCCGCAGTGGATCGCCCGGGGGAACCGCCGGCAGCCCTGCCGCGGAATCCCCTTGACACGTCAACCCTAGACAAAAGTCTATGAATTCGAACAGGCTTCTCCTGTCCCCACTTCCCCCGACGTTATTGATCAGTAATGTCCCCGCTTCGGCGGTCCCCGGGGCAGCGCGCCTAGGATGCCGGGGGAGGGCCCCCGACCGGAGGGGCCGGGACCGGAGGACCGCCATGACCCGTGCTTCCCAGCGCCGCCGCGTGCACCGGTACACCGCCGACGGCGACGGCTCCGGTCGGGCGGACACCCTGGCCGGCGAGGAGCCCCTGGAGATCCGGCTCGACGGCAGGCCCTTCACCGTCACCATGCGCACGCCAGGCCACGACTTCGACCTCGTGGCGGGGTTCCTCGTCTCCGAGGGCGTGGTGCGCTCGCCGGCCGAGATCCTGCAGATGGACTACCGCAGCGGCGTCGGCCCGGACGGGCGGCGGACCTACAACGTGGTGGAGGTGCGGCTCGCCCCCGGCGTCGCGCTGCCGGACACCTCCATGGAGCGGCACGTCTACACGTCGTCGTCGTGCGGAGTGTGCGGCACGGCGTCCATCGAGGCCGTCACCAAGGTCTCGACCCACGACCCGGCCGGGGACGCGGTCCGCCTGCCGGTGCCCGCGGTCCTGGCTCTGCCGGACCGGCTGCGCACCGGCCAGAGGCTGTTCGCCACGACCGGCGGTGTCCACGCCGCCGGTCTCTTCCGCTTCCCGGACGGTCCCGCCGCGCGCGACGGCGTCGCCGAGCCCGAGCTGCTGTGCGTGCGCGAGGACGTGGGGCGGCACAACGCCGTGGACAAGGCCGTGGGCTGGGCCCTGCGCGAGGGTCTCCTGCCCCTGCGCGGCACCGTCCTGCAGGTCTCCGGCCGCGCCTCGTTCGAACTGGTGCAGAAGGCGTACATGGCCGGGATCCCCGCGCTCGCGGCCGTCTCGGCGCCGTCGGCCCTCGCCGTGGACCTCGCGGACCGCACGGGCGTCACGCTGCTCGGCTTCAGCCGAGGGACGTCGTTCAACGCCTACGCCCACCGGGAGCGCCTCCTCCCCTGAGCCGGCTTCTCCCGAGTGCGCGGGGAGCGCCGAGGCGCTGGCTACGATGGAGTCATGAAGCCCTTCCTGCTGCTCGCGACCCGCGCCGAGGACGACGTGGCGGACGAGGAGTACGAGACCGTCCGCCGCTTCAGCGGCCTGCAGGAGAGCAGCCTCCACCGGGTCCGGCTGGAGGCCGGGCCCATGCCGCCGATCGACCTCGAGCGCTACTCCGGGGTCATCATCGGCGGGTCCCCGTTCAACTCCTCCGACCCGCCGCAGCTGAAGACCGAGGTGCAGCGGCGGGCCGAGTCCGAGATGCGGGACCTGCTCGACGAGGTGGTCGCCCGGGACTTCCCCTTCCTCGGCGCCTGCTACGGGGTCGGCACCCTCGGCACGCACCAGGGCGCGGTCGTGGACCGCACCCGTGGCGAGGAGATCGGCGTCATCGAGGTCACCCTCACCGACGAGGGGCGGCGGGACCCGCTGCTCCGCGGGTTCCCGCCCACGTTCCACGGCTTCGTGGGGCACAAGGAGGGCACGCGGACCCTCGCGCCCGCCGCCGTCCTGCTGGCCACGGGCACGGGCTGCCCCGTCCAGATGTTCCGGATCAAGCAGAACCTCTACGCGACGCAGTTCCACCCCGAGCTCGACGCCCCCGCGCTGCTGAACCGGATCGAGGCGTACAAGGAGCACGGCTACTTCCCGGCGGGCGCGGCCGAGCAGGTCAAGCACCGGATCCGCACGGGCCCGCGCGTGACGGAGCCCGAGAAGATCCTCGCCGCGTTCGTGGACCGCTACGCGCGCTGAGCCCCTCGGGGGCCGGGGATCCCGGCCCCCGAACTGTCGCGTGTCCGGAAGGGCCGGCTGAGGATACCGTGGGAGGTATGACCACGCGCGCCGCCCCCTGGAGGCAGGGGCCCCTCGACGACCTCCGCCCGAGCCCCGGTCCCCGCCTCCTGCCCTACCACCGGCTCGGCCACGCCGACCCCGAGCACCGGTGGTGGAAGCCGCTCGTGGAGCTGCTCCTCTTCGGGGCCTTCTACCTGGTGCTGACGATCGTCTTCGGCATCGTCTGGGCCGTGGGCCTCGTGGTCGTGCGCGGCGAGGAGGCCCTGGACGAGGTCTTCCTCGAGGCCACGGAGCTGGACATCATGGACCCGGCGATCTTCTTCATGCTGTTCTTCTCCCTGGTCCTGATGATCCCGGCGCTCCTCGCGGCCCGGGCCATCATGGGCCCCCGGCCCATCGGGCTGCTGCTGTCGGTGACGGGGCGGCTGCGCTGGGGCTTCCTCGGCCGGTGCCTCCTCGTGGCCCTGGCGGTCTACGCGCTGGGTCACGCGGCCGCCCTCGTGGTGGAGTACCTGCTGGTCGGGACGTCGGCCGCCCCGCGGCCCGTGGCGGGCTTCTGGTGGCTGATCGCGATGATCGTGCTCGTGGTCCCGCTGCAGTGCGCCGCGGAGGAGCTCGTCTTCCGCGGCTACCTGCTGCAGACCGTGGGGCGGTGGCTGCGCCGGCCCGTGTTCGCGATCCTGCTGCCCGTGCCCCTGTTCACCTTCGGGCACCTCTACGACGCCTGGGGGCTGCTGGCGGTCGCGGTCATGGCGGTCGTCGCCGGGTGGCTGACCTGGCGCACCGGCGGGCTCGAGGCCGCGATCGCCCTGCACGTGGTCAACAACGTGGTCGCCACGCTCTTCGGGGCCCTCGGGCTGGCCGACCCCGACGCCGAGGAGTCCTCCTGGGTGGCTCTGGCCGTCTCCGCGGCCATGCAGGTGCTCTTCGCGTGGCTCGTGGTCCGTGCCGCGCGCCGGCACGGCGTCGAGGTGACCCGGACCGTGCACCCGCCGCGGCCGCCCCTCGCGCCCGGTCCCCGGCCCGGCCCCGGAGGGCACGCCGGGGCCGGATCCGGACGGCCCGGCCACGAGCCCGCGGCCTGGGTGTGCCCCGGCCCGCCGGCCTGCCCCGGCCACTGGGCGGAGCCGGCGCCCGGCCCCGCGCCCCGGTCCCTTTCGTAGACTGACCGCATGGAACCCCGCACCGCAGCCGACCCCCGTTCCGCCGTCGAGGACCTCGGCCGCTACGTGATGGAGTCGCCGAGCTCCTTCCACGCCGCGCACGCCGCCGCCGCGCGCCTGACGGAGGCGGGCTTCGTCCGCCTCGACGAGACGGAGGACTGGGCCCGGAACGGGGTCCGCGGGCGGCGCTACGTGCTCCGCGACGGGGCGGTCATCGCGTGGGCCACCCCCGCGGAGGTGCCGCCGGCGGCCGGTTTCCGGATCCTCGGCGCGCACACGGACTCGCCGGGGTTCAAGCTCAAGCCGAGGCCCACGAGCACGGCCCACACCTGGCACCAGGCGGGGGTCGAGACCTACGGCGGGGCACTGCTGAACTCGTGGCTGGACCGCGAGCTGCGCCTCGCGGGCCGGCTCGTGGTGCGGGGCGCGGACGGGGTCCCTGTGGAGCACCTGACCGCGACCGGACCCGTGGCCCGCATCCCGCAGCTCGCCATCCACCTGGACCGCGAGGCCAACAAGGGCCTGCAGCTCGACCGGCAGCAGCACGTGCAGCCCGTCTGGGGCGTGGGGCAGCCGGAGGGCGCGGACGTCCTCGCGCTGCTGGCCGAGCACGCGGACGGCGGTCCCGTGGACCCCGCCCGGATCGTCGGCTACGACGTGGTGCTGGCGGACTCGCAGCGGCCCACCGTGTTCGGGCAGGGCGGGACCCTGTTCGCCTCCGGGCGGCTGGACAACCTGTCCTCCGTGCATGCCGGGCTGGGCGCCCTCGTCCGGGAGGCGGAGGCGGTGGAGCAGGGCCGGCACATCGCGGTGCTCGCCGCGTTCGACCACGAGGAGATCGGCTCCCGCACCCGCTCCGGCGCCGCGGGGCCGTTCCTCGAGGACGTGCTGGTGCGCATCAACGAGGAGCTGGGCCGCACGGCCGCCGAGCACCGGCGCTCCCTGGCCGGCTCGGTGTGCCTGTCCGCGGACGCCGGGCACCTGGTGCACCCCAACTACCAGGGCCACCACGACCCCGTGAACCGGCCGGTGCCCGGGGCGGGTCCGCTGCTGAAGATCAACGCCGACCAGCACTACGCCACGGACGCGGTGGGCGCCGGGATCTGGGCCGAGGCCTGCGCGCGCGCCGGCGTGGGCTACCAGGAGTTCGTCTCCAACAACCGGGTGCCCTGCGGGTCCACGATCGGGCCCATCACCGCCGCCCGGCTGGGGGTGCGCACGATCGACGTCGGCATCGGCCTGCTGTCGATGCACTCCGCCCGGGAGCTGTGCCACGTGGACGACGTCGCGGCCCTGGGGGCCGTCGCGGGGGCCTTCTACACCCCCTGACGGGGCGCGCCGGGCCGCGGGAGGGTCCGGTGCCCGGACACGGAGAGGGGCCGTGGCCCGCCGGCGCTCCGGTGGGACACGGCCCCTCGTGGCCGGACCGGGCTCAGCCGGCGACGGCGCCGACCGCGACCCGCTCGGCCGGGAACTGCGGCATGGCGATGTCGGCCATCCGGGCCAGCACCCGCACGACCTGGCAGGAGTAGCCGAACTCGTTGTCGTACCAGACGTAGAGCACCAGCGAGCTGCCGTTGACGATCGTCGCGAGACCGTCGACGACGCCCGCGCGGCGGGAGCCCACGAAGTCGGTGGACACGATCTCGGGGGAGTCGGTGTAGTCGATCTGCTTGCGCAGGGACGAGTTCAGCGAGATGTCCTTCAGGTACTGGTTGACCGCGTCCTCGGACTCCGGGGCCCGCTCGAGCTGCAGGTTCAGGATGGCCATGGACACGTCCGGGGTGGGGACGCGGATCGCGTTGCCCGTCAGCTTCCCGGCCATCTCCGGCAGGGCCTTGGCCACGGCCTTCGCCGCGCCGGTCTCGGTGATGACCATGTTCAGGGCGGCGGAGCGGCCCCGGCGGTCGCCCTTGTGCCAGTTGTCGATGAGGTTCTGGTCGTTGGTGTAGGAGTGCACCGTCTCGACGTGGCCCTGTGCGATGCCGTACTTGTCGTGGAGCACCTTCACGACCGGGGTGATCGCGTTGGTGGTGCAGGACGCCGCGGAGAGGATGGTGTCCTCCGGAGTGATGACGTCGTCGTTGACCCCGCACACGATGTTCTTCAGGTCGCCCTTGCCCGGAGCCGTGAGCAGCACCTTGGCCACGCCCTTGGACTGCAGGTGCTTGGACAGGCCGGCCTCGTCGCGCCACACGCCCGTGTTGTCCACGACGATCGCGTTGTCGATGCCGTGCGCGGTGTAGTCGATCTCCGTGGGGTCGTTCGCGTAGATGAACTTGATGGCCACCCCGTTGGCCGTGATGACGTCGTTCTCCTCGTCGACGTGGATGGTCCCGTCGAACTTGCCGTGCACCGAGTCGCGGCGCAGCAGGGAGGCGCGCTTGACCAGGTCGTTGCCCGGCTTCTTGCGCACCACGACGGCGCGCAGGTTCAGGCCGGTGCCGTCGTTGCGGTTGATCAGGATGCGGGCGAGCAGGCGGCCGATGCGGCCGAACCCGTAGAGCACCACGTCCTGGGCCTCCGGGGAGTTCTGGGCCCTGCGGTCCACCACGGGGGCGAGCTCCTCGCGCAGGAACGCCTCGAGGTCCTGGTCCGACTCCTGGGCGAGCCGGTTGAGCTTGCCGAGGTCCACCGCGCAGGTGCCCAGGTTCAGCCGGGACAGGGTCTCGAGCAGGCGGGTCGTGTCCTCCAGGGGCAGCTCCTCGCCGTCGATGCGGCGGGCGAAGCGGTGCGCCTTGATGATCTGGGTGACGGACTTGTGCACCAGGGAGCGGCCGTAGACCGTCGGCACGACCTTGTTCTCGCGGTGCAGACGTCCGACCAGGGGGACGATGCTCTCCGCGAGTGCCTCGCGGTCGGCCCAGCTTTCAGGAGTGCTCAAGAATGACTCTCTTCCTCGGCCGGGGACGTCATCGTGTCCGGCCGTGACGTGCCGCGCCTCGTTGCGCGGTCGGATGCTCGCGCCGCTGCGGTTCGCACAGGGCGCCGCCCTCCATTCTAAGCGCACGGGCGCGCGCGCGAGGCCTCTGTGACACGTCCGCCGGGCCGCTCCGGGGCCGGGGCGGCGGGACCGGCGGGTGCTACCGTGAGGGCATGCTGACGGTGATCGGTGAAGCGCTCGTTGACGTGGTCTCGAAGCACGGCCAGGAGCCCCGCGCGCACGCCGGGGGGAGCCCCATGAACGTGGCCGTGGGCCTGGCCCGGCTCGGCCACGAGGTCCAGTTCCTCGGCCGCTACGGCGAGGACGAGTACGGCACGCAGGTCGAGGCGCACCTGCGGGACAACGGCGTCCTGCTGCCCTTCGGCGCCGACGCGCGGCCCACGTCCGTGGCGGAGGCCGTCATCGGGGACGACGGCGCCGCGACCTACGACTTCCAGCTGGACTGGTCCCTGGACCTCTCGGACGAGCAGCTGGGCGAGCTGCTGCGGGACACGACCCTGCTGCACGTGGGGTCGATCGGGGCGATGCTCGAGCCCGGCGCCTCGAAGGTCCTGCACGCCGTGGAGCAGGCCCACCGCTCGGCCCTGATCTCCTACGACCCCAACTGCCGGCCGTCCATCATCCCCGACTCCTCGGAGGCGCGGGCCCGCGCCGAGCAGCTCGTGGCCCTCGCCGACGTCGTGAAGGCCTCGGACGAGGACCTCCTGTGGCTCTACCCGCACCGCAGCGTCGAGGAGAGCGCCGGCGCCTGGCTCAAGGCCGGCGCGGAGCTCGTCGTCGTCACCCGGGGACCCCTGGGGCCCTGGGCCCGCACCCGGGCCACCGGCCCGGCCGGGGCGCAGGTGCCCGCCGCCCGCACCACCGTGGTGGACACGGTGGGAGCCGGCGACTCCTTCATGGCGGCGCTGCTGTCCTGGCTCACCGACCACGGCTACACGGGCGCCCGGGCCCGCGAGCGGATCGACAACCTGGACCAGGAACAGGTCGGCGAGCTGCTGCGCCACGCCGCCTCGGCGGCCGGCGTCACGGTCTCCCGGGCCGGCGCCGACCTGCCCCGCCGGGACGAGCTGCCCGCACCCTGACCGGCCCTCGGCCGACCCCCGACCCGATCCCGACCCCGACCGAAGGAGAGCCCGTGCTCGATCGCGATCCGTACGCAGACCTGCCCGACCTGCCGAGCTTCACCCTCACCTCCGAGGACATCACCGACGGCGGGCCGCTCGCCCCGGCCCAGCTCTCGGGCATCATGGGCGCCGGCGGCGAGGACGTGTCCCCGCAGCTGAGCTGGTCCGGGGCCCCGGAGGGCACCAGGAGCTACGTGGTCACGGTCTTCGACCCGGACGCCCCCACCCCCAGCGGCTTCTGGCACTGGTGCCTGTCCAACATCCCCGCCGATGTCACCTCGCTCGAGCGCGGCGCGGCCTCCCGCCCGCCGGCCGGGGCGGTCAAGCACCGCAACGACGGCGGCACCGACGAGTACGTGGGGGCCGCCCCGCCCCCCGGCCACGGGCCGCACCGCTACGTGGTGTGCGTGACCGCGGTGGGGGAGGAGCGGATCGACGTCGACGAGAGCGCCAGTCCCGCGGTGGTCAACTTCCAGCTGTTCAGCTCCGGGATCGCCCGTGCCTGCCTCACCGGGACGCACGAGGCATAGGTGGCGGAAGAGGTGGCAGCGCACCCGTGAGCCCGACTCCGGAGGTCCCCGGGGCGGCGGCGCCGATCCGGATGATCGCCAGCGACCTCGACGGCACCGTCCTGGGGCACGACTTCCGCTTCCGCCCCCGCACCGTCGACGCGATCCGGGCCGCCCAGGACAGCGGGATCCACGTGGTGTTCGTGACGGGCCGGCCCATGCGCTGGCTCGACCCGCTGCGCGAGCAGCTCGGCCACGAGGGCGTGGTGATCTGCTCGAACGGCGCGGTGGTCTACGACCTGCGGGCCGACCTCGTGGTGGAGTCGAGCCTGTTCCCGGCCCGGGACGCGTTCGCGGTGATGGACGAGGTCGCGGCCCGGCACCCCGGCACGCTGTTCGCGGCGGAGACGCTCGAGGGCGTGTTCACGGACCGCGGCTGGGCCCGCACCGACCGGATGGAGATCGGCGCCCCCCTGGTGGGGGCGCTGCGGGAGCGGGTGCCTGAGGGCCAGGGGCTCGTGAAGTTCCTGGCCAAGCTGGACACCGCCGACCCGCAGGAGTACTTCCGCGCGCTCGCCGGGATCGTGGCGGGCAGGCTGTCCGTGACGCACTCCGTGGCGGCCGCCCCGCTCGTGGAGATGGGGCAGAAGGGGCTCACCAAGGCCCGCACCCTCGAGCAGTACGCGGCCGAGCGCGGGATCGGCCCGCACGAGGTGATGGCCTTCGGCGACATGCCCAACGACCTCGAGATGCTCACGTGGGCCGCCCACGGGTACGCGATGGCCGGCGGGCACCCCGCGGTGGCCCGCGCGGTCGGCCGCACGGCCCCGCCCTTCGAGGAGGACGGGGTGGCCCAGGTGATCGAGGCGCTGCTGCGCCGGGGGCGCCCCGGTGCGTCATGGGCGGGACAAACCGCTACCGCGGGGTAACAATAGGGGGGTGACCCCTCCAGCGCACCGGCGCGGCCGTCCCGCGGCCCTGGCCCACCGCGGCTTCTGCCGCGACGGGGCCGAGAACACCCTCGACGCGTTCCGCGCGGCCCGGGACCTCGGCTACGAGTGGATCGAGACGGACGTCAACACGACGGCCGACGGCGTGGTCCTGTCCTTCCACGACGAGACCCTGGACCGCGTCACCGGCGGCAGCGGGAAGGTCTCCGCGCTGACCTGGGAGCAGATCAGCACCCAGCGCGTGGCCGGCGCCGGGCGCATCCCACGGTTCGCGGACCTGCTGACGGAGTTCCCCGGGCTGAGGTTCAACGTGGACGTCAAGGACGAGGCGTCCGTGATGGCCCTGCCGGCCCTGCTCCACGAGCTCGGGGCGGCGGACCGGGTGCGGGTGACGTCCTTCTCCGAGAGCCGGCGGCGGCGCACGCTGCGGCGGATCCGCGAGCTCGACGGCCGGAGCGTGCCCACGTCCTCCGGCAAGGAGGGGATGCGCCTGCTGCTCGTGTGCTCGTGGCTGGGCGGGCCCAGCTGGCGGCTCGCCCGGCGGGTGGCCGCCCGCTGGATCGAGCCGTTCGACACCGTGCAGATCCCCCGCCGGTACCGGATGCGGGGCGGGGTGGAGGTCCAGCTCGTGACGCCCCGGTTCGTGCGCTTCGCCCACCGGCACGGCATCGACGTGCACGTGTGGACCGTCAACGAGACCGCCGAGATGGCGGAGCTGCTCGAGCTCGGGGTCGACGGGATCGTCACCGACCGGGCGGACCGGCTCGCCGCGCTGCTGGCGGAGCGGGGGCAGTGGCCGCCCACCGGCGTGTGAGCCATGACACGGCGGTCCGGCCCGTGGCAGGGTGGGGACCATGACCGACACCGCCACGGCCGGCACCGCGCCCGGCACCGAGCAGCACGTCCGGACCGAGGTCCGCAACGGCACGGGGCACATCGTGCTCAACCGGCCCCGGCAGCTCAACGCCCTGACCGCGCAGATGTACCGGGACCTCAAGGCCGCGCTCGACGCGTGGCGGGACGACGACGCCGTGCGCCACGTGCTCGTCACGTCGGCCTCGCCGCGGGCGTGGTGCGCCGGCGGCGACATCCGGGAGGTCCGCGACGCCGTGCTCGGCGGGCGGACCGAGGAGGCCACCGGGGTGTTCGCCGTCGAGTACGCCCTCGACTGCCTGATCGCGGACTACCCGAAGCCCTACGTGGCGCTCATGAACGGCATCTGCATGGGCGGCGGCATGGGCATCTCCGTGCACGGCTCCCACCGCGTGGTGGGGCCCTCGACGGTCATGGCGATGCCCGAGACGAAGATCGGGTTCTTCCCC
Organism: Kocuria sp. CH-021; assembly: GCF_049716185.1. Classification (NCBI taxonomy): domain Bacteria; kingdom Bacillati; phylum Actinomycetota; class Actinomycetes; order Micrococcales; family Micrococcaceae; genus Kocuria; species Kocuria sp. CH-021. Next base: position 46,597 of record NZ_JBNAFK010000009.1, on the reverse strand, counting down.
GACATCGGCGCCTCCTGGTTCCTGCCGCGCGTCTCCCGCCCGGACCGCCGCGGCGAGCCGGGCCTGGCCGTGGGCCGCTGGCTCGCGCTCGGCGGGCAGCGGATCAGCGGCGCGGACGCCGTCGCCCTCGGCCTCGCCGACGTCCTCGTGGCCGACGAGGACTTCGAGGCCCTCGCGGGGGCCGTCGTGGAGGAGGGCCCGGAGGACGCGCTGGCCCGCTTCGCACGGGAGCCGGAGCCGTCCTCCGTGGTCGCGCAGTGGGACCGGATCGAGGAGCGCTACGGCGCCCCGACCCTCGAGGAGATCGTCGCCGCCGCGCCGGAGGACCTCGCGGGGATGAGCCCCTCCTCCCTGGTGCGCGCCTTCGAGCTGCTCGAACGAGGGGCGGCCGACGACAGCGTGCGCTCCTGCCTCGAGCGGGAGCTGCGCCTGGCCGCCGACACGATCGTGCGCCCCGACTTCGCCGAGGGCGTGCGGGCGGTCCTCGTGGACAAGGACAACGCGCCGGCCTGGGAGCACGCCTCCGTCGCGGACGTCGACGTCGCGGCCGTGCGGGCCGTGCTCGGCGAGAAGCTCCCCCTGCCCCTGTAGACGGCCCGGCACGGGCCCGCCCCGCTCAGCGGCGGGACGGGTGCTTCCCGTTGTCGCTGACCACCGTCCCGGAGGGGCCCGGGCGGTCGCCGGTCCCGGTGGGCCGGTCCACGAACCGGCGGTAGCCGAGGTACAGCACCACGACCAGTGCCACGGTCACCACGCCGAAGGCGGCGAGGGTGTCCTGCGAGATCATGCTGCGGACCACGCTGTGGAGCAGCGTGAACAGGCCGCCGAGCAGGATGCCGTGGGCGAGGACCGGCCGGCGCCGCTCCACGGCCAGGCTCACCGCCAGGAGCAGGACCGAGGCGACCAGGGCGAGCACGCCGACGTCGCGGCTGTGGCGCATGAACTCGTCCTCCCACGCCCGGCGCTCCAGCTCGTAGCCCACCCACTGCTGCTGCTCCTCCGGGGTGAGCTCCCGCGTCTCCTGCGCCAGGGCGATGGACCGCGGCGGCTCCGGCTCCTCCGGACCCGGGTGGACCGTGGCGATGCCGAGACCCACGAACAGGGCCAGCAGCACCCCCAGGAAGAACGTGTAGACCGTCCGCAGGACCCTGCGGTCCTGCGAGCGGTCCTCCGTGCGGTCCACCATGCGGCGTGCTCCGTCTCCCCCGCTCGTGCGGGACGTCCGTCCAGGGCGCCCGGGACCGCGGCCGGCCGGCGGGGCGTGCTCGCATTATGGGCCGGACCCGCAGGGTTGTCCACGGCCGTCACCTGGCCCGCGGGCCTTCCACCGGCTTCCCCGTCTGCCTACGCTGGACTCATCCGCCCCGGCCCGCGGGACCCGAGGGCCCGGGCGGAGCCGGGGAGCACCGGAGGGGCGGTGGGCCGCGCGCCCGCCGGAGAGGCGGTGGAGGCCATGGCGGTCTTCGAGAACAGGGTCGAGGCCGGACGGCAGCTGGGGAAGCGGCTGAGGTCCCTGCGCGGACAGGATGTGGTAGTGCTGGGCCTGCCCCGCGGCGGGGTGCCCGTGGCCCACGAGGTGGCCCGGATCCTCGACGCCCCGCTGGACGTCATCGTGGTGCGCAAGCTGGGGGTCCCCTCCCAGCCCGAGCTGGCCATGGGCGCTATCGGGGAGGAGGGCGCCCGGGTGCTCGAGGAGCGGACCCTGCAGTACTTCGGGGTGACGGACGCGCAGCTCGAGCAGATCGAGGCGCGGGAGCGGGCCGTGCTCGAGGCACGGACGGAGCGCTTCCGGGCGGGCCGGGAACGGGTCGATCTCACCGGGCGGATCGCCCTGGTCGTCGACGACGGCATCGCCACCGGCTCCACGGCGCGCGTGGCCTGCCGGATCGCCCGCCAGCTGGGCGCCGCACGGGTGGTGCTGGCCGTTCCGGTGGCCCCGCAGGAGGCTTTGTCCCGGGTGGTCGAGGCGGACGAGGTGATCTGCCTCGCGACCCCGCCGTACTTCACGGCCGTCGGCTACCACTACCGGGACTTCTCCGCCACGGAGGACGACGAGGTCGTGGCGCTGCTCGACGCCGCCCGGCACCGCCACCAGGCGGAGCTGCCCGGGCCCGCCCGGGCGGACCGGGAACCGGCCGGCCGGCCGGTCGACGCCGACGTGCGCATCCCGGCGGGGACGGAGCAGCTCGAGGCCCACCTGCACCTGCCGCGGCCCGGCGCCGGGGTGGTGGTCTTCGCCCACGGCAGCGGGAGCAGCCGGCACAGCCCGCGGAACCAGTACGTGGCCTCCGTCCTGCAGCAGGCGGGGCTCGGCACCCTGCTGCTCGACCTGCTCACCCCCGGGGAGGAGTCGGACCGCGGCAACGTCTTCGACATCGGCCTGCTCGCCGAGCGGCTGCTCGTGGCCACGGCGTGGCTGCGCGAGCAGCCCGGCTCCGCGGCCTCCCCGGTCGGGTACTTCGGGGCCAGCACGGGCGCCGGCGCCGCCCTGTGGGCCGCGGCCGAGCCCGGCGCGTCGATCGCCGCCGTGGTCTCCCGCGGGGGCCGCCCCGACCTCGCGGACGAGCGGCTGCGCTCGGTGCGGGCGCCCACCCTGCTGATCGTCGGCAGCGAGGACTTCGAGGTGCTCGGCCTCAACCGGTGGGCGCAGGAGTCGATGCGCTGCCCCACCCGGCTGGCGGTCGTGGACGGCGCCACGCACCTCTTCGAGGAGCCCGGCACGCTCGCCGAGGCCGCCGGACTGGCACGGGACTGGTTCCTCCGCCACCTCCGGCCGGCCGGCGAGCACGGCGACGGGGCGTCCCGGTGAGCGCCCGCGGACGGGGGTCCTCCCGGGAGGCCGAGGTCCTCGCGGAGATCCGCTCCCTCGCCCGGCCGCTGGAGGGGGCCCCGGATCTCGACCGGCTGGTCGAGCGCTGCGCCGGTGCCCGGTTCGTGTGCGTGGGGGAGGCCTCCCACGGCACCCACGAGTACTACCGGTGGCGGGCCCTGCTCAGCCGCCGGCTGATCGAGGAGCACGGCTTCACCTGGATCGGAGTCGAGGGGGACTGGCCGGACTGCCGGCGGATCGACCGGTGGGTGCGCGGCGAGGCGGACCAGGACCTCGACGCCCGCGGCGTCCTCGCGGGCTTCGAGCGCTGGCCCACGTGGATGTGGGCGAACGAGGAGGTCGCCGAGTTCCTCGACTGGCTCCGGGAGGAGAACGCCCGCCGCGCCGGCCACGAGCAGGTGGGCTTCTACGGCCTGGACGTGTACTCGCTGTGGGACTCGCTGCGGGAGATCATCGGCTGGCTCGAGGCCAGCGCCCCCGAGGCCCTGCCCGCCGCGCTGCAGGCGTGGCAGTGCTTCGTGCCCTTCCACGAGGACCCGCACCGGTACGCGTGGCGCACCCGGATCGTGCCCGAGAGCTGCGAGGCCGACGTCGTGGCCCTCCTGGCCGAGGTGCGCCGGCGCACCATGGACCGGACGGCCGGTGACCCCGCCGCGTTCGACGCCGCCCTCAACGCCATGGTGGCGGTCGACGCCGAGCGCTACTACCGGACCATGGTCCGGGGCGACCGGCAGTCCTGGAACGTGCGGGACGAGCACATGGCGGACACCGCCGGCCTGCTCTCCCGCCACCACGGGCCTGGGGCCAAGGGCCTGGTGTGGGAGCACAACTCCCACGTGGGGGACGCCCGGGCCACCGACATGTTCGACGCCGGGCTGGTCAACGTGGGCCAGCTGCTGCGCGAGCGCCACGCCGCGCACGAGGTGGTGCTCGTGGGCCTCGCCTCCTGGGCCGGCACGGTGGTCGCGGCGGAGTCGTGGGGCGCGGCCGAGGAGGTCGTGGCCGTCCCCGAGGCCCGTCCCGGCAGCCACGAGGACCTGCTGCACCGGGCCCTGGCGGACCCCGCGGTGCTGGTCTTCGGCCGCGACCGCTCCGGGCCCTGGCTCTCCGGGCGGTACGGTCACCGGGCCATCGGGGTGGTGTACCACCCGTGGCGCGAGGCCGGCAACTACGTCCCCACCCGGATGGGGGAGCGCTACGACGCCCTGCTCTGGTTCACGGTGACCGCCGCGCTGCGGCCCCTGCACCACGAGGGCCCGCCCGAGGAGCCCGAGCTGGAGACCGAGCCGACGGGCTTCTAGGGGCGTTCCGGCGGAGCGGCCCGGACGTCGGTCCGCTCCGGCCGTCCCTCCTCGGGCGCGTCCTCGGCGGGACGGTCCTGGAAGAAGCGGCGGTGGCCGAGGAACAGCACCACGGCCAGGCCGACGCCCACGGCGATGAACGTCATGGTGGTCTCGCTGGAGGCGAAGCTCCGCCCGATGGCGTAGAGCAGGGTGAAGAGACCGCCGAGCATCACGCCGTTGGTCAGCACCCTGTTGCGCTTCTCGAGCACGAGGCTGAGGCCGAGCAGCACCACGGAGGCGCCGAGGGCGACGACCGCCACGTCGCGGCTGTAGGCCTGCTGCTCCTCCTGCCACTGCCGCCACTGCCGCTCGTTCTCCGCCATCTCCTCGCGCTGCTCCTCGGTGGGGGTGCCGCTCCCCTCGGGGACGAACTCCACCCCCGAGGTCGGCTCCGGCATCTCCGGGCCCGGGTAGAAGGTCTGGATGCCGAGCCCCACGAACAGCGCCAGCAGCGCCCCGAGGAAGAAGGTGTAGACGATCTTCATCACGTTGTTGTCCACGGCGGACACTCCGATCGGTCCCGGTCCCCGGGGCGCTCCGCCGGACGGCGGCGGCACCCGTGGAGGATGCCCTGATTATCGCCCCGCGGCACCTGCGGATCCAGTGCTCCGGGAGCCGGCCGAGCGGGCCCGTCATCATGGCGCCCCGGGCGCCGCGGGTCTTACGCACCCGGTCGGCGGTGTCTACGCTGGAAGGGTCGAGGCGGACCGCGCCGGTTCCCCGGCCGGCCGGGGGCGACACCCCGGTCGGCGCCGTGGAGCGGTGCCACGGGAAGGAGTCAGGTCATGGCCGGATTGATGCGCAGGGAGGGCCTGGAGATGCTCGAGCCCCTCCGGCGCCTCCTGGAGGGGGACGTCGAGGCGTCCTGGCCCCGGGTGGAGGAGTACCGGGACGGCGACACGGTGGTGATCCGGGCGGAGCTGCCCGGCATCGACCCGGAGCAGGACGTGGAGCTCACCGTGGCCGACGACGTGCTCCACCTGCGGGCCGAGCGCCGGGAGCGGACCGAGCACAAGGACAAGGGCAGCTACCGCTCGGAGTTCCGCTACGGCTCGTTCTCCCGCACCCTGCCGCTGCCCGCCGGGTGCCGGGACGAGGACATCAGCGCCGCCTACCGCGACGGCGTGCTGGAGGTCCGCGTGCCCGTCGCCGAGCACGTCGAGCCCCCGGCCACCAAGAAGATCCAGGTGACCCGCGGCTGAGGCCGCGCCGGCCGTGCGGGGGCGGGCGGACCGGCTCGGTGCCGCCCGCCGTCGCACGGGCCCCGCGGACCCGGGGGCCGTTGTGACGGACCTCACCGGGTCCTATCGTGGAGACAGGCGGACCGGCCGGCCCGCCGTGATCGAGGAGGTACAGCATGGACGAGCCGTCGTCCGGTGACCGGATCGTCGTGGGAGTCGACGGGTCCGGCTCGTCCAAGGCCGCGCTCCGGGAGGGGGTGCGGCTCGCCGAGGCCCTGGGCGCGCCGCTCGAGGCCGTCATGTGCTGGGAGGACCCGCTGCTCTACGAGAGCTACCGCGTGGTGGATCCCGAGGAGTTCCGCCGCGGCAGCGAGCAGCTCTTCGAGAGCACGCTCGCCGAGGTGTTCGGGGAGCAGCGCCCCGCGCGCCTCGCCACCCGGCTGCTGCGCGGCCAGGCCGCCGCCCGCCTCATCGAGGAGAGCGAGGGCGCCCGGATGCTCGTGGTGGGCCGGCGGGGCACGGGCGGGGTGCTCGGGATGATCCTCGGCTCGGTCTCCTCGGCCCTCGTCTCCCACGCCAAGTGCCCCGTCCTCGTGGTGCGGCACTGAGCGCTCCGGCAGGAACCTGCCGGACGGAGCGCGCCCCGGGCTCGGACCGTGGGCGCCGGAACGAAGGAGCTCGACCATGGCAGCACCATCGCAGCAGCGGATCCTCGTGGGGATCGACGGATCGGACTCCTCGAAGGAGGCCCTCCGGACGGGGGACCGGATCGCCCGGTCCCTGGGCGCCCCGCTGACCGCCCTCATGTTCTGGCAGGGCCCGCCGGTCTACGAGGGCTGGGAGACCGTCGACCCGAACAATCCGCCGGCCGGCACCGAGGACGTGCTCCGCGCGACGGTCGAGGACGTGTTCGGCGGCGAGGTCCCGGAGCACGTGAGCGCCGAACTCGTGCACGGGCGGCCCGCGGCCCGGCTGGTCGAGGAGAGCGAGAACGCCCTGATGCTGGTCCTCGGCCGCCGCGGCCACGGCGGCATGCGGGGCTCTGCCCTGGGCTCCGTCTCCAACGCGTGCATCGCGCACGCCCACTGCCCGGTGCTGGTCGTCCGGCACTGACCGGCCGGCGCAGGCCGCCCGGCGCGGCCCCCGCGGCACCGACAGGCCGGCTCCCGGGAGCCGGCCCGGACCAGGAGGTTCGACCATGAGTGCACCGACGGACCAGCGGATCCTCGTGGGGATCGACGGCTCGGAGTCCTCGATGGAGGCCCTGCGGCTCGCCGCGGGACTCGCGGAGGCCCTCGATGCCCCGCTCGAGGCGATCGCGTGCGCCGGGGACCCCACCGTGCTGGACGCCGAGCTCCTCGTCGACGAGGAGGCCCTGCGCGCCAACCACGAGCGGATACTCGCGCGCACGGTCGCGGCCGTCTTCGGGGAGGACGTCCCCGGACGGCTGACCACCACGGTGACCCACGGCCGCCCGGCCGGCCGGCTCATCGCGGAGAGCGAGACCGCGCAGCTGCTCGTGCTCGGCCGGCGCGGCCGCGCCCGGCTCCTCGGCTCCGGCCTGGGGTCCGTGTCCCACGCGTGCGTCGCCTACGCGCACTGCCCGGTGCTCGTGGTCCGGCACTGAGCGGACCGGCCCGTCACTTCTCGCCCCGCGGCCCCCGCAGGGCGCGCAGGGCGTTGAGGATGGCCAGGAGGTCCACGACCTCCTGGCTGAGGGCGCCGAAGATCGCCGGGATCGCCCCGGTGGCGGCCACGAGCATGAGCACCACGGACAGGGCGATGCCCAGCCAGATGCTCTGCAGGGCCACCTGCATGGTGCGCCGGCCGATCCGCACCGCGGTCGCCGTCCGGGCGAGGTCCTCGGTGAGGACCACGACGTCGGCGGACTCGCTGGCGGCGGTCGCGCCCCGGGCACCCATCGCGACGCCGACGTCGGCGGCGGCGAGCACGGGTGCGTCGTTGACGCCGTCGCCGACCATGAGCACCGGCCGGTCCCGGGCGTCCCGCACGGTGCGGACCTTGTCCTCGGGCAGGCACTCGGGCAGCACCCGCGTGATGCCCAGCGCCGCGGCGACGTGCTCCACGGTGGCGCGGGCGTCCCCGCTGAGCACCAGGATCTCCCGCACCCCGAGCGCGCTCAGCTGGGCCATCGTGGCCGCCGCGTCCTCGCGCACCCGGTCGCTCATCACCAGGGTGCCGGCGAAACGGCCGTCCACGGCCACGTACACGGCCAGCTCGCCGGGTCCGAGCGCCTGCTCGACCACGTCCGGGGCGGAGCGGGCCACGTGGGCGCGCTTGCCGACCACCACCCGGCGCCCCCCGACGGTGGCGGTGACCCCGTGGGTGGCCTCCTCGTGCGCCTCCTCCGCGGGGACCGGGTCCAGCCCCCGGGCGAGCGCGGCGTCCCGCACCGAGGCCGAGAGCACGTGCGAGGAGTACTGCTCCGCGGAGGCCGTCAGGCGCAGCAGCTCGTCCTCCCGGAACGGGGGACGGGCGTGCACGGCCAGCAGCTCGGGGCGGCCGTAGGTGATCGTGCCGGTCTTGTCGAAGGCGGCGGTGCGCACCGCCGCGAGCCGTTCGAGCGTTCCGGCGTTCTTGATGATGACCCCGTTGCGGGCCGCCCGGCTCATTCCGCCCAGGAACGCCACGGGCGCGGCGATCAGCAGCGGGCAGGGGGTCGCCACCACGAGGACCTCCGCGAAGACCACCGGGTCCCCGTGGTACCACCACGCCAGCCCGGCCACGAGGAGGGCGAACGCGGTGAAGGGCACGGCGTAGCGGTCGGCCAGGCGCACCACCGGCGCGCGGGACGCGGCGGCCTCGCGCACCATCGCCACGATCGTGGCGTACTGGCTGTCCGCCGCGGTCGCCGTGGCCCGCAGGACCACGGCCTGCTGCTCGTTGAGCACCCCGGAGAGCACCGCGTCACCGGCGCGGCGGGTCACGGGCAGGCTCTCCCCGGTGATGGAGGACTCGTCGAAGTCGGCCTCCGCGCCGACCAGCCGGCCGTCCACGGGCACGACCTCGGCGGGGCGGACCAGGATCTCGTCCCCGGGCCGGACCTCCTCGACCGGGACGTCCTGGACGGAGCCGTCCGGGTGCAACCGGTGGGCGAGCACGGGGGCCCGCTCGAGCAGCGCGTTGAGCTCCTTGCGGGCCCGGTTGGCGGCGTAGTCCTCGAGGGCCTGCCCGCCGGTGAGCATGAGGACCACCACGAGGGACGCCAGGTACTCGCCGACCGCCACGGTGGAGCTGATCGCGGTGACGGCCAGCAGGTCCACGCCCCAGTGCCCGGCGAGGACGTCCTCGACCATGCCCCACGCCACCCGGGCGGCCACGGCCAGCGCCCAGCCCGAGCCCAGCCACTGCGCCGGGACCGGCTGCCCGGCGGCCAGCAGCCCGATGACCACGGCGCCCACGGCCAGGGTGGCGGCCACGAGCGGGTAGCGCCGCGGGAAGTCGAGCAGCCGGCCCGCGCGGCCGGGGTCGACGTCGAGGTCGGGGCGTGCGCCCACGGAGAGGCTCATGCGTCCATGGTGCCCCCGGGCCCGGCCCCGAGTCGACGTTCCGTCTCGGCGATCCGCCGTGCGGTGCGCAGGAAGCTGTCCGGGTTCAGGGAGATCGAGTCGATGCCCTCCCGCACCAGGAACTCGGCGAAGTCGGGGTGGTTGCTGGGGCCCTGGCCGCAGATGCCGATGGGGATGCCGGCGGCGTGGGCCTTGCGGATCGCCTCCCCGATCATCCGGGTGACGGCCTCGTCCCGCTCGTCGAAGAGCGCGCGCAGGGCCTCCGCGTCCCGGTCCACGCCCAGGACGAGCTGGGTGAGGTCGTTGGAGCCGATGGAGAAGCCGTCGAACCGCGTGGCGAACTGCTCGGCCAGGACCACGTTGGAGGGGATCTCGCACATCATGTACACCTTCAGGCCGTGCCGTCCCCGCTCCAGGCCGTGCTCGGCCATCGTGGCGAGGACCCGGTCCGCCTCCGCCACGGTGCGGCAGAACGGGACCATGACCACCACGTTGTCGAAGCCGATGCGCTCGCGGACCCGCCGCAGCGCCCGGCACTCCAGGGCGAAGCCCTCGCGGTAGCGCGGGTCGTAGTAGCGCGAGGCGCCCCGGAAGCCGAGCATCGGGTTCTCCTCGGGCTCCTCGAAGGCCGCCCCGCCCACGAGGTGCGCGTACTCGTTGGTCTTGAAGTCGCTGAGCCGCACGATCACGGGCAGCGGGTGGTACGGGGCGGCGAGCTTGGCGATGCCCAGCGCCAGCGTCTGCACGAAGTACTCCTGCCCGTCGGCGAAGCCCGCCGTCAGCTGCGCGATCCGCCACCGGTCCGCCTCGTCCTGCACCCGCTCCGGGTGCACGAGGGCCATGGGGTGGACCTCGACGATGTTGTTGACCACGAACTCCATCCGGGCCAGCCCCACCCCGTCGGCCGGCAGCCGCCACCAGCGGAAGGCCGCGGCGGGGCTCGCCACGTTGACCATGACGGCGGTGCGCGTGTCCGGCAGCTCCCCGAGGTCCACCTCCTCGACGTCGAACGCGAGGGCGCCCTCGTAGACCGTGCCCCGGTCGCCCGACGCGCAGGAGACCGTCAGCTCCTGGCCCTCCGGGATCGTCCGGGAGGCGTCCCCGGTGCCGACGACGGCGGGCAGGCCCAGCTCCCGGCTGACGATCGCGGCGTGGCTGGTGGCCCCGCCGTGGTCGGTGACGATCGCGGCGGCACGCTTCATCACCGGGACCCAGTCCGGGTCCGTCATCTCGGTGACGAGCACCGCCCCGTCCCGGAAGGACTCGATGCCCGCAGCGGTGCGCACCACGCAGGCCGGCCCGGTCGCCACGGCGTCCCCGACCGCGGCGCCCACCGCGAGCACGCGTCCCTCCTCGCGGAGGTGGTGGACCGTGAAGCGGGTCCCGCTGCGCCCGGCCTGGACGGTCTCCGGCCGGGCCTGCAGCAGGAACAGCTCGCCGGTCAGCCCGTCCTTCGCCCACTCCAGGTCCATGGGCCGGCCGTAGTGGTCCTCGACGAGCACGGCCCAGCGGCCGAGCTGCAGGACGTCGGCGTCGCCGAGCACCCACGCCTCCTGCTCCGCGGGGGTGGTCTCCACGAGCCGGGTGGCGGCGGCGCCGGCCGGGGCGTCGTCGTCGTGCACGAGCTTGTGCAGCTTGGCCCCGCGGGTCCGCTCCACGATCGGGGCCTCCGCGACGTCGAGGAGGGGCTTGAAGACGAGGTACTTGTCCGGGTCCACGGTGCCCTGCACGACCGTCTCGCCCAGGCCCCACGCCGCGCTGATCACCGCCACGCGGGGGAAGCCGCTCTCGGTGTCGATCGAGAACATCACCCCGGAGCCGCCGAGGTCCGAGCGCACCATCTCCTGCACGCCGACGGACAGGGCGACCGCGAGGTGGTCGAAGCGCTTGAGCTCCCGGTAGGTGATCGCCCGGTCCGTGAACAGGGACGCGTAGCACCGCCGGCACGCCGCCAGCAGCTCCTCCTCGCCGACCACGTTGAGATAGGTCTCCTGCTGGCCGGCGAAGCTCGCGTCCGGGAGGTCCTCCGCGGTGGCGCTGCTGCGCACGGCCACGGACAGCCGGGCGCGGCCGGTGCGCTCGGAGAGCTCCCGGTAGAACCGCCGGATCTGCCGCGCCGTCTCCTCGGGGAACTCCCCGCGCAGGAACAGCTCCCGCACGGCGGCCCCGGTCTCCCGCAGCGTCGCGCGGCCCGCGCGGTGGTCCTCGAGCCGTTCCCGCAGGGCGGGCCCGATCCCGTTGGCCTCCACGTAGGACCGGTAGGCGTCCGCGCTGGTCGCGAAGCCGCCCGGCACGCGCACGCCCCGGGACGCCAGCTCCCGGACCAGCTCCCCGAGCGAGGCGTTCTTGCCGCCCACGAGGGGGACGTCCGCGATCCCGAGCTCCTCGAACCAGCGGACCTCGGGGGCGGCCACGTCAGCTCCTCCGGGCCAGGAGGGCCGCGCAGGCCTCCTCGCACCGCTCGCAGGCCTCGGCCGCGAGGGCGCAGTGCTCGTAGACCTCGTCGTGCCTGCGGCACGCGTCCCGGCAGATCCGGACCGCGGCCCGGCACGCCTCGAGCAGCGGCACCAGCACGGCCCGGCCGTCCCCGGGCTCCGGGAAGCCGAGACGGGCCAGCACCTGGGCGGTGGCCGAGCAGATCACCGCGCAGTCCTGTTCGGCGCGCAGGCACTCGCGCAGCTCCGCGACGGCGTCCTCCTCGACGCACGCGTCGGCGCTGATCCGGCAGATCTGGGCGGTGTCGAGGCACGCCTCGATGCACTCGGCCTCGGCCGCGCGCTCCTCGTGCGTGAGCTCCGGGGCGGCGGGGTGCGCCATCAGGGCGCGGCTGATCGTGCTCACGGGACGTCCTCCATCGGGTGGGACCGGTACGGGTCGGATCAGCCCGCGAGGCGGGACCTCGGGTCGGTGCGGGGCCGGGCCGCCCGGCGCACGGGCTCGGGGGGCCCGGAGCGGCGGGAGCCCGCCCACCCGGCGAGCTGGGTGACGGTGCCGTGGCCGGGCAGCTCGGCGGGGACCACGAAGTCGACGGCGGGCGTGCCGCGCACCGCGTCCTCGTGCTCCGCGGCCCAGCGCAGCAGGTCCACGGCGGCCGGCTCGACGTGGTGGGCGGTGGTGAGGTCCACGACCACCGCGATGTCCGGTGCCAGGGTGCGGGCGCGGCGGACCAGGGGGCACAGGGCCCGGTGGTTGAGCTCCGTGACGCACCCGCTGACCACGAGCCGGATGTGCCTGCCGTCCAGATCGACCTGGACGAGGACGGACGGTTTGTGGTGCATGCTGTCTCCCCCTGCAGCTCGCGGTGCGTGGCCGGCTGCTCGGCCTTCCCTCAGTCCACGCTAGGCGACGGGAGACCTGGGTCACCACGAAAGGTGGCCTCCCACGGGCACATTTCGTCTACCGACGGGTAGGAGGGGTGCGGCGCTCAGCCCAGCGGAGAGGGCTGCCGCGTGGCGTCGGGGGCGAGCGGGTCGCTGCCCACCGTCCCGCGCACGCGGGCGAGGAAGGCCATGAGGTGGTACACGACGAGCGTGGCCGCGGTGCCGAGGGCGATGCCCGCGAACTGCAGCCCGGAGGCCTCCCACGTGTAGTCGGCGATCCCGATGATCATGGCCACCGCCGCGGTGGTGAGGTTGACCGGGTTCGAGAAGTCCACGCGGTTCTGCACCCAGATCCGTACGCCGAGCATGCCGATCATCCCGTACAGCACGGTCGCGGCCCCGCCCAGGACCCCCGCGGGGACCGTGGCCACGGCGGCGCCGAAGACCGGGAAGACGCTCAGCAGGATCGCCACGACGGCGGCGACCCAGTAGGCCGCCGTCGAGTAGACGCGCGTGGCCGCCATGACGCCGATGTTCTCCGCGTAGGTCGTGGTCCCGGAGCCGCCGCCCGAGCCGGCGATCACGGTGGCGAGCCCGTCGGACATGATGGCCCGGCCGATGTACGGGTCGAGGTCGTCGCCGGTCATGAGCGCCACGGACTTCACGTGCCCGATGTTCTCGGCCACCAGCACGAGGATGACCGGGACGAACAGGCCCATGAGGGGCAGGTGGAACTCGGGGGCCTGGAACGGGGGCAGCCCGAACAGGCCCTGCTGCTGCCACGCCTCGGCGATCCGGGTGAAGTCCACCTCGCCCCGGAGCACCGCCGTCAGGTAGCCGATCAGCACGCCGAGCAGGATCGACAGCCGGCCGGGCAGGCCGCGGAAGAGCACCGAGATGAGGATGATGGAGAACAGCGTCACCAGTGCGGTGACGGGGGCCTCCATGAAGTTCTGCTGCGCGGACGGGGCCAGGTTGAAGCCGATGAGCGCCACGATGGTGCCCGTGACCAGCGGCGGCATGAGCTTCTGGAGCCAGGCCGTGCCCGCGAACTGCACCACCAGGCCGATGAGGAACAGCGCCGCGCCGGCCATCAGGACGCCGCCCAGCGCCCCGCCCGGGCCGTACTGGTTCGTCGAGGCGCCGATGGGGGCGATGAAGGCGAAGGACGAGCCGAGGTAGGAGGGCACCCGGCCGGCGGTGACCACCAGGAAGAGGATCGTGCCCACCCCGGAGAAGAACAGCGTGGTGGAGGGCGGGAATCCCGTGATCAGGGGGACCAGGAACGTGGCGCCGAACATGGCCACCACGTGCTGCGCGCCGATCGTGACCGTGCGGGGCCAGGTGAGCCGCTCCCGCGGCCGCACGACCTCCCCGGCGGTGACGGTGCGGCCGTCGCCGTGGAGGCGCCAGCCGAGGCCGAGGCGGGTGGCGACGCTGCGTCCGGGCACGGGGGAACTCATGGGGTCTCCTCGACGGCGGGGTGGGAGCCCGGATCCGGGCCCCCACCACTGTACTCGGTGCCCCCCCGCCGGGCGGGGCGGGCCCTGCTTCCCGCCCGGAGGTGTCGGAGGCCCTCCATGTGATCAGCACGGTGATGGAAACTATGATGGTGGGCGACCAGCACCACCGCCCGGACAGGAGTCGACACATGCGTCAGCCACAGCCACGAGGGCCGCTCGGCGAGGACCTCCTCGCGGTGCTCCGGGAGGAGCCCGGCACCCCCGCGGCCGAGGAGCGGGCCTCGGCGCTGCCGGCGGCCGCCCGTGCCGCCGTGTCCCGCGCGGAGGACGTCCTCGCGGACGACGACGTCCAGCTCGCCCTCTTCGTCCTGCACGCCCTGCACTACCAGGGCGTCGAGGGGGTCGACGACCGCTGGGAGAGCGACCCCGAGCTGCTGCGGGCGAGGGAAGTGCTCTCCGCCGCGCTCGAGGCACGGCTGCGGGCGGAGCTGCCGGTCGACACGGTGCCCGGCACGCCGCAGTCGGTCGCCGACGCCCTGTTCGCCATGGCCGCCGAGGACGACGGCCCGAGCCTCGCGCGCCACCTCTCCGGCCGGGCGGACGGGGAGCAGGCACGGGAGTTCCTGCAGCTGAAGTCCGTCTACCAGCTCATGGAGGGCGATCCGCACACGTGGGGCATCCCGCGGCTGAGCGGCCGGGCGAAGGCCGGGCTGATCGAGATCCAGGTCGACGAGTACGGGGGCGGCAACGCCGCCCGGATGCACTCGGCCCTGTTCGCCGCCGGGATGCGCGAGGCCGGCCTCGACGACTCCTACGGCAGCGCCGTGGACCGGGTGCCCGCCGAGTGGCTCGCCGGGGTCAACACCGTCACGATGTTCGGTCTGCACCGCCGGCTGCGCGGCGCGGTGGTGGGGCACCTGGCCATGTACGAGATGACCTCCTCCGTGCCCTCCAGGTTCCTGGCCCGGGGCTTCCACCGCCTGGGGCTGCCCGCCGCGGCCGCGTTCTACGACGAGCACGTCGAGGCCGACGCCGCCCACGAGCAGATCGCGGCCCGGGACATGGCCGGGGGCCTCGTGGTCGAGGACCCCGCCGTCGCCGCCGACGTCTTCTTCGGCGCGCGCTGCGTCCTGCACCTGGACGGCCTCGCCGCACGTCAGGCGCTCGCCCGCTGGGAGGCGGGGGAGTCCGCGCTGCGCCCGGCCACGGCGGGGTCCGCACGGCGTGGCGCCGCAGAGCTCGTCCGGTGAGCGGGGAGCCCCGCGCCGGGGACCCCGCGCCGGACCCCGCCCCCGGCCCCACGGCGCTCCCTGATCCCGGCCCCGCTGCGCTCCCCGGTCCCGCCCCGGCCGGCGGTGCCGGTGAGCCGGTGACGATCACCGTGTGCCCCGACGGCCCGCTGCTGGTGCGCGGCGGCTACGAGCTGCTGGACGGCGACGACCGGCCCATCGACCCGGGGCGCGCCACCGTGGCGCTGTGCCGCTGCGGGGCCTCGTCCATCAAGCCGTTCTGCGACGGCTCGCACAAGCGGGCCCGGTTCCGCGCCCGCTGAGCCTCAGCGGCGCGGAGCGGGCTCGCGCAGCAGCCACTGCGCGAGCTGGTCCAGGGCCATGCCCAGCAGGCCGATCACGAGGATCACCACGAGCATCTCGTCGTAGGCCAGCCGGTCCCGGGCGTTGAGGATCTCGTAGCCCAGGCCGCTGCTGACCCCGAGCATCTCCGCCGGGACGATGACCACCCACGAGATCCCCAGGGCCAGCCGCACACCGGTCATGACGAACGGCCGGATGCTGGGCAGCACCACGGTGCGCAGCCGCTCGACCGGGGTGGCCCCGAGGGTCTCGGCGACCCGCAGGTGCAGCGGGTCCAGCGCCTGCACGCCCGCCGCCGTGTTCATGGTGATCGGCCAGACGGCGGCGGCGGCCACGAGGAAGACGACGGGCGCGTTGCCCACCCCCAGCAGGGCCACGGCCACCGGTGCCCAGGACAGCGGGGAGACCATGCGCAGGAACTGCACGACCGGGGCGCTGGTCCACCGGAAGCGGCGGTAGGAGCCGATGAGCAGACCCAGGGGCACGCCGAGCCCGGTGGCCACGGCCAGCCCGCACAGCAGCCGCCACAGGCTCGTCAGGCCGTCCTGGACCACCACGCCCCGCTCGAACAGCGAGGCCACGGCGCCGGGCATGCGCTCGGGCTGGAACGCGGCGATCATCGTGCTGGCGCCCGCCGCGGCGTGGGTGAACGCCCACCACACGGCGACCGTGACGAGCACCCCGAACACGCCCCAGGCGGGCCCGGCCCAGCGGGGCCCGGTGCGCCGGGCCGTCCGCGCCGGAGCGGAGCCGCCCGGGCCGGAGCCGGCCGGCGCGGTGCGGGACGGGCCGGTGCGGGCGACGTCGTCGAGGTCGGTGGGGGTCCCCGAGGCGTCCTGCGGGGTCCGGTGCGGGGCGCTCATGGGGCGATCTCCTCGGTGCGGGTCGTGCCGGTCAGGCCGAAGACGCCCAGCCCGCCGACCTTCTCGATGCTGCGGGTCACGAGCGTGTCGTCGACGAGCTCGCGGTGGGCGGCGGCCGGGTCGAGGCCGTCGAGGAACCCGGCCGGCGCGTCGACGACCGTCTCCTGCATGGCGCGCACCAGCTCCTCGGTGAAGCTCGCGTACGGGTACGGGCGGAAGTCCAGGCGCTCGCCGTTCCAGGCGGGGTGGTGCAGGGCGCCCTGGTGCTCGGCGGCGTGGTAGGTCAGGGCCTGCTGGATCACGGGCCGGGGCTGGGGGAGGTAGTCGGCGGAGAGCAGCGCCGCGGTCTCGGGGCGGTTCTGCCGGGCCCAGGCCTGGGCCCGGACGAGGGCGTCCATGAACCCCTGGGCCTGCGCGGGGCGGTTGCGGATGAGCTCGCCGCGCAGCATCGTCACGCAGCACGCGTGGTCGTGCCACACGTCGCCGAGGAACCGGTGGATGTTCCCGACGTCCTTGGCCTCGGCGGCGGCGTTGAACGGGTCGGCGACCACGTAGCCGCCGATCACCCCGTTGTTCAGCGCCGGGAGCATGTCCGAGGGGGCCATGGGCAGCAGGGCGACGGTGCGGCGCTGCCGGGACGGGGCCTCCCGCATGACCGGGACGAGACCGGCCTCGCGCAGCAGCTTCTGCACGATCACGTTGTGCACGGACCACCACGCCGGGATCGCCACGGACTCCCCGGACAGGTCCTCGAGCCGCTGCACGTCCGGGCGGACCGTGAGCGCGGAGCCGTTGATGTGGTTCCAGGCCGTGATGCGGACGTCGGCCCGCAGGCCGTAGCGCATGTACAGGGCCATGGGCATGAGCATGTGGATCGCGTCCACCTTGCCCGCCACGAACGCCTCGGACAGGGACGCCCAGCTGCGGAAGAGCACCGGGTCCGCGACCGGGACGGCGGCGTCGTCGTAGTAGCCGTTGGCGTGGGCGACCAGCAGGGGGGAGGCGTCCGTGATGGGGAGGTACCCGATCCGCACGGGCCGTGCCGGGCCGTCCGCGCCGCGGGCGTCCTGCTGGCTGCCCGCGTAGAGGCTCCCGGCGCCCCAGCCGAGACCGGTGAGGGCCGCGGCCCCGGCCCCGGCCCGCAGCAGGGTCCGCCGGCTCGGTCCGCCGGTGCTCATATGACCCAGTTCCCGTCGTCGTCCCCGCCGCCGCGGTAGTGGGCGAGGATCTGCTCGGCCGTGGTGCCGTCCTGCGCCGGCACCCACTGCTGCCGGAACCCGCGCGGACCGGCGAAGAAGCCGATCCGGTCGCCGAGGGTGATGGCCTCGTCGACGTCGTGGGTGACGAGGAAGACCGTCAGCTCGAGCTCGGTCGCGAGCCCGCGCAGCCACAGCTGCAGGTCCTTGCGGGTCGCGGGGTCCAGGGCGCTGAAGGGCTCGTCGAGCAGGAGCACGTCGGGGCGCACCGCCAGCGCACGGCCCACGGACACGCGCTGGGCCTGCCCGCCGGAGAGCTCCTGGACCGGGGTGTGCGCCAGCGCGGCCAGGCCGAGGATCCCGAGCAGGTCGTCCACGCGGGCGTCCTCGAAGCGGTCGCGGTTGCGCCGGTACCGGCCGCCGAGGGCGATGTTCTGGCGCACCGACAGCCAAGGGAACAGCCCGGGGTCCTGGAAGACGACGGCGAAGCGCTCGTCGGCGTCGCCGAACTCGATGCTGCCCCCGTCCAGGGGCTCGAGCCCGGCGATGGCCCGCAGCAGGGTCGACTTCCCGGAGCCGCTGGGGCCCAGCACCGCGAGGGTCTCGCCGTTGCGCAGGGTCAGGTCCACCCCGTCGAGGGCGGGGGCGGAGGCCCCCGGGTAGCTCTTGCGCAGCCCGCGGACGGTGAGCGCGGGCCGCGGGGCGGGGCTCAGACCAGGTGCTGCAGGACCCACCGCAGGTGCCCTTCCGTGGGGGACTGGACGGGAAGGAACGCGGCCTCGCGGGCGCGGCGGGCCGTGGCCGACGACATGGCGTAGCCGCGCCCGCCCACGATCTTCCCCTCGAGCCGGGTGGCCCGGCCCGTGAGCAGCGCGGCGTCCAGGCGGAGGGAGAACAGCTCGCGGGGGCCCGCCGCCCGCGGCGTGTCCGCGAGGCGCAGCAGGTCGGCGCGCAGCCGCCGCTGCTCGGCGGTCGCCTCCTCCAGCTCCTCGCGGAAGACCTCGGCGACGCCCTGCAGGGCGTCGTGGGCGGCGGTCAGCGCGGCGGCCGAGAGGCCGAGGCAGAACGCGGTCTGCAGCAGCAGGAAGGGGCCCCGGACGGCGGCGAGGAAGGACGGGACGTCCTCGCTCAGCAGGTCCTCGGCGAGGTCGACGGGCACGTCCTCGAGCACGAGCACGCCGGAGGCCGTCGCGTTGAGCGCCATCAGGTCCTCGAGCAGCCGCACCGTCACGCCGGGCGCCGAGACCCGGGTCCGGAGCACCGCGCGGGAGCCGTCCGACCGCACGGCGGGCAGCACCACGAGGCCCTCGGGGTACAGGTTGGAGGCCCACGGCACGGTGCCGTTGAGGACGGGCCCCGAGGCGCCGTCGGTGAGGGTCACGGGGATCTCCCCGATGCCGGCCGCGTCCTTGAACGCCGGCGCCATCGCCGAGCACCCGGGCACGGCCCCGGACCGGACGTCCGCGGGGATCCCGGTCCCGGTGGCGGCGAGGTACTCGACGGTCGCCCGGTGCGCCCACAGGGAGAACGCCGTGGCGGTGCACTCGGTGGCGAGGTCGAACACGACGGCGGCCTGCGGGGCCAGCGACCCGGTCAGGCCGAGGTCCAGCAGCCCCCGGTCGCCCAGCTCGCGCAGGGTCGTCAGCGGGGACGCGGCGGCCGCGTCGACGTCGCGGGCCCGCGCCGCGGCGGTGCGGCGGACGAACTCGTGGTCCGGGTAGTCGACGAGCGGGGCGAGCAGCGGCTCGGTCCCGGGGACCGGGCCGCCGGCCGTGGACGAGGTGCGCGTGGACTGGGTCATGGTCTTCCGTTCTGCCGGGGAGTGCGGTGCGGGCCCGCCGGCACGGCGGGCGGGAAGCACGACGGCGGCCCCCGGCTCGCGGGGGCCGCCGTGGCGCCGGGTGCTGCGGTCCGCTCAGACGTTGAGCTTGAACATCCGGTCGAACGGGGTGCCCACGGCCTGGCGCGCGCGCTCCACGGACGCCTCGTCGGGGGCGTTGTAGAAGCACAGGCACTTCGCGGTGTCCTCGCGCACGTAGGTGCGCAGGAAGGAGACCTCGGGGACCTCGGCGTACTTGGGGGAGTTGGCCTTCTTGCGGGCCAGGTACTGCTCCATGGTGATCTCCGCAGGGATGTCCCACTCCACCAGGTACTGCGCGTCGCCCTTGAGCTTCTTGATGTCCTCGAGCTCGGCGCCCACGAGGCGGACGGCGTCGGGGCCGGTGACCTCCGCGGCGGCGTCCCCGGCGGCGGAGCGCACCGCCTGGGCGAGGCCCTCGCCGCTGTCGGCCTCGACGATCACGAACACCCGTCCGTGGTCGGCCGTGACCTGGGACTCGATGAACTCGGCGCCGGCCGAGGAGACGGCCTCGGAGACCGTGCCGATCAGCTGGGTCACGGCGTCCTTGGACGCGGAGGCGGGAACGATCTCGAGCAGGTGGAGAGACATGGGATTCCTTCCGGACGAGGGAGGCGGCGGAGCCGCGCCGGCACTGTTTCCAGGCTAGGCTCCTGCCCGCCGGACGTCGCGGAAATCGTCATGGTTCGCAACATCGGGCTCTTCCGCCCGTTTCCCTGGTGCCGGGTGCCTGTCGTGTGCACAATGTCCCCCGCTCCGCCCGCCGGGACGCGGCCGGCCGGCCCGGGCGGGGACCGCACGGCCTCCGCGGGGAGCGGGCCCGGGTCGGGGCGGGCGCCCCCGCGGGGGAGGCGGTCCGGCCCCGGTCCGGGGCGGTCCGGGCCGGACCGCCCCGGACCCGTCAGGAGATGACGCCGTCCACCAGGGCCTTGGCCTCCCGCTGGACCTGCTGCAGGTGCTCCTCGCCGAGGAAGGACTCCGCGTAGATCTTGTAGACGTCCTCCGTGCCGGACGGCCGCGCCGCGAACCACGCGTTCTTCGTGGTGACCTTCAGCCCGCCGATCGCCGCGCCGTTGCCGGGGGCGTTGGTCAGCTTCGCCGTGATCTGCTCGCCGGCCAGGGTGTCCGCCTCCACCTGGGCGGGGGAGAGCTTCTTCAGGGCGGCCTTCTGCTCCCGGCTCGCCGGGGCGTCGATGCGCTGGTAGACGGGGGCGCCGAACTGCTGGGTGAGCTCCGCGTAGCGCTGGGACGGGGTCTTCCCGGTGCGGGCCGTGATCTCCGCGGCCAGCAGCGCCAGGATGATCCCGTCCTTGTCGGTGGACCACACGGAGCCGTCCCGGCGCAGGAAGGACGCGCCCGCGGACTCCTCGCCGCCGAAGCCGATCGAGCCGTCCATCAGCCCGGGCACGAACCACTTGAAGCCCACCGGGACCTCCACGAGCTCACGGCCCAGGGAAGCCGCCACCCGGTCGATGATCGAGGAGGACACGAGCGTCTTGCCGACCCCGGCCTCCGGGGACCAGCCGGTGCGCTCGCGGAAGAGGTAGTCGATGGCCACCGCCAGGTAGTGGTTGGGGTTCATCAGGCCCGCGTCGGGGGTCACGATGCCGTGGCGGTCCGTGTCGGCGTCGTTGCCGGTGGCGATGTCGTACTTGTCCCGGTTGCCGATGAGCGAGGCCATGGCGGAGGGGGAGGAGCAGTCCATCCGGATCTTCTCGTCCCAGTCGAGGGTCATGAACGCCCACTGGGGGTCCACGTCCGGGTTCACCACGGTCATGTTCAGCCCGAAGCGCTGGGCGATCTCGCCCCAGTAGGCCACGGAGGCCGAGCCCATGGGGTCGGCGCCGATGTGCAGGCCGGAGTCACGGATCACGTCGAGGTCGACGACCTCCGGCAGCGTCCGCACGTACTCCTCGAGGAAGTCGTAGCCCCCGGTGGTCTCCGCCGCCCGCGCCTGGGCCAGGGGCATCCTGCGGACCCCCGCCATGCCGTTCTCGAGGAACTGGTTGGCGCGCTGGGCGATCCACTCGGTGGCGTCGCTGTCCGCGGGGCCGCCGTTGGGCGGGTTGTACTTGAAGCCGCCGTCGGAGGGCGGGTTGTGGGACGGGGTGATGACGATGCCGTCGGCCATCCCCTCCGCCCGGCCCGTGTTGTGGGTCAGGATCGCGTGGGACAGCGCCGGGGTGGGCACGTAGCCGTCCCGGGAGTCCAGCAGGACGGTCACGCCGTTGGCGGCCAGCACCTCGAGCGCGGTGTCCTGCGCGGGCCCGGACAGGGCGTGGGTGTCCTTGCCCATGAACAGCGGGCCCGTGATCC
This sequence comes from Kocuria sp. CH-021, assembly GCF_049716185.1. NCBI lineage: Bacteria > Bacillati > Actinomycetota > Actinomycetes > Micrococcales > Micrococcaceae > Kocuria > Kocuria sp. CH-021. Next base: position 25,105 of record NZ_JBNAFK010000009.1, on the reverse strand, counting down.
GCTGGCCGGTGCGGTACTCCACGATGGCCTGCGTGATCGCCGCGATGTGCGGCTCGTTGAACGAGGCCTTGAGGGACGAGCCCCGGTGCCCGGACGTGCCGAAGGCCACGCGCTGGTCCGGGTCCGACGGGTCGGGCGAGACGTCGGTGTAGGCGTCGAGGAGCTTGCCGAGGTCGACGAGGTCACTGGGTTGGGCGACGGTGCCCGCACGGTTGGTCATGGCGCCCAACCTACCGCCGGGCGGCGGGCGCGTGGGGCTGCCGCGCGATCGGGTCGCCAGGTTTCGCGCTCCCTGCCGCGCGAGCAGGGCCGCGCAGCGGGAGGGCCGGAGGGGGCGGACAAGCAGGGCCGCGCAGCGGGGGGCCGGAGGGAGTGCGCAGGGGCTGGAGGAATCGCGGCGGGTGGGACAGGATGAGGGCACCAGCCACGGCAGGACCCAACGAGGAGGCCGACACCATGAGCGACGCACCCGACGAGACGACCGAGGGCTCGGGCAAGGGCCCGGAGGGCACCGTCCCGGACAACGAGCAGGGCATCGGGCTGACGGCCGACGAGAACGCGACCGGGTTCGAGCCGGAGGAGGACCCCGAGGCGGCCACCGACCCGGACGAGGACCCCGAGGCGGGAGAGGCGGCCCTGGGTCACTCCTGACGTGCCGGGCGAGGACCGGGCAGACCCTGGTCCTCGAGCTGGGCGACGACGGCGAGCAGCTGCGCCTCCGCGCTCGGGCGGCCGACGAGCTGGACGCCCATGGGCACGACCGGACCGTCGTCGTCGCCCGCCGGACGGGTCCACAGCGTGGGCACGGTCACCGCGGGCAGGCCCACCACGTTGACGACCGACGTCCAGGGCGTGTACCCGCACTGGCGCCGGTAGTCCTGGTCCGCGCCCGCGGGGTCCGCGAGGTCGTAGCCCTCCCAGTACCAGCCCAGGGGGCGCGGGGTCATGGCGAGCGCCGGCGTCAGGACCAGGTCCCAGGCGCCGTAGGCCCGCACCACGTCCTGCTCGACGCGGCGCAGGACGGTCACGGCCCGCGCCAGCTCGACCGCCGACCGGCGCAGGGCGCGGGCCCGGAACTCGCCGGCGAGCCCGGTCAGCCTCCCGGCCTGGTCCTCGTCGAGGGGCGCGGTGCCCATCGCCGTGGTCCACACCTCGAAGAACGCGCCCGGGTACTCGGGGTCGTAGGACAGCTCGGCCTCCTCGACCTCGTGCCCGGCCGCCCGCAGCCGGGCGGCGCCGGCCTCGAGGGCGGCGCGCGCCTCCGGGGAGACCTCGATGTCCTGGACGGTGTCGAACGGGGAGGCGGTGCTCACCCCGATCCGCAGCGGCCGGTCCCCCCAGGGGAGGTCGCCCCGCCGGGCCGCGCGCACGCCGTCGAGGAACGACTCCTGCGGGGCGGCGCGGACCGCCCGCCGCACCACGTTGCCGTGCGCCGGTCCCGGCGCGGGGGAGCACAGGACGTCGAGCAGCAGCGCCGCGTCCTCCGCCGTGCGGGCGAGGGGGCCGTTCACCACGAGCTGTGCGGCGTCCGACTGCGCGTCCGCGGTGGGCACCCGGCCGCGGTTGGGCTTGAGCCCGACCAGCCCGCACGCCGCCGCCGGGATCCGCACCGAGCCGCCGCCGTCGGAGCCCGGCGCCACCGGGAGCATCCCCGCCGCCACGGCCGCCGCCTGGCCGCCCGAGGACCCGCCGGCCCCCGCCGACAGGTCGTGCGGGTTCCGGGCGGGCGGGGCCACGAGGTTCTCGGAGTAGCAGTTCAGGCCGAACTCGGGGACCTGGGTCTTGCCCAGGCACACGGCGCCGGAGGCGCGCAGCACGGCCGCGAGGTCGTCGTCGGCCTCCGCCACGGGCGCGCCCCCGGGCCGGCCGGCCACGGCGGCGGAGCCGTAGCCGGTGGGCATCCCCGCGACGTCGTGCAGGTCCTTCAGCGCGAGCGGCACGCCGTGCAGGGGCCCGCGCGCGGTCCCGGCCGGCAGGTCGTCGAGCGCGCGGGCCCGGGCGAGCGCGAGGTCCGCGGCCACGTGGACGAACGCCCCCACGGCCGGGTTGCGCTCCTCGATCCTGGCCAGGAAGTGCTCGGCGGTCTCGGCCGCGCGCAGTTCTCCGCGCGCCAGCGCGTCCCGCAGCTGCACGGCGCTGAGGTCTCCGATCGAGGTCACGGCTGCTCCTGTCCGACGGTGGTGCGCTGCCCTCCGGGGTCCGCGGGGCGCTGGGCCCAGGCTAGTAGGCTGGCGGCTGCCGGGGCGTGCCCGCCCCCCTCGTGTACCTCGACCCCGCAGGAGATCCCCGTGCCGACAGCCCCTGCGCCCCGTTCCGCGGTGACCCGCGCGGCGACGGCGGCCGTCCTGGTCCTGGCCCTCACCGGCTGCTCCGCCGCCGGTCCCTCCGCTCCCTCCGCCGAGCGGGAGGCCGCGGAGGTTCCCGGGCAGGACGGGCGCACGCCCACCGCCACGAGCGCCGCCGCGGCCTCGGGCGACGCCTCGGTCGCCACCGTGCGGCAGACGTGCGACCGCGTGCTCGAGACCGTCCGCACCGCCCCGCAGCAGCTGCGGGAGGATCCCGCGGGACTGTTCGCCGAGGTCGACGAGCTCGCCGCCACCGCCCCGGACGAGCTGACCGGGCAGCTGACCTCGGTCCGCGAGGCCGTCTCCGGCTTCCGGCAGGGCGAACGCTCCTTCATCGACGTGGTGCAGGAGGTCAGGGGCCTGCAGGAGCGCTGCTCCGGCTGACGCCGCACCGGGGGCGTCCGTGACCGGGCACGCGCGAGGGGCCCCTCCGTCCGCCGGCTGACTCGCCAGGCGGACGGGGGAGCCCCTCGGGAGGTGCCGGTGCTACCGGGCCGCGGTGCGGACGGCCTGTGCGAGCACCCGCAGTCCGTCGCGCAGCAGCTCCTCGCCGATGACGAGCGGGGGCAGCAGGCGCACGACGTTGCCGAAGGTCCCGCAGGTCAGGATGATGACGCCCTGGGCGAGGCACTCCGCGGCGATCGCCCTGGCCGCGTCGGCGTCGGGCTCCGTGCCGCCGGGGCGGACGAACTCGAGCGCCATCATGGCCCCGCGGCCGCGGATCTCGCCCACGATGCCGGTCTCCTCGGCCACCGGGGCCAGCTCCTCGCGGATGACCTCCTCGATCCGGCGGGCGCGGGCGACGAGGTCCCACTCCTCGACGGTCTGCAGCGCGCCCAGGGCGGCGGCGCAGGCCACGGGGTTGCCGCCGTAGGTGCCGCCGAGGCCGCCGGCGTGCACGGAGTCCATGATCTTGGCGCGGCCGACCACGCCGGACAGCGGCATGCCGCCGGCCACGCCCTTGGCCACGGTGATCAGGTCCGGGACGACGCCCTCGTGGTCCACGGCGAACCACTCGCCGGTGCGCGCGATGCCGGACTGCACCTCGTCGACGACGAACACGGCGCCGTGGCCGGTGCACCACTCGGACAGCGCGGGCAGGAAGCCCTCGGCCGGCACGATGAACCCGCCCTCGCCCTGGACGGGCTCGATCACGACGGCGGCGACGTTCTCGGCGCCCACCTGCTTCTCCACCTGGAGCAGCGCGCGGCGGGCGGCCTCGGCGCCGCTCATGCCCTCCGGGTCCCGGAACGGGTAGGACACGGGCACGCGGTAGACCTCACCGGCGAACGGGCCGAAGCCCTGCTTGTAGGGCATGACCTTGGCCGTCATGGCCAGGGTCATGTTCGTGCGGCCGTGGTAGGCGTGGTCGAACACGACGACGGCCTGGCGGCCGGTGTGCACGCGGGCGATCTTCACGGCGTTCTCGACGGCCTCGGAGCCGGAGTTGAACAGCGCCGCCTTCTTCGGGTGGTCGCCGGGGGAGAGCTCGGCGAGCTTCTCCGCGACGGCCACGTAGCCCTCGTACGGGGTGACCATGAAACAGGTGTGCGTGAAGTGCGCCACGGCCTCCTGCACCTTGGCGACCACGGCGGGGGCGGAGCCGCCCACGGTGGTCACGGCGATGCCGGAGCCGAGGTCGACGAGCTGGTTGCCGTCGACGTCGAGCACGATCCCGCCGTCGACGTCCGCGGCGTAGGCGGGCACGGACGAGGCGACTCCGGAGGCGACGGCCGCGGCACGCCGCTCGGTGAGCTCGCGGGACCTCGGGCCGGGGAGGGCCCCGTCGACACGGCGGACCTGCTCGAGGCGGTACTGGATCTCGGTCACGGCGAGATCTCCTTTCGGTGGGGAGGGGGTGGGGACAGGGACGTCGAGCGGGCGTGCGCCGACGCGGGGCGGCGGTCGCCGCAGCTGACTGCGACGACCGCCGCCCCGGGGCAGGGAGCGCGGGTCAGGACCTCAGGCGGGGGTGCCGGTGCCGGGGGTCGGGACGGTGGCCCAGGGGTTCTCCACGCCGATGTACTGGGTGGTGGTGTACTCGTGCAGGCCCTCGGCCCCGCCCTCGCGGCCCAGACCGGACTGCTTGACCCCGCCGAAGGGGGCGGCGGCGTTGGAGATCACCCCGACGTTGAGGCCCATCAGGCCGAACTCGATGCGGTCGCCGATGCGCAGGCCGCGGGAGATGTTCTCGGTGAACACGTAGGAGGCCAGCCCGTACTCGGTGGCGTTGGCCAGGGCCACGGCCTCGTCCTCGTCGGCGAAGGTGACGACCGGGGCGACGGGGCCGAAGATCTCCTCGGTCACCGCCCTCGCGTCCCGCGGGACGTCGCGCAGCAGGGTGGGCTGGAAGAAGTAGCCGGGCCCGTCCACGCGGGAACCGCCCACGACGACCTTCGCCCCGCGCTCAACGGCGTCGGTGACGAACTCCTCCACGGAGTCCCTCGCCTTGGCCTCGACCATCGGGCCCACGGTGACCCCGTCCTCCACACCGTTGCCCACGGTGAGTGCGGCCATCTTCTCGGCCAGCTTCGCCACGAACTCCTCGACGACGTCCTCGTGCACGAGCAGCCGGTTGGCGGCGGTGCAGGCCTCGCCCATGTTGCGCATCTTCGCGGCCATCGCCCCGGCCACGGCCTTGTCGATGTCGGCGTCCTCGAAGACGATCAGCGGCCCGTTGCCGCCGAGCTCCATGGAGGTGCGCAGCACGTTGTCGGTGGCCAGCTTCATGAGCTGCTTGCCCACCGGGGTGGAGCCGGTGAAGGAGACCTTCCGCAGCCGCGGGTCGGCCATGATCGGCTCGGACACCGCCGAGGCGGACTTGGAGGAGACGACGTTGAGCACCCCGGCCGGCAGCCCGGCGTCCAGCATGAGCTGGGCGAAGTACTGGGAGGTCAGCGGGGTCAGCCGGGCGGGCTTGAGCACCATGGTGCAGCCGGCGGCCACGGCCGGGGCGACCTTGCGGGTGGCCATCGCCAGCGGGAAGTTCCACGGGGTGATCAGCAGGCACGGGCCCACCGGCTTGTGCGTGACCAGCATCCGCAGGTTGCCCTCGGGGGTGTCGAGGTAGCGGCCGTAGTCGCGCACGGCCTCCTCGGCGAACCAGCGCAGGAACTCGCCCCCGTACTTGACCTCCCCGGCCGCCTCGGCCAGGGGCTTGCCCATCTCCAGGGTCATCAGCAGCGCGAGGTCCTCGGCGCGCTCCTGCACGAGGTCGAAGGCCCGCCGCAGGATCTCCGAGCGCTCCCGGGCCGGGGTGCGGGCCCAGGACTCCTGGGCGTCGGCGGCGGCGTCCATGGCGGCCTGGGCGTCCTCGCGGGTGGCCGAGGCCATCGTGGCCAGGACCTCGCCGGTGGCGGGGTTCTCGACCTCGAACGTCCCCCCGTCCGAGGCCTCGCGCCACTGGCCGCCGATCAGCAGCCCCGTGGGGGTGGCGGCCAGGACCGCCTCGATGCGCTCCTTCATGCCGGTGGCCGTGCGGGCCTTCTCCGTGATGCTCATGTGTTCAGCCTCTCTGGTCGACGCGCACCGCACCACCGGGCGCCGGTGGTGCCTGCGCTGCGTCAAGGGGTTCGTCGGACGGGCGGGCGACAGCACTGGGCCCGCCCGTCCATCGTAGGACTCCGGCCGGGCTCCTCCGCGGGGACGTCGTCACGGTGTGACGACGGGCCGGGACGGGACCGGCGCCGGGCGGCCGCTCGACTGCTCCCAGGCTAACGCCTGACCGGTCCAGCAAGCTGCTGAATCATCGCCCGAAATCTGTGCACAATGCACACTGACGTGGAGCGCGGCGACCGGCTACGGCGCCGAGGGGTCCGGCCGGTCGGCGAGACGCAGGGCGAGCCACAGCTCCGCGCGCAGCTGCGGGTCGTCCACGGACCGGCCGAGCGCCTCCTCGATCTCCTGCAGCCGCTGCTGCAGGGTGTTGCGGTGGATGCCCAGGGCGTCGGCCGCTGCGCTGCGGTTGCCGTTGTGCGCGAGGAACGTGCGCAGCAGACCCGCCCGCCCGGCCCGTTCCAGGGGCTGCAGCAGCAGCTGCGCCCAGGCCCGGGCGGTCTCGGGCGGCAGGAGGTCGGCGACGCCGCCCGCCACGAGGTCGTCCCACGTGCCGACGGGCCGGCGGTCCGTGGTGCGCTCCAGGGCCTCGCGGGCCCCCCGGTCGCTCGCGTCCGTCCCGTGGACGGTCGACGGTCCGCCGATGCCCGCCCGCAGGCCCGAGGCCTCCACGGCGGCACGCACCTCGGCCAGCCGCTCGGGGAGGTCCTCCAGCAGCAGCGCGGCCGTCTGCTCGCCGGAGGGCCCGGTGGCCGGTGCGCCGACGAGCACGGGCCGCTCGCCCGGTCCGGTGGCCGCCTCGAGGCGGCGCACGCCGTCCCGGAGCGCCTCGGCGCCGCCGCGCAGGCGGGCCACCCGCACCCGGGGCGCCGCCGACCACGTCGTGTCGTCCGCCACCCCCAGCAGCGCGTCCGCCGATCGCACCTCGCCGTTGAGCAGGAGGGCGAGGGCCCCCGCACGGACCCGGCGGCGGAACAGTGCCTGCTCCGCGGCACGCTCCGCGTGCAGGGAGAGCAGGGCCACGGCGGTGGCGATGACGCCCGTCCGGACGGGGTCCGCCGGACCGGGCAGGACCACCACGAGGTAGCTCTGGGGGACGCCGTCCACCCCGAGGGGGTGGACGACCACCGCGCCCTCCGGGCCGGACTCGCTCAGGGACCCGCGGAGCCCGGCCGGACGCAGCCGGTCGAGGAGCTCGGGGAGCGTCCGGCCCGAGGGGAGCGCGGGCAGGCCGGGCCCGGAGCGCTCCACGACCCGGGCGTCGGCCGCGCAGACGCCCGCCCATCCGCCGCCGAGCACCGCCACCAGCGTGCGCACCACGCGGGCCGGGCCGTTGCGCCCCACGGCCGCCCGCGTCAGGCTCCGCTGCTCGGAGAGCATCGCCTCGAGCGCGGTGCGGGCCTCGGCCGCGCGCATCTCGGCCGTGGCGCTGATGATGCCCAGGAAGGGAGTGCGCTCCGGCACCCGGAACAGGGTCAGCCCGGCGCCCCGGCACGCGGCGGCGAGCGCGTCCGGCACGTCGGGGTAGGACAGCCGCTCGCCCACGCCCAGCCCCAGCGCCACGACGCCACGGTCCGTGAGCCGACGGACGTACTCCGTCCAGGAGTGCGCCCGGGCGGAGGTGTGGATGCCGGTCAGCAGGAGGACCTCGCCGCCCTCCAGGTACGGGGTGGGGTCGGCGAGCTCGCTGGTCACCACCCAGCTCACCGGCAGGTCGGTGGCCGCCCCGACCACGGGCTCCAGTCCGAGTCCGGGCAGGGCGAGCACCTGGGCGACCGTGACCATGGGCAGTCCTCCTCCTCGTCGGCGCGCCGGGGACAGCCTAGGGCAGCCGTGCCCGGCGCGCGGCGGTCTCAGGCCTGCTGCCGGCGGCGCTCGACCTCGGCGACGAGCCGGTGCTCGGCGTCGGGCCCCGGCCGGATCCCGGTGGGGATGCGCAGCAGGAAGACGAGCCCGAGCAGCCACCACAGCCCGAAGATGGTCCAGGCGGGCGCGCTCAGGAACGCGGGCATGCCGGGCAGGTACAGGCTGATCAGCGCGAGGCACAGGACCACGGAGAGCACGCCGATCGCCGTGCCGCCGTGGCGGCGGCCGCCGATCCGGAAGGGGCGCTCCATGCCGGGCTCGCGCCGGCGCAGGATCACGAAGACCACGGAGACCAGGGCGTAGGCGATCACGATGGACGGGGAGCCGGAGTCCACGAGCCAGCCGAGCATCTCCGCGCCGAAGAACGGCGCCACGAAGGACACGGCGCCCACGAAGAGCAGGGCGTTGGCCGGGGTGCCGTACTTCGGGTGCAGGCGGCCGAACCACCGCGGCACCATCCGGGAGTTGCCGAGCGCCCACAGCAGCCGGGACGCGCCCATGAGCAGGGAGTTCCAGGAGGTGAGGATGCCGGCGAGACCGCCGGCGATGAGCAGGTTGGCCACGACCGGGCTGTCGAAGGCGGAGCCCATGGCGTCGGCCACCGCGATGTCCGCGCCGGAGAGGTCCTCGGCGGACATGGACGCGGAGGTGGTGAGCACGACCATCACGTACCAGGCGGCGGCGAGCAGCACGGAGACGATGATGGTGCCGCCGAGCTTCTTCGGCGGGAGGTGCATCTCCTCGGAGACCTGGGGGATGACGTCGAAGCCGACGAACAGGAACGGGACGGTCACGAGCACGAGGAAGAAGCCGGCCGTCCCGGGCGTGAAGAACGGTTCCATGGTGGCGGCGGAGCCCTCGGTGAACGCGCCGAAGAGCATCATGAGGCCCACGATCAGCAGGAAGAGGATCACGAAGATCTGCACCACGGAGGCGTGCTTGACGCCGCGGATGTTGATCCCGGTGATGAGCACGGCGGTCAGCGCCCCCACCAGCGCCCAGGTCAGGTTCACCTCGAAGCCGGCCACCGTCCACAGCGGGATCTGACTCAGGCCCGGGAAGATGTACTGCGCGGTGCGCGGCACCGCGACGGCCTCGAAGGCCACGATGGTGATGTAGCCGCCCGTGATGGCCCAGGAGCCCACGAACGCCCAGCGCGCGCCCATGCCGCGCAGCAGGTAGTTGTGCTCCCCGCCCGCGTACGGCATGGCGGCGACGAGCTCGCCGTAGACGAGCCCCACGACGGCCATGATCAGCCCCCCGGTGACCAGGGCCAGCACGGCGCCCATGGTCCCGGCCTCGGCGAGCCACTCGCCGGTGAGGATGACCCAGCCGAAGCCGATCATCGCGCCGAAGCCGAGCGCGATCGCGTCGAGGCGGCCGAGGACCTTCTTGAAGCCGTGGTCCTCGCGGTCCGGGGCGAGCGGTGTCGCGCCCCGGGGTTCGGTGGTGCTCATGGGCGTCGTTCCTTCTGTCGAGGGCGCCGGGCAGGGATGCCCGGTCGGACCTGCCGCGCGGCACTCCCGGCGGCGAGGGCACAATTTATACAGGCAATGTTTCGACTCTGTGTGCTCCCTGACAGGAACGGGCCGCCCGCGGCGTCCGCGGCGACCCGTCCCGGCACCTGCGCGCCCCGCTCGCCGCCCGCCCGGGGCACCACGACCGGGTGCCGGGCCGCCCCGGCCCGGCGGCGCCGGCGCGGTGCGCACTAGGCTGGTGCCGAGAGAACCGCCGGTCGCAGGACGGCCGCAAGCACACCTGCAAGAGAGAGGACCCGGACGATGGAGAACCTGGACAGCCTGCCCAGCGCCTCGGTGGAGGAGATCCCCGAGGGCGCCCGCATCCTGGACGTGCGCGAGGACGAGGAGTGGGACGCCGGGCACATCGACGGCGCCCAGCACATCCCGCTCCGGCAGCTCCCGGAGCGCTACGGCGAGGTGCCGGTGGACGAGGACGTGTACGTGATCTGCCGCTCGGGCGGCCGCTCGCTGAAGGCGACGGCGTACCTCCAGCAGTACGGCTTCGACCCCGTCAACGTCCTGGGCGGCATGGGGGCGTGGATGGACGCCGAGAAGCCCATGGTGTCCGAGACGGGCGAGACCCCGACCGTCCGTTGAGGTACGCCTACCTGGGTCCCGCCGGAACCTTCACCGAGGCCGCGCTGCTGGGCGTGGAGGGCGCCCGGGACGCGGAGCGCGTCCCCGTGTCCTCCGTGCCCGTCGCCCTCGCGGCCGTCCGCGCCGGCGAGGTCGACGCGGCCATGGTGCCCATCGAGAACTCCGTGGAGGGCGGGGTGACCGCGACCCTCGACACCGTGGCCACCGGCAGCGAGCTGCGCATCGTCCGGGAGGCGCTGGTGCCCATCAGCTTCGTCCTGGTGGCCCCGCCCGGCACGGCGCTCGCCGACGTCCGCACCGTCTCCACGCACTCCCACGCCTGGGCGCAGGTGCGCGGCTGGATGGACGCGCGGCTGCCGGACGTCGACTACGTCCCGGCGTCCTCCACGGCGGCGGCGGCCCTCGCGCTGCTCCCCGGCGGCCCGGGGCGCGGGGCGCCCGCCCGGGACGCCGGCTTCGACGCCGCCGTCTGCTCGCCCGTGGTCGTCGAGCAGCACCCCGAGCTCGAGGTGCTGGCGGAGGACATCGGGGACAACCGGGCCGCCGTCACCCGGTTCGTGCTCGTGGCCCGGCCCGGGGCGCCGCTGCCGCCGCGCACGGGCGCGGACCGGACCACGCTCGTCATCCCGCTGTGGGAGGACCGGGCCGGGGCCCTGATGGAGATCCTCGAGCAGTTCGCGACCCGGGGGGTCAACCTCTCCCGGATCGAGTCCCGCCCCACGGGCAACTTCCTCGGCGAGTACTTCTTCAGCGTGGACGTGGACGGCCACATCCTCGACGCCCGGGTGGCCGAGGCCCTCGAGGGGCTGCGCCGGGTCTGTCCCAGCACGCGCTTCCTCGGGTCCTATCCGCGGGCCGACCACAAGGTCGCGACCGTCGCCCGGCAGCACTCCGACGGCGCCTTCCGCGAGGCGGAGGCCTGGGTCGCGGCCCTGCAGGGGCGCGCGCACCGGGCCCCGGGCGCCCCGTCCGCCCCCTCCGCGCCGGGCTCCGCGTAACGGGAGGACGCGCACCGCACCCCCGCTTGTTCGCAGTTGCAAATACATGCACCATGGGGAGTGCGGGCGCGTCCGTGCCCGCGATCTTCAGCCGGTGTCGATCGACCCCCCGGGTCGGGACCGAGCCCGACCGGAGGTGCCACCATGCCCGTCCCCGCCGCCCGCCGACTCGCCCTCGCCGCGGCCCCCGCCCTCCTGGCCTGCGCGCTCGCCGCGCCGCCCGCGGCGGCGTCCGCGCCGCCCGGGCCCACCGAGGTGGTCCGCGTCGAGGCGGGCCCCGGTCCCGTCGTCGGCGACCCGACGGCCGCCGACGCGCTCGAGCTCGTGCCGGCCTCCCGGGTGGTCCCGGAGCCGGGCGCCTCCCTTCCGGACCGCGGCCGGGGCCCGCTCGTGGCCACGGGCCTGGCCGTGCTCGCCCTCGTGGGCGCGTTCGTGGCGGGCCTGAGCCGCAGGCCCGACCCGGCCGGCTGACCCGCGCCGGCAGCGGCGCGGGCGTCAGTCGCCCTGCGTGGGCGGCACCCGCACGGAGAGCGCGCCCGGGAGGATCTCGGACTCGAACCCGGTGATCACCCCGGTGCCGTCCCCGTCCATCTGGGACTCGATGGGCTCGTGGAACTCCACGCGCACCTTCTTCGCGGCGAAGAACTCGATCACGGGCAGGTCCCGCCGCTGCCGGAACACGACCTTGGCGGCCATCAGCGCCCACTCGAGCGTGCTGCGCGGGGACATCACCACGAGGTCCAGCAGGCCGTCGTTGATCTTCGCCTGCGGGACCAGGATCAGGCCCGCGGTCAGGATCCCGCAGTTGGCCGCCATCACGGAGCGGACCCGGCGGCTCTGCCACTCGCCCTCGTCGATCCGGAAGCGGGCCCACCGCGGGGGCGCGATCAGGTGCCGGACCCCGGCCTCCCCGTAGGCCGCCCAGCCGACCAGCTTCTTCAGCTCGTCCCGGGTGTCCGTCATGATCTGGGCGTCGAAGCCGGCCCCGCCCATGACGCAGAACGCGTGGTCCCGCACCGTCCCGTCCTGGAGCTCCACGCGGAACGAGGCCATGTCGATGGCGCGCTCCGCGCCGAAGAGCGCGATGTCCACGTTGCGGTGCGGATCGCCGAGGTCGGCCCCCAGGTTGCGGGCCAGCAGGTTGCCGGTGCCCAGCGGGATCAGGCCCAGCGGGGTGTCGTGGCCGATCAGGGCCTCCGCGACGGCCCGGACCGTGCCGTCGCCCCCGGCGGCGACGATCAGGTCGGCGTCCTGCTCGAGCGCCCGCCGGGTCATGGCGGCGCCCGGGTCGTCCTCCGCCGTCTCGAAGAACACGGGGTCCGGGAACCCGCCCTTGCGGCAGCCGATGATGATCGCGTCGCGGGCGACGTCCGCGTCGGCCTTGATGGGGTTGATGACGACGGCGACCCGTTTGCGGGCCACTGGGGTGGCGGTCACGGAAGGACTCCTCGGTTCTGCGGCGCCGGGGGACCGGTGCCGCCGTGCGATGGGGGCGGTGGGCCGCGGCGCGGTGCCGCGGGCCCGGGGCGCCGGGCGGATCGCGGCGGGCCTCCACCCTAACCCGGTCGCGCCCCGGAGGACTTGGGTACCCTGTCAGGGTGATCGACATCAACCAGCTCCGTGAGAACCCCGACGTCTTCCGCGCCTCCCAGCGTGCCCGCGGGGCGGACGTCTCCCTGATCGACCGGATCCTGGAGGCCGACGTCGAGCGCCGCCGGCTGATCACCGAGTACGAGTCGCTGCGGGCCGAGCAGAACGCCTTCGGCAAGCAGGTGGCCCGCGCCCGGGGCGAGGAGAAGCAGGCCCTGCTCGCCGAGGTGAAGGACCTGGCGGCCCGGGTCAAGGAGGCGCAGGCGGCGTCGGAGGCCGCCCGGGCCCGGCAGGACGAGCTCGTCGCGGTCGTGGACAACCTCGTCCTCGAGGGCGTCCCCGCCGGCGGCGAGGACGACTTCGTCCTGCTCCGGACGGTCGGGCAGCCCCGCGACTTCGCCGCCGAGGGGCTCGAGCCGAAGGACCACCTCGAGATCGGCGAGCTCGTGGACGGCATCGACATGGAGCGGGGGTCCAAGGTCTCGGGCGCCCGGTTCTACTTCCTCAAGCGGGACGTCGCCCGGCTCGAGACCGCGCTGCTGCTCATGGGCCAGGACCAGGCCGTGGACAACGGGTTCGTCCCCATGACCACCCCGAACCTCGTGCGCCCCGAGATCATGAGCGGCACGGGCTTCGACGTCGCGCACTCCGACGAGATCTACCACGTGGGCAAGGACGAGCTCTACCTCGTGGGCACCTCGGAGGTGCCCCTGGCCGGGTTCCACGCCGACGAGATCCTCGACCTCTCGGAGGGGCCGCTGCGCTACGCCGGCTGGTCCTCCTGCTACCGCCGCGAGGCCGGCTCCGGGGGCAGGGACACGCGGGGCATCATCCGCGTGCACCAGTTCAACAAGCTCGAGATGTTCGTCTACTGCTCCCCGGAGGACGCGGAGGCCGAGCACGCGCGGATGCTCGCCTGGGAGGAGGAGATGCTCGCCAAGTGCGAGCTCGCCTACCGGGTGATCGACACCGCCGCCGGGGACCTCGGCACCTCCGCCGCCCGCAAGTTCGACTGCGAGGCGTGGGTGCCCACCCAGGGCAAGTACCGGGAGCTGACCTCGACGTCGAACTGCACCACCTACCAGGCGCGGCGGCTCAACATCCGGGAGCGGCTGCCGGAGACCACGGACGCCGCCGGCGCGGTCCGCAAGGGCGGCACCCGCACCGTGGCCACCCTCAACGGGACGCTGGCCACCACCCGGTGGCTGGCGGCCATCCTCGAGACCCACCAGCAGGTCGACGGCTCGGTGCGCGTGCCCGAGGCGCTGCGGCCCTACCTGCGCGGCCAGGAGGTCATCCCGGTCCGTCGCTGAGCCGCCGGACGGCGTTCGGCTCCCGTTCAGCTCACGTCGAAATCCCGGCCATCCTGTCGGTGTGATGTGGCACCATGTCCCGCATGACAAAAGAAAAGACAGCTGGCACCGAGGACCAGCACGAACTCGTCGGCATCAACTCCACCGTCCCGCTGAAGGTCGATCACTCGGAGGACCTCAGCGACTCCGCCGGCGGCACCACCGCGCCCGCGCGCTCCGCCGCCGACGTCCGGATCCCCCTCAAGGTCCAGCCTCCCCGCTCGAACGGGTGGAAGAAGGAGGCCGGCGTCCAGTACCTGGTGGCCCTCGACGTCGACGGGACGCTCGTCGACCACGACGGCCACATGTCCCGGCCGGTGCGCGAGGCGGCCCAAGCCGTGCTCGAGGCCGGCCACCACGTGGTCATCTCCACCGGCCGCTCCAAGGGGGCGACCCTGCCCGTGGTCGAGCTGATCGGCCAGGAGCGCGGCTACGCCGTGTGCTCCAACGGGGGCATGACGCTCGAGCTGGACCCGGAGCTGCCGGAGTACCACCGGGTGCTCGAGTGCGTCTCCTTCGACCCCGGCCAGGCCCTCGAGGCCCTCGAGCAGCGCCTGCCCACCGCGAAGTTCGCCCTCGAGACCGAGGACGGGTCCTTCTACTCCACGGAGCGCTTCCAGGACGCGTCCTTCGGCATCGAGGCGATCGGCGTGGACCTGCACGAGCTGGCGCGGATGAAGGCCGTGCGCATGGTGGTGTACAGCACCGAGCACACCCCGGAGGAGTTCGCCCTGGCGATCGACGAGGCCGGGCTGCACGGCGTCACCTACTCGGTCGGCTGGAGCGCCTGGCTCGACATCGCCGCCAACGGCGTCTCCAAGGCCAGTGCCCTGGAGCAGGTCCGCCGCCGGCTCGGCGTGGACCCGTCCCACACGGTCGCGGTCGGCGACGGCCGCAACGACATCGAGATGCTCGACTGGGCGGCCCGCGGCGTGGCCATGGGCCAGTCCCCGGACGAGGTCGCGGCCGCGTGCCACGAGGTGACGCACACGGTCTACGAGGACGGTGTCGCCCGCATCCTGCGCTCGCTGCTCTGAGGCCGCACGGCCGTCGCACACGCCCCTTCCTGTGATCTGGATCACATCCATGCGGATGGAATGATAGGGTTTCGGCAGACCGGGTGACGACGTCATCGACGACGACCGAGAGGTGAGCCGTGATCGAGTACGTGTCCGACCGGTGGGAGCAGATCCTCTTCTCCAGCTGGCAGCACTTCTCCCTGGTGGTCCAGTGCCTGATCCTGGCCACCGTCCTCGCCGTGGGCATCGCGGCGCTGTGCTACCGCTCGCCGCGGCTCACGACCGTGGCCAACAACGTCTCCGCCGTGGGGCTGACCATCCCGTCCTTCGCGCTCATCGGCCTGCTGATCGCCCCGCTCGGCTTCGGGGTGACGCCCGCGGTCGTGGTCGTCACCTTCTTCGCCGCCCTCCCCGTGCTGCGCAACGCGGTCGTCGGGCTGGCCGGCGTCCCGCAGGCCACCGTCGAGGCCGCGCGCGGGCTCGGCATGGGGAGGGCGGCGACCTTCCTGCGGGTGGAGCTGCCGATGGCCTGGCCGGTCATCCAGGCCGGCATGCGGGTATCGGCGCAGATGGTGATGGGCGTGGCCGCCATCGCCGCCTACGTGCTCGGCCCCGGTCTGGGCGGGTTCATCTTCTCGGGCCTCTCGCGGCTCGGGGGCGCCAACTCCTTCGCGTCGGTCGTCACCGGCGTCGTCGCCGTCATCGTCGTCGCACTCATCCTGGACGGGCTGCTCGTGCTGCTCGGCCGACTCACCACATCGCGAGGTATCCGTGTCTGACTCCGTGACCACCACCAGCAACGACTCCTCCGTCACCGGGGCCCGGATCCTCCTGGAGAACGTCTCCAAGCGCTATCCCGGGCAGGCCAAGGCCGCGGTCGACGGCCTCACCCTGGAGATCCCCGCCGGCAGCATCGTCATGCTGGTGGGCCCCTCCGGGTGCGGGAAGACCACCACGCTGAAGATGATCAACCGGCTCATCGAACCCACCGACGGGCGGATCGTCATCGACGGCCAGGACGTGACCTCGATGAACGGCGACGAGCTGCGCCGCGGCATCGGCTACGTGATCCAGGCCGGCGGGCTGTTCCCGCACATGAGCGTGGCCACCAACATCGGGATGGTCCCGAAGATGCTCGGCTGGGACCGGAAGCGCATCGCCGCGCGGGTGGACGAGCTCCTCGAGCTCGTCTCCCTCGACCCCGCCGTCTACCGCGACCGGTATCCCCGGGAGCTCTCCGGCGGGCAGCAGCAGCGCGTCGGCGTGGCCCGGGCCCTGGCCGCGGACCCGCCCGTGCTGCTCATGGACGAGCCGTTCGGCGCCGTGGACCCCATCACCCGCCAGCGGCTCCAGGACGAGCTCATCAACATCCAGCACGAGCTGCAGAAGACCATCGTGTGCGTGACCCACGACTTCGACGAGGCGGTCAAGCTCGGCGACTGGATCGCGGTCTTCGACGAGGGCGCCCGGATCGTCCAGTACGACGCCCCCGAACGGATCCTGGCCGAGCCGGCCGACGAGTTCGTGGAGGACTTCATCGGCTCCGGTGCGGGCCTCAAGCAGCTCACCCTCACCCGGGTCCGGGAGGTCGACCTCGTCCCCGCGGTGACCACCCGTCCCGGCGAGGACGTCCGGGCCGTGCTCGGACGGATCGACGAGGCGGGCACCCGGGACGTCGTCGTCGTCGACGACCGGGACAGGCCGCTGTCCTGGGCCTCCCGCCGGCAGCTGGAGCGCTTCGACACCGTCCCCGGGGAGCGCAACGAGCGCCTGCCCCTGGTCGGCACCAGCTCCACGCTCAACGACGCGCTGGACACGATGCTCGTCTCCAGCACGGGGGCCGCCCTCGTGGTGGGGGCGCGGGACCGGTTCGAGGGCGTCATCTACGTGGAGACCGTCATGGCCGCGATCACCGAGGCCCGCCGGGCCGTGGCCGCGGAGGACGCCCCGCTCGGCCACAACACGGGCGAGATGCCCGCGGTGAGCACCACCTCGGAGGGCGGGGACCGATGAGCACGCAGACCGAGCGCCCCGCCGCCGCGGAGCAGGACCCCGGGGACGCCCCGGAGTCCCGCCCGTCCCCGGTGGACCCGGACCAGCGCACCTGGAAGGGCCTGCTGCTGCAGCCGCTCGCGATCCTCGTGGCGCTGGGCCTGCTCGTGCTGTGGCTGTCCACGGCGGAGCTGACGGAGACGGAGGCCGTGACCCTGAGCCCCGGGTCGCTGTGGAGCTACACCGTGGAGCACCTGCAGCTCACGGTCGTGGCCACGGTGGTGGTCCTGCTCATCGCGATCCCCGTGGGCGTCCTCCTGACCCGCAAGCCGCTGCGCTTCCTCACCGGCCCCGTGATCGCGCTGGCGAACATCGGCCAGGCCGCACCGGCGGTGGGCCTCATCGTCCTGTTCGCCTTCTGGTTCGGCTTCGGCTTCCAAGCGGCCGTGGTGGCGCTGATCGTCTACGCGATCCTGCCCGTCCTGAAGAACACCATGGTCGGCCTCGACGGCGTGGACCGCAGCCTCGTCGAGGCCGGGCGCGGCATGGGGATGAGCGCCGCCTCGGTCCTGTTCCGCGTCGAGCTGCCCCTGGCCGTGCCCGTCATGCTGGCCGGCGTGCGCACCGCCCTGATCCTGGTGGTCGGCACCGCGACCCTGGCCACGTTCGTCAACGGCGGCGGACTCGGTCTGCTGATCACCACCGGGGTCAACCTCAACCTCGTGCGGGTGCTGATCGCCGGCTCGATCCTCGTGGCGCTGCTCGCGCTCGCCATCGACTGGATCGGCCGCGTGGTGGAGCACGTCGCACGCCCGAAGGGACTGCGATGAGAACCTCCCGTGCCGCCGGCGGCGCCCTGCTGCTCTCCTGCGCCGGCCTGCTCCTGACCGGGTGCGGGCTCGAGCCCTCCACCGCCTACGTCCCCGCCGCCGAGCCCGGTTCCATCGAGCCCGTCGAGGGCGCCGAGGACACGGAGGTGCGGGTCACGTCCAAGAACTTCACCGAGCAGCTGATCCTCGGCAAGATCGCCGTGCTGGCCATGGAGGCCGCGGGCTTCGAGACCGAGGACATCACCAACGTGCCCGGCTCCCAGCCGGTGCGCGAGCTCATGCTCAGCGGGGACGCGGACCTCACCTACGAGTACACCGGCACGGCGTGGCTGACGTACCTGGGCAACGAGAGCGGCATCCCCGACCAGCAGGAGCAGTGGGAGGCCGTGCGGGAGGCGGACCTCGACAACGGGCTGACGTGGGGCGAGCCGGCCGCGCTGAACAACACCTACGCCATGGCCGTGCGCTCCGAGTACGCGCAGGCCAACGGACTGGAGACCATCTCGGACATCGCGAGCCTGCCGCGGGCGGAGCGCACGTTCTGCGTCGAGTCCGAGTTCAACTCCCGCAGCGACGGGCTCACGCCCCTGCTCGCCCACTACGGCCTGGACCGCGGCAGCGAGGTGCCGGAGGACAACATCGGCATCTACGACACGGGCGCCATCTACTCGGCCACGGACGACGGGGAGTGCAACTTCGGGGAGGTCTTCTCGACGGACGGCCGGATCCCCGCCCTGGACCTGACCGTGCTCGAGGACGACCGGCAGTTCTTCCCCGCCTACAACGCCGCACCGGTGTACAACACCGAGCTGCTGGAGGAGTTCCCCGGGATGACGGAGGTCATGGAGCCCATCTCCGCGGCGCTCACCGACGACGTGATGCAGGAGCTCAACCGGCAGGTGGACGTCGAGGGGCGGGACCCGGCCGACGTCGCCTACGAGTGGATGATCTCCGAGGAGTTCATCGTCGAGCCCTGAGCCCCGCCGCCGGCCGGTCCGTCCCGGGCCGGCTCGCACAGGCCCAGCAGCCGGGCCGCCGCGGGGCGGGCGTCCCACTCCTCCTGCCACAGCGAGCGCGCCACCGCCTTGGAGACGGCCTGCGGGGAGATGCCGAGCTCCGCGGCCACGACCTTCTGCTGGCCGCGGGCCCCGGGCACGAGCAGGTCCACCACGCGCCACTCGGCGTCGCTGCGCTCCGCCACGATCCGGCCCAGCAGCCGCAGCACGGCCTGTGCCTGCGCCGCGGCCGGACCGTCGTCGGCGGCCACGTGCACGGGCACCCGCCCGCCGGGACCCCCGGCGGCCTCCGCGGCGCGGCGGCCGTGCACGGTCCCGGGGCCGTCGGCGCGCAGGCCCGTCCGGCCCTCCGGGTCGGTCGCGGTCTCGAGGCGGACCGGCCCCACCCCGATCCCCGCGCTCCAGGCCCCGCCGCGCAGCCCGGCGAGCACGGCCTCGACCGCGGCGCCGGGATCGGCGGTGATGCCCTGGACCGCGTGCGCCCGGGCACGCTGGAACGGCACCACGGTCCCGAGGTCCGCCAAACGGCGCAGGAGGCCCGGCACGAGGTCGCCCGCCTCGCGGCGGCGCTGCTCCAGGGTCACGACGTACACGGTCCCAGTATCGGGCACGGAGGCCGCCGGGGAGCGGGGGCGCGGCCGGGACTCACTCCCAGAACCGCGGTTCGATGTCGACGCCCTGCACGATGAGCTCGTCCTCCAGGGGCTCCCGGCACACCACCGGCAGGCGCAGGCAGCCGATCCGGTCGTCCGGGCCGAAGTAGGCGGTGAGCCGGTCGAAGCCCTGCCGGAACCCCGCCAGCTCCTTGGCCGTGGCGGCGACCTCGGCCAGGTCGGCGTCGGAGCCGAGCACCCAGAAGGAGTCCGGGTCGGTCAGCTGGAGCAGTCCCACGGGCGCCCCGGCGTCGTTGTTCTCGGTGCCCGCCCAGCCCGGCGCCCGCAGCCACCCGCCCGGGGCCGCCGCGCCCAGCGCCGGCGCCACGGGATCGTACTCCCACGCCCGGGCCCGCTGCAGCCACCCCGGCGGGACCGGGAGGTAGAGCGGGCCGTCGAGGTCCACGGGCCACCGGGCGGCGGCGAACGCCCCGGCGTCCACGCGGTCCCAGAACTGCTCGGCGGTGAGGTCGGTGCCCACGCTGTTGAGCGCCGCCCCGGGATCCTCCGCCCGCATGCCGTGCCAGTAGGTGGGGCGGGTCGGGACGTCGGCGCGGCGCAGCAGGGCGTCCAGCTCCTCCAGGTGGGCCGGTTCCCCGAGCACCACCGTCCTGGACTCGAAGTGCAGGACGTAGGGCACGCGCTCGGGGCTCACGGCAGCCCCGCGGACCGTCCGCGGCGGCACAGCCGCGTGAAGCGGCCGAGCACCTGCAGCGCCTCCGGGGTGGCGGGCAGGTAGTCCGTCAGGGCGGGGGAGCGCACCAGGACGGCGCACCACTGTCCCCGGGAGACCGCCACGTTGAGCCGGTTGGGGGAGAGCAGGAACTCCATGCCGCGCGGGCCGTCGGCGGCGGAGGCGGCCATCGACACGATCACCACGGGGGCCTCCTGGCCCTGGAACCGGTCGACGGTGCCCACGCGGACCCCGCCGCCCTCCTCGTCCCGCAGCCCCGCGTCGGCGAGCGCGCGGCCGATCAGCTCGACCTGGGCGTTGTACGCGGCCACCACGAGGACGTCCTCGGGCGTCAGCGCCGCGGGGAGGGCGTCCGGGCCGGAGCGCCACGGGGTGCCGACGAACTCGTGGGCCAGCTCCACGACGCGCCGGGCCTCCTCGGGCGAGGCCGTGCGGTTGCCGGTGTGCTCGACGTAGCAGGTGCGCAGGCCCGGGGCCACGCCGGTGAGCTCGCGCCGGCCGGCGGCCGGCGCGGAGCCGAGCCGGCCCGCGTAGGACAGCTCGGAGACCGGCTCGCACAGGGCCGGGTGCATCCGCCAGGTGCGGTCCAGGAAGTAGCCGTGCTCGGCGGGCAGGGTGGGCGATCCGCGGGAGAGCCAGCCCAGCGCCGACTCGTCCACGGGCAGGGGGTGGGTGCCCTGCGAGACCTGCGGCAGCTGCTGGGGGTCGCCCAGCAGCAGCAGGCGCCGCGCGGCGCGGGACACGGCCAGGGTGTTGGCCAGCGAGTACTGCCCGGCCTCGTCGACGACGAGCAGGTCCAGGGCCTCGTCCTCGAGGTTCCGGGCACTGGAGAAGTCCCACGCGGTGCCGCCCAGCACGGCGCCGCCGTCCGCGAGGAACGCGGCGAAGTCCTTGCCCTGCACCTCGCGCCACGGGACCTCCCGGTCCGCGGGCCGGGCGGCGGACGGCTTCTTGCCGACGCGCTCCGGGGCGACCCCGCCCTTCTCGAGCACCCCGGTGAGGAGGTTCTCGACGACGGCGTGGGACTGCGCCACCACGCCGATCCGCCAGCCGGCCGCCACGAGCCGGCCGATGACGTGGGAGCCGAGGAACGTCTTGCCGCTGCCCGGCGGGCCCTGCACGGCCAGGAAGCTGCGGTCGAGGGAGCGCAGGGCCCGCACCACCGCGTCGATCGTGCCGTCGGGGCCCTCGTGCGGGCGCGGCAGGGGGCCGCCGTCCGCCGGCCGCGGCGCCCGGCGCCGGAGCAGCTCGAGGCCCGGCTGCCCGGGCAGGTCCGGCAGGGCGTCGGCCGTGCGCGCGGCGAGGTCCTGCAGCGACTCCTCGAGGGAGCGCGTGGCGATCGGCTGGGCCGGGCCCAGCGCCATCGGCAGCTCCGCCCAGGGCTCGGGGGCCGGGCCGTCCCTGGGCTTCCTCAGCCGCTCCCGCACCGTGAGCACGGCCGTGCCGTCCTCGTGCTCGTCGAGCTCCTCGAGCGCGGCCGTCCAGTCCCCGGCGCGGCCGCTGCCGCGCGCTCCGGCGTCCTCGGCCAGGTGCGCGGGGACGGGCGCCCCGTACATCAGGAACAGCCCGGCGGCACCCGGTCTCGCCGTCGAGCCCTCCCCGAAGCGGCCCGCGAGGCGCAGGAGGCGGGTGGGGGCGGTGCCGCGGCGCTTGGCCGGGTCCTGCGCCCAGTCCTCGAGCACCTCCGCGCGCTGGACCACGAACACGTCGCGGGTGTCCTCCCAGTCCTCGACGGGGCCCCCCAGGCGGTCGAAGTGGGACCACCAGTACTGCTTGCGCTCGCGCCGGTGGTAGCCGGTGGCCGAGGCGACCATCGCGACGGCCGTGCGCTCCTCCTCCGTCAGGGCGTCCCGGGTCCCCGGGTCCGCCAGGTGCTCGTGCAGGCGCTGCTCGGCGCCGGTCGCCGCCGCGCCCGGCAGCTCCTCGGCCGGCCCGAGCCGGCCCTGGGCGGGGCGCGGCGGGTGGTCCGCCGGGTCCGGGGAGATCCCGGCGAGGCCCAGCAGCCAGTCCCGCAGCCGCAGGGTCGAGAGGCAGTCGTACTCGTTGTAGTCGGCGATCCCGGCCAGCAGCCGCTGCGCGGCGTCCTCCCGCCCGGCCTCCCGGGCCGCGCACCAGTCGGCGTAGGCCACCACCGACGCCCCGGCGTCCACGACGTCCCCGGTGCGCAGGTGCTCGCCCATGTAGAGCGGCTCCAGCTTCTTGATGGAGTACGAGCTCTCGGACAGCCGCAGGCTGCCCCGCACGGTGTCGTAGAGGTCCACCAGGACGTTCTCGCGCAGCAGCTCGTCCACGGCGTCCTCGCCCACCGCGTGCACGAGCGAGAGCCGGCGCAGGGCGGCCTTCTCGTAGTCGGCGTAGTGGTACACGTGCATGCCGGGGAAGCGGGCGCGGCGCTCGGCCACGTAGTCCAGGAACGCCCGCAGCGCCTCCCGCTCCTCGGCCCGGGAGTGCGCCCAGAACGGCCGGAAGACGGGGGCGGCGCCGGGGGAGGGCGGCTGCTCGACGACGCCGAAGAGGTACTCGAGCCCCCAGGACGTCGGGTCCTCGGGGTCCTGCCACAGCGGGTCGCCCTCGAAGTCGAAGAACACGTCCCCGGGGTCGGGGGCGGGCAGCCGCCGCACCGGCTCGGTGGCCGTGACCCGGTAGGCGACCCGGCGGGTGCCCCCGTCCTTCGGGTACTCGACCGCGCCGTCCTCCCCGCCCCGGCCGGTCTGCATGGCGGCCTGGTCCCGCAGCCGCCGCACCGCGGCGGGGAGCCCCCGGTCCGGCAGCGCCGCGAGCTCGTCGACGGTGCGCACCCCGTGCCGGTCGCGCAGCGTGCGGCGCATCCGCACGGACAGGCCCGCCGTCAGCAGCAGGTCCCGGTGCCCGGCCACGGCCCGGGCGCAGTGCTCGCACCGGCCGCAGCGGGCGACGCCGTCGTCCTGCCAGTCCACGGGGCCCGTCCGCGCCCGGTGCGCGGCGGCGGCCGCGACGAACCGCTCCCGGCGCTCGCGGTAGACCGCCAGGTGCTCGGAGACGGGGAAGACCGCCTCCCGCTGGTCGCCGAGGACCAGGGTGACCTCGGGGGCCACGTCCACCCCGGCCCGTTCGAGCTGGTCGGCGTAGGCGGCGAGCTGGAGCAGGGCGGTGACCTTGGCGTGCCGGGCGAGCTTCGTGTCGTGCACCGCGTACGTGCCGTCCGGGCGGCGGACGAGGAAGTCGGCGCGGCCGTGGAAGGCGCCGTCGAAGAAGGAGGCCTGGAAGACCACGTCGGCGCCGGCGCGCAGGGCGCCCAGGGACTCGGCGTGCTTGGCCGTCAGCTCGTCCCGGTCCATGCGCCGGGCCGGCTCGACCTCGTGCACGCCCCGTCCGGTCGCCCCGTCCCAGGGGCCGAACGTCTCCAGGTGGCGGGCCAGGACCCGGAGCTCGTGGGCGTCGCCCAGCTCGGCCGTGCGGGCGAGCATCGCGTCCCGCTCCGGGGTCCGCCGGGGCGCCCGGCCCAGCTTCTCGTCCAGGACGCACAGGCTCGCGTAGGGGCACTCGGCCGCGCGCACCAGGTCGCTCGCGGAGAAGACGAGGTCCGCCTCGGGGCCCAGCAGGAACATGCGCATCCTTCCGACGGCGCCGGGTCCGTCCCGGCTCCGGGTCCATCGAACCACAGGGACCGGACGTCACAAGGAGGAGGACGAGGAGGAGCGCGAGGGCGGGGACGGAGGGGGAACGGGGATCGGCCGGCAGGTCCGAGGGACCTGCCGGCCGACTCCCGGCGGACCGGCTGCCGGCCCGCCGGGATGGACCGGGAGAGATCGATGGGATGCGGCGCGGGTGGGGGGACCCCCGCCGCCACCGGGCACCTCGCGGGTGCGCTCCGGCGACCTCGATCCCGGTCGGCGGCCCGGATGCCGATGGGGGGATGCATCCCGGGGCCGTCGGGCCGGCTGAGCCGGCCGCCTCCAATATAACGAAAATCATGGATTCTCTGTAGGGTGCCCGTCACGTCCGCGCGCGCCGGGCACGCGCGGGGGCCGGGGACCGCCCGGTCCCCGGCCCCCGCCGTCGCGGCCGTCCGCTCAGTCGGTGGAGGGCGCCTTCTCCTCGGCCTCGGCGGCCGACTCGTACTGGGACTGCTCGAAGCGCTCACGGGCCTCCTCGACGAGGCGCTCCGCGGTCTCCCGGCCCTCCCAGCCCTCGCCCTTGACCCACTTGTTGGGCTCCAGGTCCTTGTAGCGCTCGAAGAAGTGCTGGATCTCCTTGAGCTTGAACTCGTCGATGTCGTCCAGGCCCTGGATGTGGTCGTAGCGCTTGTCCGTGGACACGCAGAGGATCTTCGCGTCCCCCCCGGCCTCGTCGTTCATGTTGAACACGGCGATGGGGCGGGACTCCACGAGCACGCCCGGGACGATCTCGAAGTCCAGGAGCACGAGCGCGTCCAGCGGGTCGCCGTCCTCGCCCAGGCTGTCCTCGAAGTAGCCGTAGTGCGCGGGGTACTGCATCGACGTGAACAGGACGCGGTCCAGGCGGAGGCGGCCGGTCTCGTGGTCGATCTCGTACTTGACGCGCGATCCCCGGGGGATCTCGATGGTGACGTCCAACTCCATGGTGTTTCTCCTCGTGCTGGGAAGGCCTGGAAGGGCCGGAAAGGGCTGACAGCGGCCGAGCACGGCCGCACCACCCGGTGGGGTGGGCAGATCCGACACCTACGATAGCGGCGGCCCCGCGGGCGGCGGTACCCGCCCGGGCCGGGGCGGCCCCGGCCCGGGTCCCGTGCAGGGGCGGCCGCGGGACCCGCGCGGCGCCCGCCGCCGGGGCCGCCACCGGGCCGCCACTGGGCCGCCACTGGACGGCCGCTGCGCCGCCGCCGGGCCGGCGCGGGCCACAATGGGGGCGTGAAGAGTCCCCGACGCCACGGTCCCCCCGCCGGGCAGCGGCGGCCGCGGTCCCGCGGCGACCGCGGCCGGCGCGCCCTGACGGCGCTGCTCGCCGCCGGCTGCGTGGGCGTGGCGGGCTGGCTGCACCCCCACTGGGTCCCCGCGCCGGGGCCGGGCGGCGACGACCTCCCGGCCGCCCGCGTCCTCCCGGCGGAGGCGCCCGCCCCG